>DASXXS010000022.1:0-1653 GCA_036502925.1 Xanthobacteraceae bacterium
GTGTTATGGATTCCGGCTCTCCGCTTCGCTGCGGCCGGAATGACGGATTTTGAGGTCATGGGCATTTTTCAGCACCCTGCTAGGGCCGTTGCGGCTCTGGGAAGGCAAGCACCTCGCTGGTGTAGGTCTCGACCACCTCGCTGAACGGGGTGCCGTCGGGCAGGGTCAGCACAGCGCGGTGCTCCAGCACCGCGTGGGGGATGGTGAGCGTCGTCCCGCTCCGCTCGGGCAGCGGGGCGCCCATTTCCCAGTCCTGCGGCAGGGGCGACCAGAGCAGCTTCACCGACAGCGTCCGCCGATGGAAATTAAGCGCTTGCACTGCTCGGCCGAAGGCGGTGTCGGTCGTGTCGAGCACCCGGTTCATCTCCGGCGTCAGCCGGGCGGGTACGTACCAGTTATCCGCTTCCGAGAGAACGTGGTCGCCGCAGGTGAGGCGCACTCTGCGGTAGCGGACAGGCTCCGTCGCGCTGACGCCGAGAAGCTGACGCTGCTCGTCCGTCGGCGCTTGGTCGGCGCCGTCGACGCGCTCGGCGACGATATGCGGCGGCGAGGCCAACCGGTGGGCGGCACACCAGTGGTCTAGGGTCAGCGTAGCGCTGTCGTGGCTTAGAAGCTCTGCGTTCAAGGTCTGCAGGAGGGCGAGCGCTTCGAGACGGGCGGTGAAGCTCTCCTGCCACGGCAGCGCGCCGGTACCCTCGGCGTCAGCGGTGCGCGCAAGGAGCATCAGGGCGAACGACGCGAGCGCTTCGCGGATGCCAACCTTCATCTTTTGCGGCTGTCTCGATTGACCGGCGACCGGCTCCAGGCCGCATCCACGATTCCAATCGCGGCTCCCAGTATTTTCGATGTCAGCGTCCATTTTCATCATCGGGGCACTCTATCGTCTGATGTATCGATAGAGGTTAGGTCAGAGTGCGGGGCTCTCAGATCCAATATCGAATTATTGGATTTTAATCACACGAACTGATCAAATCGCAGACTTGGCTAATTGGCGATGCGGCCTCGCGGCACGGCTGTCCGCTTCGAGCTTGTTGATCAGATCGATGGAAAGAACCGGCCGCGGCTACGCCGCGCGCGAGGTTCTCGCCAAGGGCGTCCAAAAACCAGCGTCATCCCGGTTCGATCGGCAGCGAAATGCTGGGGATTTCAACCTTTCCGCCGTGCTGCCCGATCCATAAGCTGCCGAATAGCGCAAGCGCCGCGCAACCGACCATCACCAGCGCTGGCGCCGTCGCCGAGCCGGTGGCGGAGATGGCAACAGTTGCCAGCAGCGGCGCGGTACCGCTGAAGGCGGTGAAGCTGACATTGTAGGCCAACGCGACGCCGCTGTAGCGCACGCGGGTGGGGAACAGGTCGGCTACCACCGCACCGAACACGCCGCTTGCGAACGATGCACCCGCGGCCGCCAGCACGAGCAGCACGATCAGCGGTACACTGCGCTCGGCGGCCGCCACATACCACGGCCAGGAGCCGACCAGCAGGAGCACGGCGCCGGCCGCGAGCAGGTGGCGGCGCGGCACATGGTCGCCAAGCCAGGCGACCGCCAGCAGCCCGAACGAGAGCGCGGCGATCCCGATGTTCAGCGCGACCGCAACGCGCCCGGCATCGTAGTGCAGCACGCGGCCCAGGTATCCCGGCATGTGAACGAACAGC
>DASXXS010000023.1:0-9844 GCA_036502925.1 Xanthobacteraceae bacterium
AAAACGCCGCTCCTCAATCTGCCGTCCCATCGCGAGCCCTATTATGCCGGCGGATGGCAAAAGCCGGCGGGGCGCTATGTCGAGGTGACGAGCCCGGGCACGGGCGAGTCGCTCGGCCAGGTGGTGGAGGGCAACGCGGCCGATGCGCAAGCCGCCATCGCGGCCGCCAAGGCGGCCTTCCGCGAATGGCGCCGGGTGCCGCCGACGGAGCGCGCCAAGATGCTGCGCGCCATCGCGCAGGTGCTGCGCCACAATGGCGACGAGCTGGCGATGATCGATGCCGCCGATTGCGGCAATCCCTATGCCGAGATGGTGCGCGACGCCAATGCGGGCGCGGCCCAGCTTGATTTCTACGCCGGTCTTGTCACCGAGATGAAGGGCGCCTCGATCCCGATGGGTCCCGACGTCGTGAACTTTTCCGTGCGCGAGCCCTATGGCGTGGTCGGCCGCATCATTCCGTTCAACCATCCCTTCATGTTCGCGGCCGGCAAGTCGGGGGCGCCGCTCGCCGCCGGCAACACGGTCGTGCTCAAGCCGCCCGAGCAGGCGCCCCTGTCGGCACTGCGGCTGGCCGAGCTGATCGACGGCATCCTGCCGCCCGGCGTATGGAACGTCGTGCCCGGCGGCCGCGAGGTCGGGCAGGTGCTGGCCAGCCATCCGGACGTCGCCTCCGTGGCGCTGATCGGCAGCGTGCCGACCGGCCGCGCCGTCATGAAGGCGGCAGCCGACACGCTCAAGCCGGTCCTGCTCGAGCTCGGCGGCAAGAACGCCCTGATCGCTTTTGCGGACGCCGATCTCGAAGCGGTCTCGGCCGCCGTCGTCGACGGCATGAATTTCACCTGGTGCGGACAAAGTTGCGGATCCACCAGCCGCGCCTTCATCCACGCCGAAATCTACGATGCCGTCCTGCAGCGCGCGACGGCGTCGATCAAGCGCTACCGGCCGGGCGTCCCGACCGATCCGGCCACCACCATGGGGGCGATCATCAGCCAGGTGCAGCATGACCGCATCATGGGCTTCATCGAATCCGGCCGGCGAGAGGGCGCGCGGCTCATCAGCGGCGGCGGCCGCCCGAGCGAGCCTGAGCTCGCCAAGGGCCTGTTCATCGAGCCCACCATCTTCGCCGACGTGACCATGGACATGCGCATCGGCCGCGAGGAAATCTTCGGCCCGGTTCTCTCGGTGTTCAAATGGAACGACGAAGCCGAGATGCTGGCGCGGGTGAACCAGGTCGAGTACGGGCTCACCGCATCGATCTGGACCAGCGATCTTGCGACCGCGCACCGCACCGCTGCGGCCGTGGAGGCGGGCTATGTCTGGATCAACGAGGTCTCCAAGCATTTCCTCGGCGCGCCCTTCGGCGGCTACAAGCAGTCCGGCATCGGGCGCGAGGAATGCATCGAGGAATTGCTCCGCTTCACGCGCGAGAAGAACATTCATATCAATCTGCGCCGCCGCAGCGGCGGGCATTGATGCGGTAGGGTGGGCAAAGGCGCGGCCGTAGCCCGGATGGAGGCGCGCAGCGCCGTAATCCGGGACAGCTTTCCCGGATTACGCTTCGCTTCATCCGGGCTACGACACGGTAGGGTGGGCAAAGGCCCGGAACGCGCCGTGCCCACGTTGGGCGCTGGCCGCAGGGTGGGCGCGACGCGTGGGCAACGGCGAAGCGGCCGTTGCCCACCCTACACCTTCGCGACGGCCCGCACTTCGGGCGGAAACAAATCCTCGGCGCTCATCTGCCGGTACGTGACGCCTTGCGCATGGGCATAGCGGCAAAAGGCCTCGATGGTGGGGCGGCTCGCCTCGATCCCGTAGGGATAGGGATCGGGCCCGAAGCTTGCGGCGATCTCGTCGGCGATCGCCGCCACCCAAGGCAGCGGGGCGCGCGCGCAGGTGAAGTCGCGCAAGCGCTCGAAGCAACGGCGCTTGGATTCTTCGAATGCCTTGAACAGATTCATGCCGATCCACGGATACTGCTCGAAGACGGCTCGGCGGATCGTGATCAGGTGCATGATCGGAAAGACGCCGGTCTTTCTGAACAGCCGCTCTTCCTCGGCCCGGTAGTTTGGAAACAGGCGCACGACCTGACCGCCTGATTGCCCGAACGCGAGCGGCGCGCGTGCCGTGATCGCGGCGTCGATCTCGCCGCTCATCAGCATGGCGGAGAGACTCGTATCGGGCCTTGCTTGATAGCGGATGCCGGAGGGCAGCCTCAGCTCGACCTTCTCGTCGCGGCCTGGCTCGTCGACGCCTGCCTGCAGCCAGTTGATGGAGGCGAGGTCGACCCCGTAATGCTCGGCCAGAAAGCCGCGCACATAGATGCCTGCCGTCTGCGCCCATTCGGGAATCCCGATGGTGCGGCCCTCCAAGTCCTTGGGTTTGCGGATGCCGCGATCGCCACGCACATAGATCGCCGAATGGCGATGGACGCGGGACGGAAAAACCGGGATCGCGATCATCGGGGCGCTGCCCTGCGAGGCGAGCGCGGTGTATTTCCCCAGGGACAGTTCCGAGACGTCCCATTCGAGGTTGCGGGTGAACCGAAAGGTGATTTCCTCGATCGAAGGAAACACCAGCGGAGTCAGGGTGATGCCGTCGGCGCGCACCACCCCGCTGGTCAAGTCGCGGACATGCTCGTAATCGCAGACCGCAAGCGTCAGATTGAGCGTCGCGGTGCCGGCGCTGACGACGATCTGCGGACTGCGCAATTGCGGCGCGATCCGGCCGGCGCCGTCGGCGCCTGGCAAGGTCTGGATATCCACGTGGGAGGCTCCTTGCGGTAACGGGACACGCCATTGTTAAGGGGAGCGGCGATCGGGCGCAATGATGCGGCCGCAGGCAACCGTATGCTGGTATTCGGCGGCTCCTGCCGCGCGGGGCGGAGCCTGAGCGCTTATCACGGTGATTTCACGCTCACGCGCAGCGGCATGATCGAGTTCTGATCGGCTGCTGCACAAAGAAAAACCGGACCCTTGCGGGTCCGGTTGCAGTTTGCCGGCGCGGGGCCAGCAATCACCTTCCAGAGGGGAACAGCTGCCAGCGGGGGCGATCGCCATCTGGGAGAAGAGCAAGCGCTCGCCGACAACTATCCTCAGTATGCCGACGCGCCGGTTTTGCGCAACGCGGAGCCCCGCATGCCAGCCATGCAACCCTCGCACGTGCTCAGAAATGCCAGCGCTGCGCCTTGGCGACCAGAAAGTCGCGAAAGACCTGCACGCGCGCGACCGACTTGAGCTCTTCCGGATAAACGAAATAGGCGTCGTAGGCGACCTCGTTGTTGTCCCCGAACAGATGCACGAGCCCGCCGTTCTCATCGACCAGATAATCCGGAAGCATGGCGATGCCCAGGCCGCGCTGGCAGGCAAGCAGCACGCCGAGCACGTTGTTGATGGTGAGCCAGGGCAGCCGGGGGTCGCGCTCGCTGCGCCCGATGGTGAGCAACCAGTTGCCGCTCTGCTGCAGCCAAGGCTGGATGGTTCCGCCGAGGATGATGAGGCGATGCTGGTCGAGCTCCTCGACCGAGCGCGGCGTGCCGAACCGCTTGAGATATTCCGGCGATGCGCAGGCGTGGAAGTGCAGCGAGAACAGCTTGCGCTGGATCAGGTCGGGCTGCGTCGGCTGGCGCAGCCGGATGGCGACATCGGCTTCGCGCATGGCGAGGTCGAGCTCGCCGTCGGTGGTGATCAGCGTGACCCGGATATCGGGATAGAGATCGAGGAACTCACCCAGCCGCGGGGTGAGCCAGTGCACCCCGATGCCCACGGTCGTGGTCACCTTGAGCTCGCCGTTCGGCCGTTCGCGGCTGTCGGTCAGCTTGGTGCGCGCCGCTTCGAGCTTCATGAACACGTCGTGGGCGGTGCTTTGCAGGAGCTCGCCCTGCTCGGTGAGGATGAGCCCGCGCGCATGGCGGTGGAACAGCGAGACGCCGAGCTCCTGTTCGAGCGCCGAGACCTGCCGCGATACGGCCGACTGCGACAGGCCGAGCTGCTCGCCGGCATGCGTGAAGCTGCCGGCCTGGGCGGCGGCGTGGAAGACCTTGAGCTTGTCCCAATCCATCATGTTTCCGTGCATGGCGAGCTTCCGGCTCCAATTTTGCTCCCTCTCCGTACCCGACCCGCTTTGGGCCCGGAGAGGCGAGAGCCTCAGCCGACCTCGGCCGCTGCCCGGTGTTGCGCCCCGCGTTCCGATTCCGCCCTGTGTTCCGTTTGGGCGGCGACGAAGCGTTCGGCTTCGAGCGCGGCCATGCAGCCCTGGCCCGCCGCCGTCACCGCCTGGCGGTAGACATCGTCGGTGACGTCGCCGGCCGCGAACACCCCCGGCACCGACGTGGCGGTCGAGTAGGGAGCGGTCCTGATATAGCCCGAAGGCTTCATCTCGACCTGGCCGGTGAACAGCTGGGACGCCGGGGTATGTCCGATCGCGATGAACACGCCGTCCGCTGCGCGCTCGCTGATGCCGCCGGTGCGTGTGTCCTTGAGCCGGACCCGGGTGACCTTGAGCGGGTTCTCGGTTCCGGCGACCTCGTCGAGCTCGGTGTTCCACAGCACCGAAATCTTGGGATTCTTGAACAGGCGGTCCTGCAGGATCTTCTCGGCACGGAAGCTGTCGCGCCGATGCGCCACCGTCACCTTGGCCGCGAAATTGGTCAGGAACAACGCTTCCTCGACCGCGGTATTGCCGCCCCCCACCACTATCACGTCTTTCCCGCGATAGAAAAATCCGTCGCAAGTGGCGCAGGCCGACACCCCATAGCCCTTGAACTTTTCCTCCGACGGCAGCTCCAGCCAACGCGCTTGCGCTCCGGTCGCGATGATCAGCGCGTCGGCCAGATAGATGTCCCCGGAATCGCATTCGAGCCGGAACGGCCGCCGGCCAAGCTCGGCCTTGTTGACATGATCGGTCACGATCCGGGTACCCACATGCTCGGCCTGCTTCTGCATCTGCTCCATCAGCCAGGGCCCCTGGATGACGTCGGCAAAGCCCGGATAGTTCTCGACGTCGGTGGTGATGGTGAGCTGGCCGCCGGGCTGGATGCCCTGGATGAGGACCGGTTCCAGCATCGCGCGCGCCGCGTAGATGGCAGCCGTGTACCCCGCCGGCCCCGAGCCGACGATCACGACCTTGGCGCGGGTGCTCTTGCCCATCTGGACGATCCTGGTGGTGATTGGCGCGGACGCCGCTCGCCGGCGGCCGGCCCCCTCAGCGCGGCGGCCGCTCGGCAGGCTCAATTTAAGGTCTCCGGCGAGCTATGCAAGACACGCAGACCGGGAGCCCACAACCGATGACACAGCATGGACAGGCGGGCACGCAATAATGTTTCGTGCGGCCCCCGATGGGAGTAAGAAGTGGGCCAGCATTCCCGTCGGAGGCCCCTGGTGGAAGCCCAGCTCGACTCGATCGACCGCAAAATCCTCAAGGAATTGCAGGATAACGGCCGCATCACCAATGTGGAGCTGGCCCGGCGGGTCGGGATCTCGGCGCCCCCGTGCCTGCGCCGCGTGCGCGCCCTCAAGGAGTCCGGCTACATCAAAAGCTACCGGGCTCTGCTCGACGAAAAGCTCCTGGGCTACGAGGTGACGGTCTTCGCCATGGTGCACCTCACCAGCCAGGCCGAGGCCGACCTGAAGGCGTTCGAGGATTTCGTGCGCGACCAGCCGCTGGTGCGCGAATGCTGGATGCTGTCGGGCGAGATCGATTTCATCCTCAAATGCGTGGCTCCCGACCTGAAGACTTTTCAGGCCTTCGTGGCGGAATTGACCGCCGCGCCGCACGTGCGCAACGTCAAGACCTCGCTCACGCTGCGCAATTCGAAGGATGCCGCCATGGTGCCGCTGGAGGTGGTGAGTGGCGAATAGGGAGTAGGGAGTAGTTCTTTCTATTCACTACTCACTACTCACTACTCACTTATTTCCGAACCCCGCTCAGCGCCACTCCACCTTCTTGACCTCGTAGGCCTTGGCGCCGCCGGGCGTGACCACCTCGACGCTCGCGCCCTTGGCCTTGCCGATGAGCGCGCGCGCCACCGGCGAGGTGATCGATATCTTGCCCTTCTTGGCATCGGCCTCGGGCTCGCCGACGATCTGCCACACCATCTTCTTGTCGGTGTCCTCGTCGACCAGCGTGACGGTGGCGCCGAACTTGATCGTCTCGCCCGACAATTTCGACACGTCGATCACCTCGGCGCGCGCGAGCTTGTCCTCGAGGTCCGCGATGTGGCTCTCGTTGATCGATTGTGATTCCTTGGCGGCGTGATACTCCGCATTTTCCGACAGGTCGCCGTGCGTGCGCGCATCGGTGATCTGCTGGATGATGCGTGGCCGCTCCACCTGCTGGCGATGCTTGAGCTCGTTCTCGAGCGTCGCATAGCCCTCAGCCGTCATGGGGAGCTTCTCCATCGGTCCTTCAAGCCTCCAAATCTTGAACCCGCCTTGCGGCTGCAACGCTCGATCGGCGAGCCGCCGATCACAGCGTTGGAGCCACAGCGCAGATTAGCCCAGCGCCCCATCGGCGGGCGCCATGCAGTCGAGCACCATGATATTCCGCCTCCGACGGTCCGGTCGGGAACCGTGGGAGGCGGAACACCGCGAAAGAAAAAAACCTGGTCGCGGGCCGAAGCCGGCTTGCAAACCCACGACCGTGAACCCGTGTCCAACCCCCGTCGCCCCGCCAGGTTCCCCCGGCAACAGCCGGGTCGCCGGAGGCGGACCTCCAAAAATATGGCCGCTGCCGCCCGTTGGCAACCTTCGCGTTCGAGCCAATTCTTTGCGGTTCGACCCAATTCCTTGGGGTTCAACCACTTTTCAAACGGCGGAGGTCGGTGCGGGCGCCGAAATAGCTCTGCAGCGTACGGACCTCGAGATCACCCCCGAGATAGGCCTTGATTCCTTGCGCCGCAGCGACGGCCCCTGAAAGAGTGGTGTAGTACGGAACTTTATGCAAGAGGGCAGCGCGACGCAACGAGCGGCTGTCGGCCAGCGCCTGGGCGCCCTCGGTGGTGTTGAAAACCAGCTGGATCTCTCCGTTGCGGATGGCATCCACGATATTGGGCCGTCCCTCGGAGGCTTTCAAAATGCGATCGGCGGCCGCGCCGTTCTCGACCAGGAACCGCTGGGTGCCGGACGTGGCGAGAGTCTTAAAGCCGAGATCGGTCAGCGTCTGCACGGCCCCCAGGATGCGCGCGTCCTTGTCGGCGTCGCGCACCGATACGAACACCGTGCCCTTGCGCGGCAGCCGCGAGCCGCCGCCGAGCTGGCTTTTAGCGAAGGCGATCTCGAATGTGCTATCGATGCCCATGACCTCGCCGGTCGATTTCATCTCCGGGCCCAGCACGGTGTCGACGCCCGGGAAGCGCGCGAACGGGAACACCGCTTCCTTGACCCCGACATGATCGAATTGCGGTGGCTTGAGATCAAAGCTCGCCAACCGCTCGCCCGCCATGATTCGCGCCGCGATCTTGGCGACCGGCACGCCGACAACCTTGGCGACGAACGGCACGGTGCGCGACGCGCGCGGATTGACCTCGAGCACGTAGATGTCGCCGTCCTTGACCGCATATTGCACGTTCATCAGGCCGCCGACCTGCAGCGCCAGGGCGAGCTCGCGCGTCTGCCGGCCGATCTCGGCGATGACCTCGGGCTTGAGCGAGTGCGGCGGCAGCGCGCAGGCGGAATCGCCGGAATGGATGCCCGCCTCCTCGATATGCTCCATGATGCCGGCGATGGCGGTGTCGGTGCCGTCGGCCAGGCAATCGACATCGACCTCGATGGCGTCCGACAGATAGCGGTCGATGAGCAGCGGCCGCTTGTCGGATACGACGAGCTCGGAGGGCCGATCGAGATCGCCCGCCAGGCGGGCGAGGTAGCGGTCGAGCTGGGGCGCGTCGTGGACGATCTCCATGGCGCGGCCGCCGAGCACATAGGACGGACGGATCACGATCGGATAGCCGATCGCCTCCGCGATGGCGCGCGCCTGCGCCGGGCTCTGGGCGATGCCGTTGGTGGGCTGGCGCAGCCCCAGCTGGTCGAGCAGTTGCTTGAAGCGGTCGCGGTCCTCGGCGAGGTCGATGGCGTTGGGCGAGGTGCCGAGGATCGGCACCTGCGCCGATTCCAGCGGCCCGGCGAGCTTGAGCGGCGTCTGCCCGCCGAACTGCACGATCACGCCATGCAGCGTGCCGTTGCGGCGCTCGGCCGCGATGATCTCGAGCACGTCCTCGGCGGTGAGCGGCTCGAAATAGAGCCGGTCGGAGGTGTCGTAGTCGGTCGAGACCGTCTCCGGATTGCAATTCACCATGATGGTCTCGTAGCCGGCCTCGCTCAGCGCGAAGGCGGCGTGGCAGCAGCAATAGTCGAACTCGATGCCCTGGCCGATGCGGTTGGGGCCGCCGCCGAGGATCACCACCTTGGTGTTCGCCGTGGGCGCGGCCTCGCAGGCGACGCTGCCGGCGAAGGGCGCCGCGTAGGTGGAGTACATGTAGGCGGTCGGCGAGGCGAACTCGGCCGCGCAGGTATCGATGCGCTTGAACGCCGGCCGCACCGCGAGCGCGTGCCGGCGCCGCGTGACCTCGTCTTCGGGGAGCCCGGTCAGCCGGCCGAGCCGGCCGTCGGAGAAGCCCATTCCCTTGAGGCGGCGCAGCGCGGCGGCCGTGGCGGGCAGGCCCTTGGCCCTGATCTGCGCCTCCATCTCGACGATGCCGCGGATCTCGCCCAGAAACCACGGATCGATGCGGCAGGAGGCGTGGATCTCCTCGTCGGAGAAGCCAAGCCGCATGGCCTGCGCCACGTTGAGCAGGCGGTCGGGCGTGGGCACGCCCAGCGCCGCGCGCACGGCGGTCTTGTCGTCGCCCTGGCCGAGCCCCTCGATGGCGATCTCGTCGAGGCCGGTCAGGCCCGATTCGAGCGAGCGCAGCGCCTTCTGCAGGCTCTCCTGGAAGGTGCGGCCGATCGCCATCACCTCGCCGACAGATTTCATCGAGGTGGTCAGCGTCGGCTCGGCGCCGGGAAACTTCTCGAAGGCGAAACGCGGAATCTTGGTGACGACGTAATCGATGGTGGGCTCGAACGAGGCCGGGGTCGCGCCGCCGGTGATGTCGTTGGCGATCTCGTCCAGCGTGTAGCCGACCGCGAGCTTGGCGGCGACCTTGGCGATCGGGAAGCCGGTCGCCTTGGAGGCGAGCGCCGAGGAGCGCGAGACGCGCGGGTTCATCTCGATGATGACCAGGCGGCCGTCGGCCGGATTGACCGCGAACTGCACGTTCGAGCCGCCGGTCTCCACCCCGATCTCGCGCAGCACCGCGATCGAGGCGTCGCGCATGATCTGGTATTCCTTGTCGGTGAGCGTGAGCGCCGGCGCGATGGTGATGGAATCGCCGGTATGCACGCCCATCGGATCCAGGTTCTCGATCGAGCAGATGATGATGCAGTTGTCGTTCTTGTCGCGAACGACCTCCATCTCGTATTCCTTCCAGCCGAGCACCGCTTCCTCGACCAGCACCTCGTTGGTGGGAGAGGCGTCGATGCCGCGCTCGACGATCTCGATGAACTCGGCCTTGTTGTAGGCGATGCCGCCGCCGGTGCCGCCCAGCGTGAAGGACGGCCGGATGATGGCGGGCAGCCCGATATCCTCCAGCGCCGCCAGCGCCGCCGGCAGCGTCTTGATGTGGTGCGAGCGCGGCGTCTCCAGGCCGATGCGCGCCATCGCCTCGCGGAACAGCTCGCGGTCCTCCGCCATGTCGATGGCGTCGGCGGTGGCGCCGATCATCTTGACGTTGAATTTGTCGAGCACCCCCATCTTGCGCAGCGACAGCGCGCAGTTGAGCGCGGTCTGCCCGCCCATGGTCGGCAGCAGC
>DASXXS010000024.1:0-5000 GCA_036502925.1 Xanthobacteraceae bacterium
GAAATCGGAATCGAGGACGATCGACGTGCGGGAAAGCGTCGTGTCCAAGATCTATGACACCCAGATCGGCAGCTTCTCGGCGGACGGCGCCTGGGACCCGGCCGCCATCGACGTCATCCGCAATTCGCTCAAGGACCTCGGCATCCTCGAGACTGTGCCGGACGCGAAGACGATCTACAACGACAAGTTCGTGCCGGTGAAATTTTGACCATGCCGGTGATCTTAAGAAGGCTTCGCCACGTCCGCTCATTCCCGCGGACGCGGGAAACCAGCCTTTGCCAAATCCCACCGACTTCGGGTCTGGCAAAGCCTGGGTCCCCGCGTCCGCGGGGACGAGCGGGTGTTGGAGATCTTTCACCAAACCAGTGGGCCGGAGAATTTCCATGAGACGGACGCTGCTTCTCGCCGTCATCACGCTTGCCGTCCCTCTGCCCAGCGCCGGGCCCGCAGCCGCGCAGAGCTGGCCGACGCCGCCGGTCAGCATGGTGGTGCCGTTCGCCCCCGGCGGCTCGGTCGATGTCATGGGACGCATCCTTGCAGCGCGCCTGTCCGAGGTCTTGGGCCAGCAGGTGATCGTCGAGAACATACCGGGCGCCGGCGGCATGCTCGGGAGTGCGCGTGTCGCCAAGGCGATGCCTGACGGCCACGAGTTCGTGCTCGGCATTGCCGGCACCCACGCCCAGAACCAGACCCTCTACAAGCATCCGCTCTACGACGCGGCGACCGATTTCGCGCCGGTCGCGCTGATCGCCGAGCAGCCGACCGTCCTGGTCACGCGCAAGGATTTGCCGCCCGATAGCCTGCCGGAGTTCATCGCCTATGCGAAGGCCAACCAGGCGAAGATGCAGTATGGCTCGGCCGGCGCCGGTTCTGCCAATCATCTTGCCTGCGTGCTGCTCAATGCGGACATCGGGGCCAATGTCACCCATGTTCCGTTTCGCGGCGGCGGACCCGCGATGCAGGAACTGCTCGGCGGCCGGATCGACTATATGTGCAACATCCTCACCACCGCGTTGCCGCAAATCGAGGCCAAGACGGTCAAGCCGATCGCGCTTCTGGCCGCGCGGCGCTCGCCGATCCTGCCGAGCCTTGCCAGCGCCGGCGAGCAAGGGCTGCCGAATTTCGACGCCTCGACCTGGTACGCCGTCTTCCTGCCCAAGGGCACGCCCGCGCCGATCGTGCACAAGCTGCACGACGCCATCGAAGCGACCGTGAGCACGGCCGCCGTGCAGGAGCGGCTCAAGGACATCGGGGCCGATCTGGTCGCGCCCGAGCGCCGGTCGCCGGACTATCTGGCGAAGTTCGTGGTCAGCGAAATCGCCAGATGGGCCGCCCCGATCAAGGCGAGCGGCGTCAGCATGGACTGACGGCCGAAAATGCCCACCCAAATCGCGCAGCAGCGCAAGGCGCGCCTCATCGACGCCATGGCGGAGGCCGGGCTCGATCTGCTCTTGGTCTACGGCAATGGCTGGCAGAACGATTATTTGCGCTATGCGACCGACTTCGGAATTCTGGAAGGCCAGGCGCTCGCGCTGGTGCGCGGCGACGGGCAGATCACGCTTTACCTCGACAGTCCGCTCGAGGCCGACCGGGCGCAGATCGATTGCCCCGGCGTGGAGGTGATCCACGCAGCCGACCTGGTCGGCGAGGTCGACGGCGCGCTCGGCCGCTTCCGCAACCAGCGCATCGGGGCCGGGCCGCAGCGTCTCATTCCGCGCCGGATCGCGGCGCGCAGCCACGACCTCAAGCTCAGCGACCAGACCGCGCTGATCGATCGCCTGCTGATGGCCAAGCTCGATTCCGAGATCGATGCCATCCGTCGCGCGGCGCGGCTCGCCGACACCGGCTATGAGGTGTTCCGAAATGCGGCGCGTCCGGGGCGCGCCGACTATGAGCTGATCGCGGAGATCGAGGCATTCTACCGCGCCAACGGGGTCGACGACAATTTTCAGATCATCGGGGTCGGCGGGCCGGAGGTGCGCGGCATGGCGCCGCCGCGCGGCAAGCGGCTCAAGCGCGGCGACCTGGTGACCACCGAGCTCACGCCCTGCGTGGAGGGTTACTACGCCCAGATCTGCCGCACCCTGGTGGTGGGCGAGCCGAACGGCGAACAATTGGCGGCCTTCGCGCTTTATCGCGACGCCATGGCGGCCGGGATCGCGGCGGTGCGCGCGGGCATCACCGCCGCCGACATCGCGCGCGCCGAAAACGATGTGTTCCGGCGGCACGGCCTCGGCGATTACGTCACCGACCAATACACGCGCGTGCGCGGCCACGGCGTGGGCCTGTTCGCCGACAGCAAGCCGCACATCCTGGAGGATGTCACCACCCGGATCGATGCCGGCATGACGTTGATCGTGCACCCCAACACCTATCATCCGGTGGTGGGCTATATGGTGCTGGGCGACGTGGTGGTCGCCACCGCGCACGGCTGCGAGGTGCTCACCGCAACCCCGCGCCAATTGTTCAGCGTGCCGGCCTGACGGAATTCTGCGATGCGCCGCGGCTTGATGAGATGGGACGAAAACGAGCTGCCGCAAGACGTGCTGATGGAACGCATCGAAGGCTTGCGCGCCGTGATGAGCCGCGGCGGCCTCGACGGCTTCATCTTCTACACCAACCTGGTGCAGCCAAGCGCGGTGACCTATCTGACCGGCTTCACGCCCTATTGGTCCGATGGGCTTCTGCTGGTGCCCAAGTCGGGCGCACCGGTCTTTGCCACCGCGCTCTCCAAGCGCGTCGCCAACTGGATTTCCTCGACCAATCCGGTGAGCGAGATCATCAACACGGCCAAGCCGGGCGAGGCCGTGGGCCGGCGGCTGACCGCGGGCGGCTGCGCCCGTGTCGGCGTGCTGGAATTGGATCGCCTGCCGGGCGGGCTCTATGACGAGATCGTGGGCGCCGCGCCGGCGGCGGAACTGATCGACGGCAGCGCCGCCTTCGCTTCGCGGCGGCAGCGCATCGACGGGGCGGAACGCAGGTTGATCGAGCGTGCCGACGCACTTGCGGTTGCGGCATTGGCGGAAGTCGATCCCGACGCGGCCGCGGATGCCGGCGCGGTCGCCGGTCTCGTCGAGAGGCAGGCGCGCCTGCGGGGGGCCGAGGAGGCCTACATCGCTGTGGCGCCGAACCTTGCCGCGGACCGGCGCATGATCCGGGTTTCGGGCGCGCCGCCGCTGGCCGATCGGTTCGCGCTACGGGCATCGGTCGCCTACAAGGGAAGCTTGGTGCGCCGGACCCGCACCTTCGCGAGCGACGCGGCCGGACGTCGGGCTGTGGGCCGCGCCGATTCCTGGTTCGAGAAGCTCGTGTCCGCGATCGTGGCCGGCCAGTCCATCGGCGGGCAGATCGGTGCGCGGATCGATGCGCTTCCCGGCGCCACGCTCAACGGCTGGATGGCGGAGAGCTCGATCGGCAGCTATCCGCTGCAAACCGTCGCCTCGTCGCGGGCGCCCGGCCGTGACGGCGTTTCGGCCGGCGGTTTTCTGGTGCTGACCGTCGAGCTTGCGCTCGATGGAATGCCGTGGCTCGGCGCTGCACCTGCTTTTGTGAATGGTTAAGCAACCTTGTCCCGGGCTTGGCCCGGGACCGTTCCACACTCCGAATTTTGAACGACCCCGGCTCTGCGGTGCACCGCGTGCGCGAAAAGCTGGTGCGCCATCAGTTCCACGACCGACCATGCCTTGCGGCAGGAATCGAAATGGCGCACTCTGCGCCTCGGCATTCGGGCCATGTCGCTGCGGCCGGCCCAGCTATCCTGACGTTCTCCCGCGCCCGAAGTATCGCCCCCGGAGCCTCAAAATGCGGAGCCTGCACATGAAGAAACTGGTGTTGGAAACCACCTCGCCGTTCCAGGGGCTGCCGGAGCTCGTGGCCTTTCGAGAAGGCCTGTTCGAGAAGGAAGGGCTGACGATCGAATGGGCGGACCGCGACGAGGCCGGCGTCAAGACCGCCGACACGTCCTTGACCGATGTGAAGGGGGCCGATCCTTTCGTCAGCCACGGCACCCTGTTCGAGCAGGGCAAAGCAGACATGTACAATGCCTGCGAGTGGGGCAACTACTGCCGCGTCGGCGCCACCGCCGGCAGCCGCCAGATCGGCCGCCGCGCCATCGTCACCTACGGGGCCATCGCGGTGCGGCCCGATTCGCCGGTCTACACGCCCCAGCAGCTCGCCGGCCGCACGGTCGGGGTGCCGTTCTATGCCGGCACGCATTATTTGGCGCTGCATATGCTGGAGGGTTTCCTGCCGCGCGACCAGATCAAGATTTGCCGCGCCCCGACCGGCTCGCGCAACCGCTTCAACCTCATGATGAAGGGCGAGATCGAGGCCACCACCTTGACCGAGCCCTACATCACGCTGGCCGAGAAGAAGGGGTGCCGGATCATCTGCTCGGCCTTCTATTTCGGCACCGAGGTGGCCTCCGACCGCATCGACGCGGATACCTACAAGGCCTTCAACCGCGCGGTGCGCGAGGCGGTGCGCCGCATCAATGCTGACAAGCGCGCCTACCTCCACTACTTCATCGACTATCACAAGGCCAAGGATTCCGAGATCGGCACCCTCAAGCCCGACGACATCCGCGAAAGCCGCATCGTGGTGCGCGACCCGGCGCCGATTCCACCGGAGGAGTTGCAGCGCACCTACGATTGGGTGAAGAGCTGGGGCATGCTGGAAGAGACGGAATCGCCGCTGCAGCTCGTCAACATGGACGTGCAGGCGCACGCGCATATCGCGGCCGAATAGGGACTGAGAAGAGCTCCGCTATGACGAGCGCGGCGAGCCGCTCTCGGTGACGCTTGCGGACTATCCGGTTCCCAGCTTGCGCGACGTTCCGCCCGTCGATGTCCTGCCCACCCAGCGAGGAATCGCGTCCTCGCCGGACGGTGGACAAAGCGACGTGATTGGATAAATCTCGACAGAGCGCTCGCCGAGCCTGCATTTCGCGGTGCTACGCGCGTTTCGCACGGGAGAGCCCCATGCCGCCCCTGGTCGCCGAG
>DASXXS010000025.1:0-11052 GCA_036502925.1 Xanthobacteraceae bacterium
TAGTACGCGAGCTTGGCGAAGCGGCTGACGCCCTCCTCCGCATAGGCAAAGCGCGGCCGATAGGTGCCGGTGCCGATCGAGGTCACGGTGAGCCGGTCGGGTCCGGTCGGCCAGCAGATCCCGAACGGCTTGAAGGTCGCCATCTGAAACAGCGCCAGCGAGGGATTGTTGAACGGCGTCACGCCGCCGTCGATGAACAGGCCCTGCTGGTTCTTGCTGATCGTGAACTCTTCCGGATCGAAAAAATGCGGCGCCGCGGTGCTGGCCCGCACCAGCGTGGCGAGGTTGTATCTTCCGTTGCCGTCATGGGTGGCGCCGTCCAGCCAATAGGGCGCCCGCGGATTGTTGGCGACGATCCAGGGACTGCAGGTGTCCATGCGCTTGGTGACCACGCACAAGCCGGTAATGAGATCGGCGCTGGAGAGCTGGCGATCTTGCACGATCTTCAATATTTCGGCGCGCAGCCCGTTGGCGTTGAACTTCGCCTGAAACAGCGGAATGCCCCATCGGGTCGGCTGAAAGGCGCGCGGCGCCAGCCGCAGATAGAACTCCTTGATCTGCTCGGTGCGAAATCCGAGCGCGAGCGCGCCGGCGATCAGCGCGCCGGTCGAAGTGCCGCCGACGAGGTCGAACCAGTCGCCCAGCCGCGCCTCGAGCCCCAGGCGTTGCGAAAGAACGGCCTCGATGCGCTCCAGAAACGCCACCGTGATCGCGCCGCGCACGCCGCCGCCGTCGAGCGCAAGAATTCGCTTCGGGCCCGGCCCGAACAAATGCCAGTCACGGGCGCAGTCGAAGGCGGGTGTTTCCGTCACCGGCATGTTTCCCCCAAGAACGCGGCGACTAGCTCGTAGCCCGGATGGAGCGCTTGCGTAATCCGGGGCCGCCGCTCCCGCATTGCGCTTCGCTCCATGCGGGCTACGGCGCTGGATTTAACATTGGTCTTGGCCGGAACTCCAATGCATTTTGCGGCGCCGGCCCGTCCGCGCGCCACGCGTGTTCCGCCGCAATCCATTATGATGGGTTCCGTCATTTGGATATCATTGTTGTCATCGCCCGCGAAGAGCATCAGGGCGTTCACGCCCGTCTTCGCGGGCTATGCGACCCAGTAACCACGGACTTCAATTCGGGCACGGCAAATGTTTCACAAATGGCGCAGGGACTACTGGGTGCCCCGCCTTCGCGGGGCATGACACTGTGGAATGGGATGTGTTGTTACAACACTGAGAGGACGAGCCATGGCGGCGGGCGAACCGAGCGAAGGGGAAAAGACCGGGACGGCCGCGGAGGCCACGGCGGCGCGGTTGCGCCGGCGCTTTCCGACCATCGATGATCTGCGCGCCCGCGCCCGCCGGCGCGTTCCGCGCTTCGCGTTCGATTTTGTCGACGGCGGCGCCAACGACGAAACCTGTATCGCGCGCAATATCGCGGCGTTCCGGGCGGTCGAGCTGTTGCCGCGCTACTGCGTCGACACCAAGGGCGCCTCGACCGAGGTCGAGCTGTTCGGCGCGCGCTATGCGGCGCCGCTCGGGATCGCCCCCATGGGCTCGCCCGGATTGATGTGGCCCGGCGTGGAGGACTATCTCGCCCGTGCGGCGCAGCGCGCGCGCATTCCATATGTGCTGGCAACTCCCGCCAATGCCGCGATCGAGCACATCGCCGAGATCGCGCCGGACGTGTTCTGGTTCCAGCTCTACCGCTTCCCGCACAATGATCATGCGATCACCTTCGATCTCGTCCGCCGCGCTGACGCGGCCGGGGCCCGCGTCCTGGTGCCCACGGTCGACAGTGCGGGCAAATCGAAGCGGCCGCGCGATATTCGCAACGGCGTCGCGGTGCCGTTCCCGATCACGCCCAAGACCGTCTGGCAGGTCGCGACCTCGCCGGCCTGGGCCTGGTCGCTGCTCAAGCACGGCATGCCGCGGACGGAAAATCTCGTGCCCTATGCGGGCCCCAATCCGACGCAGGTCTCGACCGCCAGGACCATGCAGCTGCGCAGCGGCGGCAGCCATACCTGGGACGAGCTCGCGCGGCTACGCGAGCGCTGGAAGCGCGCCTTCGTGGTCAAGGGCATCCTGCATCCGCAGGACGCCGAGCGGGCGGTGGCGCTGGGCGCCGACGGCATCATCGTCTCCAATCACGGCGGCCGGCATTTCGACGGCGCCCCGGCCTCGATCGATGTCCTGCCCGCCGTGGTTGCGGCGGTCGGGTCGCGCGCCACCGTCATGATCGATAGCGGAATTCGCAGCGGCCTCGACGTGGTGCGTGCGCTCGCGCTCGGCGCCAGGGCGGGCTTCACCGGCCGGCCCTTCGTGTATGGCCTGGCGGCGCTGGGCCCGATCGGCGCCAGCCACGTGATCGAGCTGTTCTTCGACGAGATCCGCACCGAATTCACCCATACCGGCGTTCGCTCGGTGGCCGAGGCGGCCGCCATCACGGCGCGCCATCCGGGTGCCTGGCGGCTGCCCGGCTAATCGCCCCATCCGCTCATTCCCTCGCGGAAGCGGGAATCCGGTCGCTTCGCAAAATGCCTTCAGAACTGGGTCCCCGCTGGAGTTTACCCTCGCGAAAGCGGGGGCGGGGACGAGCGGGTGGCGACACCCAGGATGCTTCGGCCTTCACATGCTCCCGGGCAGCCCAGGAGCCAGACCGGTTTCCATTTTTGCCGACCACGCTTTAAGATCGCCCGCCGCATGGGCCACCGAGCCCGATCGATCGACCGGATGCAATGCCCATGGCCTCCTCCCTGCTGCTGAGCCGACGTTTCGCGCCCCTGTTCTGGTGCCAGTTCTTCTCCGCATTCAGCGACAATTTCCTCAAGAACGCTCTGGTCTTCCTGCTGCTGTTCAAGATCGGCGGCCCCGACGCCGAGGCGCTGATCACGCTGGCGGCGGCGGTGTTCATCTCGCCGTATTTCTTTCTCTCCGCGCTCGGCGGCGAATTTGCCGACCGTCACGACAAGGCCCATGTGGCGCAGCGTCTGAAGCTGGCCGAGATCGGCATCTCGGTCATCGCGGTCGCGGGCTTTGCGCTGCACGCGGTGCTCATTCTGTTCATCGCGCTGTTCCTGTTCGGGGTGATCGGGGCGCTGTTCGGCCCGATCAAATACGGAATTCTTCCCGATCATCTCGCCCGCTCCGAGCTTCCCGCCGCCAACGCCCTGGTCGAAGGCGCCACCTTCATCGCCATCCTGCTCGGCACCATCGTGGGCGGGCTGGCCGCCAAGGACGGCGGCGACCCCACGCAGTTCGCCCTGCTGATGATCCTGTTCTCGCTCGCCTGCTGGGGCGCGAGCCTGTTCATCCCGCCGACGGGCGAGGCGGCGCCCCATCTCGTGGTGCGCTGGAACATCGCCGCCTCCACCTGGGATCTGCTCAAGCACCTGCGTGACGACCGGCGCATCTGGTGGGGCGCCTTCGTGACCTGCTGGTTCTGGCTGGTCGGCGCGGTCGCGCTCTCGCTGCTGCCGCCGCTGGTCAAGAACGTGCTGGGCGGCACCGAGGAGGTGGTCACCGCCTGCCTGGCGATCTTCTCGGTCGCCATCGCGGTCGGCTCGGGGCTCGCGGCCTGGCTCGCGGCCGGACGCATCATCCTGCTGCCGACCGTGATCGGCGCCTTTCTGCTTGGCCTGTTCGCGATCGATCTGGGCTGGGCCACCTGGGGGGTCGCGCCGCCGGCGCAGCCGGTCGGCGTCGCCGGCTTGTTCGGCTCCTTCCGCGGGCTGCGGGTCGCGATCGATCTCGCGGGTCTCGCGATCGCGGGCGGCTTGTACATCGTGCCGACCTTCGCGGCGGTGCAGGCCTGGGCCGGCGCCGACCGCCGCGCCCGCGTGGTGGCCGCCGTCAACGTGCTCAATGCCGCGTTCATGGCCGGCAGCGCGCTCGTGGTCGCCCTGCTGCAGACCGCCGGGATGACCACGCCCGCCTTGTTCCTGCTGCTGGGCGCCGGCAGCCTCCTGGTCACGGTCTGGATCGGCCGCACCATGCCGGCGAGCGCGCTCAGCGATGCCCTGTCGATCATCTACCGGGCGCTGTTCCGGATCGAGGTGAAGGGGCTCGAAAATCTCCACAATGCCGGCCCCAATGTCATCATCGCCCTCAACCATGTGAGCTTCCTGGACGCCGGCCTCGCCATGTCGCTGCGCAGCCGCAAGCCGGTCTTCGCCATCGACATCGCGATCTCCAAGAAATGGTGGGTCAGGCCGTTCATGAAGCTGACCCGGGCGATCCCGCTCGATCCCTTAAAGCCGATGGCGACCCGTACCCTGATCAATGCGGTCAAGGGCGGCGAGGCGCTCATCATCTTTCCGGAAGGCCGCATCACCGTCACCGGCAGCCTGATGAAGGTCTATGACGGCGCCGCGCTGATCGCCGACAAGGCCGATGCCGAGGTGGTTCCGGTGCGCATCGAAGGCCTGGAGCAGACGCCGTTCAGCCGGCTGTCCAAGAGCCAGGTGCGCCGCCGCTGGTTCCCCAAGGTGAAGGTCACCGTGCTCGAGCCGGTCAAGCTCGCGGTCGATCCGGCGCTGAAGGGCCGCGCGCGGCGCCTGGCGGCTGGCGCCGCGCTCTACGGCATCATGTCGGATCTGGTGTTCCGCACCACCTCCACGGACCGCACCGTGTTCGAGGCGCTGCTGGGGGCCGCCGAGGAGTATGGCCGCGGCCGCATCGCGGTCGAAGACCCGGTGAGCGGTGCGCTCAGCTACCGCAAGCTGCTCATGGGGGTCGCCATCCTGGGCGACAAGCTGATGCGCTACGCGCCGGAAGGCCGCGCCGTCGGCCTGATGCTGCCCAATGCCAACGGCGCGGTGGTGACCTTCTTCGGCCTCATGTCGGCCGGCCGCGTTCCGGCGATGATCAACTTCACCTCCGGCGCCACCAACATTCTGTGCGCCTGCCGGGCCGCGCAGCTGACCACCATCCTCACCTCGCGGCTGTTCGTGGAAAGGGCGCGGCTCGAGAACATGGTGGCGGCGGTCGGCAAGGAAGTGGCGATCGTCTATCTGGAGGACATTCGCCCGACCATCACGCTCCTCGACAAGATCCGCGGCTTCATCCGCTCCGGCGCCGCCCTGGTGCCGCGCAAGCCCGACGACTGGGCCGCCATCCTGTTCACGTCCGGCTCGGAGGGCACGCCCAAGGGCGTCGTCCTGTCCCACCGCAACATGCTGGCCAACGTCGCCCAGGCGCGCGCGCGCATCGACTTCGGCCGCGAGGACAAGGTCTTCAACGTGCTGCCGGTGTTCCATTCCTTCGGCCTCACGGTCGGGATGGTGTTGCCGCTGGTCTGCGGCGTGCGGATCTATCTCTATCCATCGCCGCTGCACTACCGCACGGTGCCGGAGCTGGTCTACGGCGTGAACGCGACCATCATGTTCGGCACCGATACTTTCCTGGCCGGCTATGCGCGCTCCGCGCATCCTTACGACTTCCGCTCGCTGCGCTACATTCTGGCTGGCGCCGAGCCGGTCAAGGAATCCACCCGCCGGATCTATCTGGAGAAGTTCGGCCTGCGCATCTTGGAAGGCTACGGGGTCACCGAGACGGCGCCGGCGCTCGCCCTGAACACGCCGATGTTCAACAAGTTCGGCGCCGTGGGACGCATCCTGCCCGGCATGGAGGCGCGCCTCGACAAGGTCGAAGGCGTGGAGGAGGGCGGCCGCCTGGTGGTGCGCGGGCCCAACGTGATGCTCGGCTATCTCAAGGCCGACAAGCCGGGCGTGCTCGAGCCGCCGCCGCAGGGCTGGCATGATACCGGCGACATCGTCACCATCGACGAGCAGGGCTTCGTCACCATCAAGGGACGCGCCAGGCGGTTCGCCAAGGTCGGCGGCGAGATGATCTCGCTCGCCGCCGTCGAGGCGCTGGTCGGCGACCTCTGGCCGCAGCATCCGAGCGCGGTCGTCGCGGTGCCGGATGCCCGCAAGGGCGAGCGGCTCATTCTCGCCACCCAGAAAAAGGACGCGACGCGCGCCGAGGTCATGACCTTCGCCAAGCAGCAACATGCCGCCGACCTGATGATTCCGTCCGAGATCATGATCTTCGACAAGCTGCCGACGCTCGGTTCCGGCAAGGTCGATCTGGTCAGCCTGGCCAAGCTGGTGAACGAGCGCTGCGCCGCCAAGCCCGAGCCCGCCCGCGCGCAGGCGTGATGGCGTCCTTCCTTCCCTCCCCCTGAAAGGGGGAGGGTGACCCGCGCAGCGGGTCGGGTGGGGGTCACGCCGCGCAACAAGCACCGAATTCAATTCGCTGAAAGGCGGGACCCCCGCCCGGCTCGCTACGCTCGCCACCCTCCCCCTTTCAGGGGGAGGGATTCGGCGAGGCTTCGCCGGCTTCACGCCCGCAGCTGCGCGGCCATCCAGTCGGCGCTGTCGGGGCGCCAGCGATAGGCGCGGTTGTTGGCGATGTGGTTGCCGTCGGCGATGAGGTTGAGCGTGACCGGGCCTTTCACCTCGCGCGCCAGCCGTTCCGCGTGTGCGCACGGCACGATGCGGTCCTGCCGGCCGTTCATGATATAGATCGGGCAGGTGATCTTGTGGGCGATGCCTGCAAGCGACAGCGTGGCGGCATGGCGGCGCGCCGCTTCCGCGCTGGCGCAATGGCTGCGCACCCGGAAGGCCGCGCGGGTGAGCTCGGGCAGGCCGTCCCAGGCCGCCGCCCAATCGAACGGTCCGCCGAGCGCCATGCAGGCGCGCGCCCGCGGCTCGAACGCGGCGGCGCGCGGCGCATAGTAGCCGCCCAGGCTGATCCCCCACAGGCCGATGCGCGCTGCATCGAGATCGCGGCGCGTCGCGATGAAGTCGATCACCGCCGCCACCGCCACCTCGTAGTCGCCGCGAATCGCGAAGTCGTATTCGGCCTCGCCCTGGCCCGGCCCGTCGAAGCTCAAGGTGGCGATGCGGCGCGCCAGGAACGGCTGCTCGTACGCATCGACCTCCTCCTTGGCGGAATCGAGCCCCATCGCCATGACCACCACCGGCGCCCGCTCGACGCCTGCGGGCTTGCGCAAGATGCCGGCGAGCCGGACTCCCTGATACGGCATCTCGACGCGCTCGCCGGCCGGCCGCAGATGCGGCAACGCCAGCGCGCGGCACGCGACTGCCTTCATGTGCGCGGCCTTCATCTGCGGCAGATCGTGCACGAACAGGAACTTGGCGAAATGATAATAGACGCCAGCGCGCTGCAGGTGCTCGCCGGCGCTGAGATGGGCGCCGCGCGCCAGCGCGTCGCGACCGAGCTCCTCATGCAGCGCGGCGCGCGCCGACCAGGCCGCGCACCATTCGTCCCAGGATGAGATCGAAGCGGTGACCTCCTCGAAGTCGGTGAGCGTGACGCCATTGGCAAGAAAGCGCGGCGCCCAATGGGCGATCGCCGAAGTCACGCGTGCATCCTGCGGCATGGGGTCTCCTCTCAGGTTCGCGACGCTGCCGCACCAATCGCGGCAATCTCTGATCCGTCATGCTCCGCAAGATCGAGTCTCGTGTTGTGACTCTAACGCTTGCTTCGCATGTTTCCAGGCCGCACGGCGGTCTCCTTCTCCCCGCGTGCCATCAGGGCGTTTACGCCCGCGGCTGCCGCACGATCACGTCAGGGACGCAGGACGTTTCACTTCTTCTCCCCGCTGCGCGGGGAGAAGGTGGGATGAGGGGGCGCTTCCGCGAGTCTGAGCGTGTGGAAGCGCCCCCTCACCGAGCCGAGTTCTGGTTTTCTTTCTTGCCGCGTGGCCCTCTCCCCGCAATCCCCGGATCAAGTCCGGGGAGGGCGAGGGAGGCCTTACTGCTCGGCAATCGCAGCAAGCGCCAGAGACAGCACACTACGACCTCTGCATTGAGTCTCGTTCGGCCCTCATGGCGAGGAGCGCGGGCAACGGCCGCGCGTCTCGAACCGCCTGCGGCTTTTCCCCCGGCCAGGAATTCTTAACCATCGTGGTCTAGCCTCGTCGGCAGGGGCTGCTTTTCATGGCCGCTGCGGGGATTGGGCGCGCTGATCGCTGCGGCGCGCGCTGATCGGCCCGTGTCGCGGCCCGGAGCAGGTGATGCGTTCGAGTCGTGGTCGATGGGTCATTGCGCTGGCGTGCCTTGTTTCGCTCGGCGGCTGCGCGACGTCGACCAGGCTCGCCGACCTCCTCCATCCCGCGGCCGACGACGCGGCAACCTCCGCGCTCGCGCAAGCGAGCCCCACCGCTGATCCGGACACGACCGGCTCGATCGGCGCCGGGGCGAGCGCCGCAGCCGATGCGGGTTTGCCCGGCAATCCGGGCGATGATCTCAAGTTCGGCCAGGAGCAGTATCGGGCCGGCAATTTCGATCTGGCCGAGCGCTATTTCGGCCGCGCCGCCGAGGCCAATCCGCGCGACCCGGAGGCCTGGGTCGGGCTCGCGGCCGTCTATGACCGGCAGCGCCGCTTCGACCTCGCCGACCGCGCCTACGATCAGGTTCTCGCCATCGTGGGGCCGACCGCGGAGCTCCTCAACAACCGGGGCTATTCCTACCTGCTGCGCGGCGACTATCCGCGCGCCCGCGCGACGCTGCTGGCGGCCGCCGCCCGGGACCCGAAGAACCCCTACATCAAGAACAATCTCGCGCTCCTGGACAAGAGCAGCCGCAGCCGCAAGGCGGCGCAGTAGCCGGGACGGCGAGAGGAAGTTGAAAGGCGCTGCTGCGCGGTTACGTCAGGGATGCACGGCGTTTCACTCCTTCTCCCCGCTGTGCGGGGAGAAGGTGGGATGAGGGAGCCTCGCCGCGAGTCTGAGCTTGCGGAAGCGCCCCCTCACCGAGCCGAGCTCGGGTTTTCTTTCTTGCCGTGTGGCCCTCTCCCCGCACGCGGGGCGAGGGAAGCCGGGTGCGCGGGGCGAGGGAAGCCTCACGCCGGGCGAGAGAGTGAAACGTTGTGGCCGCCTGACGCATGACGCACCCACAGCGCGCAAGCCGCTCCCTTTTGCCGCCGGGGGCTTGTCGTCTGGTCAGGGCTGCCCAGATTGGGTATTGACGCACCGAAGACTGACTGCATTCGAGGCCTATCTGGACGTTCAGCATGTTCGATTCCTTCCGCAAATTCCTTTCCGACTGCACCGCCGGCGACAAGCATCCGAGCCGGTTCGAGGAGGACGACTATCGGCTGGCGGCCTCGGCGCTGCTGGTTCATGCGGCGGCGATCGACGGCGAGATCTCGCCGGTCGAGCGCGACAAGCTGCATGCCGTCATCAAGCGGCGGTTCGAGCTCGACGAGGAGACCACCAACGAGCTCGTGGTCGAGGCGACGGCCGCCGAGCAGCAGGCGGTCGATCTCTATCGCTTCACCAGCCTGATCAACCGCACCCTCGACGCCGCCGGCCGCCGCCGCGTGGTCGAGATGATGTGGGAGATCGTCTACGCCGACGGCCGCGTCGGCGAGTTCGAGGACAACCTGCTCTGGCGCGCCGCCGACCTGCTCGGCATCTCGTCGCGCGAACGCATCGAGCTGCGCCAGCAGGTCGCCGGCTCGCGCGCCGGCGGCGCGGGCGCATGAGCGTCGCGGACCCATGAGCATGGCGGACACGTAAGCATGGCGGCGCCGCGCCCCGTCACCCTGATCACCGGGGCGTCCACCGGCATCGGCGCCGCGCTCGCGCATGTGTTCGCCGCCCACGGCCACGAGCTCGTGCTGGTGGCGCGGCGCGAGCAGCTGCTGGCCGGCCTCGCCGATGCGATCGCCGCCGGCGGGGCGCGGCGCCCGATGGTGCTGCGCGCCGACGTGGCGCGCGTCGACGCCGCCCAGCGGATCGCCGACGCGCTCGCCGCCGGCGGGCGCGAGCCGGAGATCGTCGTCAACAATGCGGGCTTCGGCCTCGCCGGTGCCGCCGCCGCGCTCGACCGCGGCGAGCAGCTCGCCATGATCGATCTCAATGTGCGGGCGCTGACCGATCTGTCGCTGGCCTTCCTCGACACGCTCGAGCGCCGCCGGGGCGGCATCCTCAACGTGGCCTCGATCGCGGCGTTCCTGCCCGGCCCCGGCATGGCGGTCTATTACGCCACCAAGGCCTATGTGCTCTCCGTCTCGCAGGCGCTGCATCACGAACTGGCCCCGAAGGGCGTGCGGGTGACCACGCTCGCTCCCGGCCCGGTGCCGACCGAGTTCCAGGCGCGCGCCGGCGTCACCGCCATGAAGTTTCCCCGCACCCTCACGCTTTCCGCCGATGAGGTCGCGCAGGCCGGCTATCGCGGCCTCAAGCAGGGCGCCCGCCTGGTGGTGCCGGGACTGGGCAACAAGCTGGTCACCGTGCTGGCCGCCATGCTGCCGACCGGCCCGATGCTCGACCTGGCCGCCGCCCGCAACCGCGCGCGCGCGTGAGCGGCGATTGTTGAAAGACAAACTGCGCGGCGGCCACCCGGCTTCCCTCGCCCCGGCACCCGGCTTCCCTCGCCCCGCTTGCGGGGAGAGGGCCGCACGGCAAGAAAGAAAACCCGAGCTCGGCCTGGTGAGGGGGGCGCTTCCGCAAGCTCAGACTCGCGGAGAGGCCCCCTCATCCCACCTTCTCCCCGCACGGCGGGGAGAAGGAGTGAAACGCGGTGTGCTCCTGACGGCGACGGTCTCAAAAGTTGAAAGACAAAGCACGCGGCGGGCACCCGGCCTTTTTCGCCCCGCACACCCGGCTTTCCTCGCCCTCCCCGCACTTGATCCGGGGATTGCGGGGAGAGGGCCACACGGCAAGAAAGAAAACCCTCGCGGAAGCGCCCCTCATCCCACCTTCTCCCCGCAAGCGGGGAGAAGGTGACCGCAGTGCAGCCGGGACACCTGAGAAATAAGCCTCAGAGTCACTACAGAATTTATGATAATTCGGATAAGGGCCGGCCTCGGTCAGCAATTGATGACCCACTCGATCGAGCCATCCTCCGCGGTCTGCACGATCGGGCACTCCTTGCTCTGATAACCCGCTCGGCGACTCGATGATTTGCGGCTGGCATTCGAGCCGGCAGGCGCGGAGGCATTCGAGCCGGCAGTCGTCGGGGCAGCCTGTTGCTTTCGCAAATTGATCACGTCCCGCGTCATCTCGATGCAGGATTGCCACTCGACATAG
>DASXXS010000026.1:0-1561 GCA_036502925.1 Xanthobacteraceae bacterium
GAAGCTCTTCGTCGCCGTCCACACCAACGCGCCGATGGCGCTGTCGCGCGCCCTCGTCCACGACATGATGCGCCAGAAATGGGGCCGCATCGTCAACGTTACGACGAGCCTGGGCACGATGATCCGCGAGGGCGCGCCGACGTATGGTCCGTCGAAGGCGGCGCTGGAAGCGTTTTCGGCGATCATGGCGAAGGATCTCGCCGGCACTGGCGTCACCGTCAACGTGCTGGTGCCGGGCGGGGTCACCAACACCGGCATGGTGCCGCTCGATGCCGGCTATGACCGCGCCGAGATGATCCAGCCCGCGGTGATGGCGCCGCCGCTCAACTGGGTGGTGTCGGATGCGGCGGGCGGTGTGACCGGGCGGCGCTTTCTCGCGGTCCATTGGGACCCGAGCCTGCCGCCGGAAGCAGCCGCCGCAAAAGCTGGCGCTCCGGTCGCCTGGACGGAGATCGCGACAATGCCGATAGAGCCACCGCGGCGAATTTAGCCACGCCGGACATCCCGGACCTGGCTCTGCGTTGCCTGCGCCAGCGCGTGCCGAGATGTGCCGCGGCGGCGCGCCAGCGCGGGAGAGCCGGACGCGTAAGCGTTGAAGGCCTGTTGTGTATCGCGGGCAAGAAAATAGGCACAAGCAATCCGTGGATGGCCAACGAAACCGGAAACACGATCTTCCGCCAATCGTTGCTGACTGGGTCTTCGAGCGGGCCGCCTGAACCGGCCGTGTATGTCGTCATCGGCTTCCCCTCCCGTACGGAAACCCGACGCTGACCTAGTCCGCGATCACCTGCCTTCGTAGCCAAGAAATGGAGGTCAGAAGATCAGCCATTCTTGGTGGCTTCGCAGCGCTGGCACCGGCGATTTCGAGGAGGCGTGGCAGATGCGCGGCCATTGCGCCGGTGACGAACCAGCTGGCAGCGAATACGAAAGCCAGGATCGCCATCGCGCCGCGCGGCGCCGGCGACGCTTCTTCCTCAACCTCGAAAGCGCGGACCGGCGGCGGCGCACGCGGGATCAGCAGCCGGTTCAAGGGCAGCCCAAAAACGGGACCTGGAATAGGAGGGCGTTTCGAAGGCAATACCGCCGTATATTGGCGATGGCGCGTGCGCCGCGCGAACTCAGGCGTTACCCACGATCTCTCACGGCATTCTCAGCCTCTGGGCGTTCGAGATCTCGCCCTCGGCGCGGCGGGCTAGTGCTTGGCTTCCGCATCCCAGCTTTTCGGTCACTCGGATCAATGGGCCACGGGACCGGAGCCCTTCCCGGTAATCGAAACCGGCCCGCCACCGGCCCGCCAGGTTTAGAAGACCCGGCTGCGTCCCAGCGCGCGGTGGAATTCCCAGGGAAACGGGCGCCCGGTCACCGGGTCGCGGAACAGCAAGCATTCGTGTTGCGCGAGCTCGTGCGGGTGCTGCGGCTGCCGACGCCGCGATGCGCAAGCGCATGGTCGCCTACATGGAGACCATTCCGGGCTTCGCGACTCTGGGCACCATGCCCTGGTATCCCGGAAAGAGCTATCTGGGCGTTATTGCCCAAGGGCAGGCCGCAATCCGCAGCCGAG
>DASXXS010000027.1:0-10700 GCA_036502925.1 Xanthobacteraceae bacterium
GGCGAGCCGTAGCCGCCGCCGCCGCCGGAGCGGATGCGGAAGGCGTCGCCGGCTTTCAGCGCCGCCACCAGCACCTTGGCGTTGGGGAAATCGGTCTTCCACCTGCCGTCAAGCCGCAGCGCCACGTCGTTGCCGGTGCCGGCGAGCCCGCCCGCCAATCCCCACGGCTTGCAGTGGGCACGCTCGATCTGCGTGTTCATGGTGATGGCGCCGCGCGCCCGCACCACACGCTCGACCCCGAGCCCGCCGCGGTGGCGGCCGGCGCCGCCGGAATCCGGCACCAGCCGATAGCTCTCCACAACCAGGGGAAACTTCGCCTCGGCCTGCTCGTTGGGGCTGTTGTGGGTATCGCCGTCGTTGATGCAGACGGTCGCGGAGACGCCGTCTTCCTTCTGCTTGGCCCCCCAGCCGCCGCCGAGCGGACCGAAATTGGCGATGAAGAACTCCGCGCTTTTCGCATTGATGCCGTGGCAGGTCGCGACCAGGAGATCCGCATGGTGGCCGGCGATCACCCGGTCCGGAATGGCGGGCGCCAGCGCCTTGAAGATCGTATCCACGATGGTCATCGGATAGGTCATCCACCAGCGCATCGGGGCCGGTCGCGTAGCACTGACCACGCGCCCGGGCGGCACGATGGCGGTGAGGCTGCGAAACGAGCCGTCGTTGATCGGATAATCGGTCGGGGAAGTGAGGCACTTGTAGGCGACCTGCGCGCAGGCATGGCCGGTGGTGATGCCCGAATTGTAGAAGCCGCGGACTTGGGCGGAGACCTCGGTCAGATCGACCACCATCCGCTCGCCCTTGACCTCGACCTTGACCCGGATCGGCACCGGCTTGCCGATGTCGATGCCGTCGTCGTCCATGTAGGATTCGGCAAAATAGACGCCGTCGGGAATCGTGCGGGTGCGGGCGCGCGCGGACTTGTCGGAATGGTCCATGATCGCCGCGATGGCGCCGAGCACGCCCGCGCGGCCGTAGCGCTCCACCAATTCGAGAAAACGCCGCTCGCCGGTCTTTACCGCCGTCACCTGCGCCCGCAAATCCCCCATGGCGCGGCTCGGCAGCCGGACGTTCTGCCGGATGATGTCGACCAGCTCCGTGTTGACGCTGCCGCGATCCTGATACTTCAGGATCGGAATCTGCAGGCCTTCGGAAAAGATGTCGGCGGTCATGCCGCCGAGCGCGCCGCCGATATCGAGCCAGTGCGCCATGCAGCAGGAAAATCCGATCAGCTCGCCGCGGTGAAAGATCGGCAGCGTCAGGGTGACGTGATTGAGATGGCTGCCGGTCAGATAGGCGTCGTTGGTGACATAGATGTCGCCCGGCCTGATGCCGTCGCGGCCGAAATGGCGGATTTTCGCCTTCACGGTCTCCGCCATGCCGCGGATGAACATGGGCAGCCCGATGCCGATGGAAACGGTCTCGCCCGAGGGGGTGAACAACCCGGTGGTGAAGTCGAGCGCCTCATAGATGATGATGTTGTAAGCGGTGCGCATGAGATTGGTCTTCATCTCTTCGGTCACCGCGATCAGGCCGTTGCGCACGATCTCGGTGATGACCGGATCGATGCGGCCGCGCCGGCCATTCGCTCGATTGCTGCTCTGGATGGTGCGCATGGCCTCAGCGCGCTCCCGCGACCGCGATCAACAGATTTCCGAAAGCATCGACCGTCAGCACATCTCCCGACATCAGCATCGTGGTGGAGGCATGTTCCTCGATCAGCGCCGGTCCGCGGATCCGGTTGCCGGCGAGCAGGCCGGCTCGACGATAGGTCGGGGTCGGGCGAAAGCCGCGCTCACCTAAATCGGCTGGGCGTCTGCCGGCGAACGCAGCCTTCGGCGGCGTCGTGCGGCCGCGCTTGATCTTGGTCAGCGCGGGCTTGCGCATGATGCCGGCAACCGTGCTGCGCAGGCTCACGATCTCGGCTGGCTCCGCCGGAGCGCAGGTACCGTAGCGCAATTCGTGCATCGTATCGAACAGGCGCTTGATCGCGTTTCCGTCCCGCCGGCCGAACACGGCAAGCGGAATATCGACCGTCACGGCGTGCTCCTGGCCCACATAGCGCATGTCGGCCGCGCGCTTGAGCGTGATCTTCTGCGGCTTCACCGAAGTGCCCGCGATGGCGGCGCGGCCCTCCTCCTCCAGCGCGCGGTAGATCTTTTCCATGTCCTTAAACGACGCGTCTTCGAGCCGGCAGAGCCAGGTGCGCACGAAATCATAGCGCAGGTCGGAGAACAGCATGCCGAAGGCCGAGAACAGGCCGGGCGCTTGCGGAATGATGACGCGGCGGATGCCGATCTCGCGCGCGACCGCGACCGCATGCAGCGGGCCGGCGCCCCCATAGGCGACCAGCGCGAATTGGCCGGCATCGAGACCCCGCTCGGTGGTGACGCCCTTGACCGCATACGACATGGTGGTGGTGGCAATCCGCAGGATGCCGTCCGCCGCCGCCGTGACGTCGAGATGCAGCGGCTTGGCGATGCGCCCGATCGCCTGCCGGGCGGCCGGCAGATCGAGCCGCATCTCCCCGCCCAGGAAGCGGTCGCCCGCGAGCCGGCCGAGCACCAGGTTGGCGTCGGTGACGGTCGGCTCGGTTCCGCCGCGCCCGTAGCAGGCCGGCCCGGGGGCGGCGCCGGCGCTTTGCGGTCCCACCCGCAGCCCGCCATCCGCGACGCGGGCGATCGAGCCGCCGCCGGTGCCGACCTCGAAAATATCCATCATGGCGATCTGGACCGGCAGCGCCTGGTCGTAACCGCCCAGAAGCGCGGCGCCGGTGGTCAGCGCCTCGCCTTGGTAGATCACCCCGGCCTTGGCGGTGGTGCCGCCCATGTCGAACGCGATCGCGTTGTCGATCTTGAGCGCGCGGCAGAGCGCCTGGGTGCCGATCACGCCGGCGGCCGGCCCGGATTCCAGCATGCGGATGCATTGGCCGCGGGCCTGGTCGGCTTCGTAGAGGCCGCCGGTTGATTGCACGATCAGGAACGAGCCGCGGAATCCGGCGCCGCGGATATGCTCGTCGATCTCGCCGATGTAGCGGCGCACCTTGGGCCCGATATAGGCGTTGGCCACCACGGTCGAGCAGCGCTCGAACTCGCGATATTCCTGGCTCAGCTCGTGCGAGGCCGAAACGAACATGCCGGGATGGTTGGTCTCGAGGATCGCCTTGGCGCGCGCCTCATGAGCGGATTTGGCGTAGCAATTGAGGAACATGATGGCGCAGGCCTCGATCCCGATCCGGCGCAGGTGCTCGCCCAGGCGCGCGATCTCGTCGTCATCGAGCGGCCGGTCGATCTCGCCGTCGGCCAGGACCCGTTCCTTGACCTCGAAGCGCAGCGCGCGCTCGACCAGCGGCACATGCTTGCCGAAGAACAGGTTGTAGGCGTCCGGCCGGTTGATGCGGCCGATCTCGTAAATGTCGCGGAATCCTTCCGTGATGATCAGTGCGGTGCGGGCGCCGGTGCGCTCGAGCACGGTGTTGATCGCGATCGTCGAGCCGTGCAGGAACAGGCCGGCCGCGGCGTAGCGGCTGCCGGCCTTCTCCACGCCGGCGCTGATGCCGTCGACCAGCCGGGCGGGCGTCGACAGCGCCTTGCCGAAGGTGAGCTTGCCGGACCGGTCGTCGAACACCGCGATGTCGGTGAAGGTGCCGCCGATATCGGCCGCGAGCCTGACGCCTCGATGCGCTGCGGCGGCACGCGGTGCTGATCTTTGTCCCATGCGCGGATCCAGGAGGGAGGCAAGTTCCGAATCTAGATGCCGGTGGATACACTGATCGCCCGCCCCCGCGAAGGGTAAGCTTTTCAATCCTGCGTCGTCCCGGCCCATAGCGCGTCGAAGACGCGCGCAAACGCGCTTGGGGAGCCGGGACCCATACGCCGCAGCCGATCGAGAGGGCACGGCGTATGGGTTCCTGCTTTCGCAGGAACGACGTGGCAAGAGGAACGGTCGCTCGCCTCACAGGCGCCTTGACGGATCGATCGACTTGTAGCCAAAAGGCTTGCATCCACTAAGTCCGAAACCCCGTTGCCTGGCCGGCGAGAACCACGGCACGCAATTCGACGGGACGGCGGGGAGGATCGGCGTGCTCGTCGTTGCGATCGATATCGGCGGAACGTTCACGGATCTCATCGGCTTCGACGAGGCGGCGGGCGCGTTCGTGCAGGCCAAGAGCCTGACCACGCCGGCCCATCTGGTCCAGGGCATCATCGACTGCCTGCACAAGAGCGGGCTCACGGCCGGGGCCATCGACGAGCTCATTCACGGCTCGACCATCGCCATCAACACGCTGATCGAGCGCAAGGGCGCCGCAACCGGCCTGATCGTGACGCGCGGCACCCGCGACGTCTACATCATCGGCCGCGGCAACCGGCCCGAGGCCTATAATCTCCTGTTCCACAAGCATCGTCCGCTGGTATCGCGCCGGCTCACGCTGGAGGCCGAGGAACGCATGCTCGCCTCCGGCGAGGTTCATGTGCCGCTCAAGCGCGCCAGCGTCGAGGAGGCCTGCCGCTTTCTGGCGGAAGCGGGCGTGGAATCGGTCGCGGTCTGCTTCCTGCACTCCTATTCCAATCCCGAGCACGAGCGCGTGGCCGGCGAGATAGTGCGTAGCCTGCTGCCCGACGCCTACCTGTCGCTGTCGCACGAGATCCTGCGCGAATATCGCGAGTTCGAGCGCATCTCGACCACGGTGGTGAACGCCTATATCGGCCCCAAAGTCGGGGGTTATGTGCGCAGCCTGAAGTCGAGCCTCGGCGAGATCGGGTTCCGCGGCGATCTCTCGATCATGCGCTCCAACGGCGGCGTGATGACGCCGGAACTGGCCACCCAATGCCCGGTTGCCATGATGGAGTCCGGGCCGGTCGGCGGCATCATCGCCTCCGCCCAGGTGGGCTTGGGCTTTCAGAACGTCATCTCGTTCGACATGGGCGGCACCACCGCCAAGGCGAGCCTGGTGCGCGACGGCGAGCCGACCTTGGCGCCCGGCTACTATGTGGGCGGCTATGCGGGCGGCCATCCGGTCATGCTGCCCATGATCGACGTGGTCGAGGTCGGGGCCGGCGGCGGCTCGATCGCCTGGATCGACGATATCGGGGCGCTCAAGGTCGGGCCGCAAAGCGCCGGCGCCGATCCGGGCCCGATCTGCTACCGCGGCGGCGGCAGCGAGCCCACCATCACGGACGCCAATGTGGTGCTGGGGCGGCTTGACCCGGACAATTTCCTCGGCGGCCAGATGCAGCTCGACGCCGAAGGCGCAGCGCGCGGCATCGCGGACAAGATCGGGGCGCCGCTCAAGATGGAGACGGTCGCGGCCGCGCAGGCGATCGTCGAGATCGCGATCGCGAAAATGTCGCTGGCGGTGCGCGAAGTGTCGGTCGCCAAGGGCTACGATCCGCGCGACTTCGCGCTGGTGGCGTCGGGCGGCGCCGGCCCGCTGCACGTGATCGCGATCGCGCGCGAGCTGCACATCCCGACCGTGATCGTGCCGCTGTTCCCGTCGCACTTTTCGGCGCTCGGCATGTTGCTGGCCGACGAGCGCCACGATTTCACCCGCACCCATTTTGCCGATCTCGCCGCCATCGATTTCGCCGAGCTGGTGAACGTCTACGAGGAGATGCGCAGGCAGGCGCAGGCGAGCCTGCGGCATACCCGCGGCGCCCGGGAGCAGATCGCGCTCGACCTGCGCTATGTCGGCCAGGAATTCACCTTGTCGGTGCCAGTCAGCCTCAGGCAATTGAAGGCCGGCGACCGCAAGGCGGTTCGTAAGGCGTTTGATGCGCTCTACGAGCACCGCTACGCGCACCATTCGCCCGACGAGTCGGTCGAGATGGTCAATATGCGGCTCGGCGTCGTGGGCAAGCGGGCCAAGCTCAAGTTCCCGCGCCTCCGCGAGGGCCCGGCGGCCACCGCGGCGCTGCACCGCGACGTTTATTTCTCGGATAGCCGGAAACCGGTGCGCTGCCCGGTCTATGAACGCACCGGCCTCGAGGCGGGCGCGCACATTATGGGCCCCGCGCTCATCCAGGAGCTCGGAACCACGACCGTGCTGTTCAAGAGCGATGACTGCAGGGTGATGCCCTCGGGCGAGCTGATCATTAGGATTGGAGACGCGTGATGGGTCAGATGGGCGAGGATGCGGTTGGCAAAGGTCCGGCGCGCAAGGCGGTGAAGCGCAAAGTCCCCGGCCGCAGGCCCAATGCCGGCGACCTCGACCCGGTCACCCTCGAAGTCATCCGCAATGCGCTCCCGGCCGTCGCCAACGAGATGGCGGTCGATCTGCAGCGCACCTCCTACAACATGATGATCTACGAGGTGCGCGACTTCTGCACCGCCATCATCGATACGCAGGGCCAATTGATTTCGCAGAACGTGGGCGGCGTTTCCCACTTCGTGGCCGATCTTGGCGTCATCATCACCGACGGAATGAAGCGCTACGGCGCCGACGGTTTTCAACCGGGTGACGTGATCATCACCAATCACCAGGCGGTGGCCGGGCAGCATCTCAACAATATCGTCATCTACATGCCCTACTTCCATCGCGGCGAGTTGTTGATGTTCTCCATGGTGCGGGCGCACTGGATCGATGTGGGCGGGAGCTCCACAGGGTTCGGGGCCGGCCCGCAGGTTGCGGATCCGTGGTTCGAGGGCCTGCAGCTCGACCAGCTCAAGATCTACCAAGCCGGCAAGCTCGACGAGACGCTCTACCGCGTGCTCAAGGACAACATCCGTTTCCCGGAATCCTCGCTCGGCGACATGAAGTCGCAGATGGCGGCCTGCCGGCTGGCGGCGCGGCGCATGGACGAGCTGTTCGACAAATACGGCAGGGACACGATCCTGGCCGCCATCGATCGCATCTTCGCGGAGACCGAGACCAAGTGCCGCAACGTGGTCGCGCAGCTGCCCGACGGTGTCTACGAGGCGGCCTCCGCCATGGACGACGACGGCGTGCTCAAGGGCGAGCCGGTCCCGATCCGGGTCAAGGTGACAATCCGCAAGGGCGAGATGGTGATCGACCTGTCGGGCTGCTCGCAGGAGCGCAAGGCGGGGATCAATTCGCGCACGCTGGCGGGCGCCCGCGTCGCCTACAAGGCGCTGACCGGGCCGCTCGATCCGGTCAACGAAGGCTCGTTCCGGGCCCTGCAGGTGATCATCCCCGAAGGCAGCATCATGATGGCGCGCTTTCCGGCCCCCATGGCGGGCTGGAGCATCATCGTGCCCACGGTGGTGGACACTATCGTCAAGGCGCTGTCACCCGCCATGCGGGACAAGGTGCCGGCCGGGCACCATGGCCTGCTCGGCGGCTCCGTGGTGTTCTTCGGCGTGCATCCCAGGAGCAAGCGCCGGTTCGTGGTGCAGAGCATCGAAGGCGGGGGCTGGGGCGGCCGGCCGACCGAGGACGGCGAGTCGGCGACCGTCTCGGTATGCCAGGGCGACGTGCGCAACGGCTCGATCGAAGGCATCGAGATCAAATGTCCGGTGGTGGTGGAAAGCCGCGGGCTGCGTCAGGATTCCTGCGGCGCCGGCAAATATCGCGGCGGGCTCGGGATCGACGTGCGGGTGCGCAACCTGGTCGAGGGACGTTGGAATTTCGAGCAGGCGCGGCGGCTGAATTGTCCGCCCTGGGGCCTGTGGGGCGGCTCCGCCGGCGAAGTCGGCGGCTACCTCTTGCGGTTGCCCGGCGAGAACGAATTCAAGCCCATCGTCGGCGCCCATGTCCCGGTGCCGCTCCATGCCGAGGCGATCGTGCGTACCGGCGGCGGCGGCGGCTGGGGGGATCCGTTGGACCGCGATCTGGAGCGCATCCGTTCCGACGTGCTCGAAGGGCTGGTCTCCCGGCTGGCGGCACGCGAGCACTATGGGGTGATCTTCCAGGGCGATATGGCGGTCGACGCGGCGGCCACCAAAGCCCTGCGGGAATGGATGCGGTCGCGGCGCAAGGCAGGCTAGAGTATTTCGTTGGCCCAGATTTATACCGGGTCATTTCTGCCCGAAAACGAGTAGAACAAGGCGCACGCAGCGGGGGGGGGGGAGGACGGCAACAACGTGACCGACGAGGTGGCGGTTCGCATTCGGGGTGTCTCCCATGAGTTCGGCGAGCAAGGCGGCACCCGCTACGTGCGCGCGCTGCTCGACACCTCGCTCGATATCAGGCGCGGCGAGCTGTTGTGCCTGATCGGGCCGAGCGGCTGCGGCAAGAGCACGTTGCTCAGCATCATCGGCGGACTGATGGAGCCGGCCGCCGGCACCGTCGAGGTCGGCAACCAGCAGGTGCGCGGCCCGATGCCGCAGGAGATCGCCTTCGTGTTCCAGGAGAATGCGCTGTTTCCCTGGAGCACGGTGATCGAGAACGTGAAGCTCGGGATGATGTTTCAGGGCGTGCGCAAGGCCGAGCGCGAGAAGCGCGCGCAGCGATCGCTCGAGGCCGTCGGGCTCGCTGATTTCGCGGACTACTATCCGGAGCAGCTTTCCGGCGGCATGCGGCAGCGCGCCGCGCTGGCGCGCGCCTTGAGCCTGGAGACCGGCATCCTGCTCATGGACGAGCCGTTCGGCGCGCTTGACGAGCAGACCCGCATGGTGCTGGGCGAGGATCTCTCGGTGCTGCTGTCGCGCGCCGACAAGACCATCGTGTTCGTGACCCACAGTCTCGGCGAAGCCGTGTTTCTCGCCGACCGCGTCGCAGTGTTCTCGGCCCGCCCCGGCACCGTCAAGGAAATCATCGAGGTCGACGAGCCGCACCCGCGCAAGCCCGACTTCATCACCTCCGAAAAGTTCACCCGCATCCGCAACCGGCTCTATTCGCTCCTGCACGATGAGATCCGCAAGGCGGTCTCGCAATCGGCCGTGAGCGAGCGCGCCGGCGCCGTGCAACCGGGCCGCGGAGAAAATCCGTGAGCGGGCAAGCCGATCGCGATCGTGGCCGCTGGGCGGGCCGCGCCGTTCAGGCGCTGTTCCTGATCGCCCTGATCTCGCTGTGGGCCTTGGCGACCAGCTGGGGGCATGTGAGCCCGATCCTGTTGCCCGATCCGCTCGCGGTGCTGCACGAGCTGATCGATGTGCTCAAGAGCGGCGAGTTCGTCGGCGACCTTCGCGTCACGCTCACCGAGTTGGCGGCCGCGTTCGCCATCTCGATGACGACGGGCACGATCGTGGGCTACCTGGTCAGCCGGTCGCCGTACGCGATCAAGGTCTTCGAGCCGCTGATGGCGGGAGCCTATTCGATCCCCATCATCCTGTTCCTGCCGCTCTATGTCCTGTTCTTTGGGCTCGGGCCGCCGTCGAAAATCGCGCTCGGCGCGACCATCAGCTTCTTTCCGATCGCGCTGAACACGATCGCGGGCTTCGGCTATATCGACAAGATCTTGACCGTCTCGGCCCGCTCCATGGGGGCCTCCAACTATCAGCTGTTCCGCTGGGTGCTGCTGCCGGCCGCCTTTCCGGTCATTCTCACCGGCCTGCGCATGGGGTTTACGGTGGCGCTGCTGGCGATCCTGGGCAGCGAGACCATCGCGTCGCTGGCCGGGCTCGGGCACCGCATCGTGCATCTCGCCGAATCCATGGATATGGCGCGCATGTTCGCCTACATCACGTTCGTGGTCCTGATCGCGGCCTTCCTCAATGCGGCGGTGTCGCGCCTCGAGGCCAGAGGGAAGCGCTGAAATGGCACACGTGCCGGCCATCGAGGAAGCCGCGGCGCCGCGCGTGATGGCGGGCCGCTCGCCTTGGCGGCGCCTCCAGCGCTTTCTGCTGGCGTGGCCGGGGCTCGCCCGGCTCGGCGTCATCGCTCTCCTGTTCGGTGTTTGGGAGATCGCGGCGCGCTTCTATGTCGACAAGATGTTTCTCAGCCCGCCGTCGAGCGTATTCACCTCGCTCCATACCGTATTCATGACGCCGGGTGTCCCGGCCGCGTTGCGGATCACGTTCTTCGAGCTGTCGGTCGCCTTTGTGCTGTCGATCGCGATCGGGCTCACCGTCGGCCTCTCGGTCGGGCTCAACCGGTTTGCCCACCGCAGCTTCATGCCGATCATCCTGCTGCTCTACGGCACCCCGCAGGTCACCATCCTGCCGCTGTTCATCCTCTATTTCGGCATCGGGCCCGCATCCAAGATCGCCTTCGGGGTCACCCACGGCATGTTTCCGATCATGGTCACGGTGATCGCCGGGGTGCAGAACATCAAGCCGATCCTGCTCACCAGCGCGAAATCCATGGGCGCCAGCCGCTGGCACATTTTCCGCTGGGTGATCTTTCCGCACATGATCCCGAGCTTTTTCTCCGGCATGCGGCTGGCCATGACGGGCGCGCTGCTCGGCGTGCTGCTGGCCGAGCTTTACGTGTCGACCGCCGGCATCGGCTATTTCACCACCCTGTTCACCCAGAACTTCGATCCGACCAAGCTGTTGGGCCTGATCAGCATGCTGGCCGCCATGGCGATCGCCCTCAACGAGCTGGTGCGCCGCGCCGAGGTCCGGTTCAGCCGCTGGCGATCGGCCTGAACGCCCATGAACTTCCAGGAGCGCCTCGCGGACATCTGCCGCCGCATGCAGTGGTGTAGCCTGGATGGAGGCGCGAAGCGCCGCAATCCGGGGTGGGCTGTCCCGGATTTCGTTTCACTCCATCCGGGCTACGGTCGGTACGTTCAATGAACTTCCAGGAGCGCCTCGCGGACATCTGCCGCCGCATGCAGGACGAGAAGCTTGCGCTTCTG
>DASXXS010000028.1:0-3700 GCA_036502925.1 Xanthobacteraceae bacterium
AGGGAGAATCGTCATGGCCGCGCCGAGCCGTTTCGACACCCACGAGGTCACGAACCAGTCCCCGCCCTTTGCGGATGTCGACCTGTTCGGGCTCGACCGGCCGCTGCAGGACGCCGTGCGCGCCAATGGCGGCGCGGCGGACGCCAAGGCGCTTGGCGCCTTCGGACAGCGCTGGGGCACGGCCGAGATGCTCGACCTGGCGCGCCGCGCCAACGAGAATCCGCCGAAATTGCGGGCCTTCGACGCGCACGGCGTCCGCCAGGACTTCATCGAGTTTCACCCGGCCTATCACCTGTTCATGGCCGAAAGCTTTGCCGCCCGGCTGCAGGCCTCATCCTGGCGGGCCGATGCCGGGGCCGCGCCGGCGCCTGCCCAGGTCACCCGCGCGGCCCGCTTCTACATGGCGGCGCAGGTCGAGACCGGGCACCTGTGCCCCATTACCATGACGCGGGCGGCGGTGGCGGCGCTCGCGGCCGAGCCGGAGCTCGCCGCCAAGCTCATGCCCAGGATCGCCGCGCGCGAATACGACCCGGTCTTCCGTCCCTGGACCCAGAAGAAAAGCATGACGCTCGGCATGGGCATGACCGAGAAGCAGGGCGGCACCGATGTGCGCACCAATACGACGCTCGCGGTCGCGGCCGGCGAGGGTTACGCCATCACCGGCCACAAATGGTTCCTGTCGGCGCCGATGTCGGACGCATTCCTGGTGCTGGCGCAGGCGGAGCTCGGGCTCAGCTGCTTTCTGATGCCGCGGTTTCGACCCGACGGCTCGCTCAACGGGCTGCGCTTCCAGCGCCTCAAGGACAAGCTCGGCAACCGGTCGAACGCCTCCGCCGAGGTCGAATTCACCGATGCCTTTGCGGTGCGCGTCGGCGAGGAGGGCCGCGGCATCCGCACGGTGCTGCAGATGGTGCAGCTGACGCGCCTCGACTGCGCGATCGCCTCGGCCGGGCTCATGCGCATGGCGCTGGCGCAGGCGATCCATCACGCGCGCCACCGCGTGGTCTTTGGCAAGCGCCTGGCCGAGCAACCGCTGATGCAGGCGGTGCTCGCCGACATGGCGCTCGAGGTCGAAGGCGCGACCGCGCTGGTGATGCGCCTGTGCCGCGCGTTCGATCTCGCCGCCGGCGACGCCCAGGAGGCCGCGCGGGCGCGCCTGCTCACCCCGGCGGTGAAATACCTGGTGTGCAAGACCGCTCCGGCCCTGATCTATGAGGCGATGGAGTGCCTCGGCGGCAATGGCTATGTCGAGGAAAGCATCCTGCCGCGGCTCTATCGCGAGGCGCCGGTCAATCCGATCTGGGAAGGATCCGGCAACGTTATGTGTCTCGACGTGCTGCGCGTGATCGAGCGCGAGCCGCAGGCCGTGCGCGCCGTGATCGCCGATCTGGCCGGCGAGGCGGCCGATCTGCCGGGCGCGCGCGAGGCCGCCGGCTTCATTGCGGCGACCCTCTCGGCAGCCGGTTCGGAAGCGCAGTCGCGCGCCGCCGTCGAGCGTCTGGCAACCCTGGCGGCGGCCGCGGCGCTGCGCGCCGGCGCACCCGCCTGGATGACGGAGAGGTTCGCGCGCGCCAGGCTCGCCGCCGCGCGCGGCGCCACCTACGGCACGAGCGACATTCCCGATGCCGCGGCCATCCTGGAGCGGGCGCTGCCGGGATGACGTCCCTATTGGCCGATCAGCCCGGCCAGCCGGTCGAGCGCGCCTTGCAGGATATAGGCCGCGGCATGCTGGTCGATCACCGCGGCGCGCTTGCTGCGGCTGGCGTCGGCGGCGAGCAAGCCGCGCTCGACCGCCGCGGTGGACAGGCGTTCATCCCAGAGCCCGATCGGCATTTCGCACAGCCTGGCGAGATTGCGGGCGAAGGCGCGGGTCGATTGGGCGCGCGGACCTTCGCTGCCGTTCATGTTGATAGGAAGGCCCAGCACCACGCCCACCGCCTTGCGCTCGCGGGCCAGCATGATCAGACGCGCCGAATCGGCGGAGAAATTCGTCCGCTTGACCGTTTCCACGCCGGTCGCCAGCCGCCGGTCGGGATCGCTGGCGGCGACCCCGATGGTCTTGGTGCCGAGGTCGAGCCCGATGAGCGCGCCGCGCGCCGGCAGCAGCGGCGCGATCTCGGCAAGCGGCAGAACGACAGCGGGCATGGATGAGGCGTAACACGGCGGACGGGAACGGTGCAAAGCACACCGTTCCAAACTTTGTCCCGGGCTTGACCCAGGACCGTTCCAAGCTCGGAGTTTGAAACGATCCCCTTCGCGAGGACGGAGTCTGGAACGGTCCCGGGTCAAGCCCGGGACAAAGTTCCGCGACCGAACCTCGCGGTGAAACTGTCGTCCCGGCCCATAGCGCGTCGAAGACGCGCGTGAACGCGCTTAGGGAGCCGGGACCCATACACCGCAGCCGATCGATAAGCCACGGAGTATGGGTCCCTGCTTTCGCAGGGACGACTCGTTGAGGGGTTGTCCTTTGACAATTTCCTCACACGCGCCTTCGCGGGGACGGAGTCTGGAACGGTCCCGGGTCAAGCCCGGGACAAGTTGATCCTGCGCTAAAGCCCGAACACGAACAGCATGGTGGCGTTGGGCTGGTTCTTCATCTCCGGCGAGCGCGCGAGCTTGGCCTTGGCGACCGGGCCGATGCCCGAGGCGATCGCGATATATTGCTTGCCGTCCACCGCATAGGTCATGGGCGGGGCGACAAATCCCGTGCCCACATTGACGCGCCACAGCTCCTCCAGGGTCTGGTCGTCGAAGGCCATGATGGTGCCGTCGAGCAGCGCGGTGACCACGATGCCGCCCGCGGTCGCGAGCACGCCGGCGTGATCGGCGTAGGGGAAATCCTTGCGCATCTTCAATTCGCCGGACATCGGATCGACCACGGTCAGGGCGCTGGTGATGCGCGCGTCGTTGACGTAGCCGCCGCCGCCGAACTTGCCGCGCACATGGGCGGTCGGATCCGGCGTGATATTGGCGCAGCCTTCGTTGCCGGCGATGTAGAGGAGCTTCGTGCTTTGGCTGTAGGCATGCGGCCAGAAATTGGTGCCGCCATGGACGTCCGGGCAGGCGTTCCTGAGCTGGTCGGCGCCGCCTTTCCAGTCGTGCGCGTAGGTCTGCACGTCCTTGCCCGGATCATAGTCGAGCGGCTTGCCGCTCTTGGGATCGATGCCCTTGGTCCACGTCACCTTGGCGCCGTATTGAACCGCGTTGAGGAACTGGCCGTTGAGGCGATCGATGGTGTAGTTGAACCCGTCGCGGTCGGCATGCACGATAAGCTTGCGGTCCTCGCCGTTGACCTTGCCGTCGATGATGATCTGCGAGCCGCTGGCATCATAGTCGCGGTTGTCGTTGGCGGTGTACTGGAAGTACCACTGCATCTTGCCGGTCGCGGCATCGAAGGCGACGGTGCTCTCGGTGAAGAGATTGTCGCCCGGACGGTAGGCGGAATCGTAGCGCGGGGCCGGATTGCCGGTTCCCCAATAGGTGAGGTTGGTCTGCGGATCGTAGGAGCCGGTGACGTAGAGCGCGCCGCCGCCGGTGCGCCAGGCCTCGGCCTTGTCCTTCCAGGTCTCGCTGCCCGGTTCGCCCGGGGCCGGCACCATGAACGTCTTCCACCGCGTGTCGCCGGTCTTGGGATCGATGCCCGCGAGCCAGTCGCGCACGCCGTTGTCGCCGCCGGACGCGCCGATGAGGATCGAATCCT
>DASXXS010000029.1:0-21884 GCA_036502925.1 Xanthobacteraceae bacterium
AGCCGACCACATCCTTTCCTTCTTGCTACGGATGACCTTCGGTTCCGTTGTTTCCAATGCGAACCGATGATCTCGCGTGAGCAAGGATCAACCCGCCTTCGGCCGCCGTTCCGGTCTCGGGGCGGTGGGGTATCCAATCTCGCGGGCCCGCAGGTGCTTGCCGACCGCAATGATGATTTCGCCGCTGCGATCGATCACAACGCGCACGCCGGTCCGCTCGAAACGTGGGCCGATGGCAACCTGGACGACAGGAATGGCAAACAGCGCAGTAAAAAAGAAAATCATCGCTCGCATGTGATCCCCCGGCAGGTCGAGGCGCCGGGGGAGGTTACCATCAGCGGACGCCGTAAAAATGGTATCAAGAGAACATTACAAAAATGTATTTTAGCGGAAAATTGACGGTAAGCTTGGCTTTGCGGGGCGGTGCTGAGATTCCTGCCGCATACAATCGCCGGATGCCTACGTGATCCCCGGGGTAACGAACCTCGGTCATCATGCCCGTCACCATGTGGTAGAGGTTGTGGCAGTTGGCTTGCCAATCCCGGTCCCATTCGCCGAGTTGGCGCTAATTCAATCTCGATGCTTGTCGGGGATTGCTGCCTTTTGCCTGTTATTGCCCGAAACGGATGGTGGCGCCGAGATTGATGGGACTATTGTCGGTAACTGAATTCGTTGGCATAGATGTGATTCAAGCTCCGGGAATGGACCGCCCTCAGACCAATGTTCCTGAACAAGCCGCGCGATGTCCCTCGTGTGAATGACCGGCGCGTTCTCAACGGTATCTTTTGAGTCTTTCGATCTGAGTCTTGCGGTCCGGAGCGGCGCGACCGACCGGAGTGCTATGCCGCAATCAGCAGCCGATCATATCTTAATCAGCAGCCGATTATTCGCGTACACCTAATTACCCATTTTAGTCGGAGCAGGTTATCAAAAAGCACGATCGTTCGCATCTGCTCGGACATGAGCGGCAAGGCATCAAGCTTTGCCTGCTGATCAAATGGAGACACAATAATGTTGACCAGACCGAAAATCGCTTTCGCGGCCGCCATTCTTCTGAGCGCCGGTTCATCTGCTTTTGCAGCACCCCGGCATCCGGTCAATCATCAACGAGCGGCGGTCGAGCGTCAGGTACAGGCCGGCGCCTACGGCACCTACGGTCCGGCGGCGATATGGGGTTCAGACCAAGTCGATGGCGCTTGGTATGCAGCAGCCGGCGAAGTGAACCAGTCAGGCTATGATTTCGGCGGTTATGTATCCGGACCACGTTATTACGGCGGCCCAAAGAGTTCATACTAACCGAGCTGTTGGAAGACCTGATCGCGATTCGGCCAGGCTAGGCGACAGGTAGCAAACACGCAAGCACCCCACTCGCTGTTGCCTGACCGCGCTCAGAGCCGAAAAGCCCGGGCGGCGCCGAGCTGCGTCCACCTGGAAAGTTGACGGTAAGGTTGGGTCCTTCTGGCGGTGCCAGGATACCTGCAACCGGGGTTTGTCTCGTTTTGCGTTCAACGACCATGCCTACGCCGCCATGGTGCGGGCGAGGGTCACGCGGTGCATCACGTCGGGGGCGCGCGGCGCCATAACGCGGGGGACGCGAAGATCACAGGCTTGAATCGGCTCGCATATCCGTTAGGCTCGCCGCGCATGAGCGTCAAACCACGACAATCTGGCTCGGCACGGCGAGGCCTCTGGCGCCGGCTCACCAGCATTGTGGCCATTTACGCTCTCGTTCTGCAAAGCCTCATTTTCGGTTTCGCGGCCGCTCCGGCTGCCGCGCTTGCGTCAGTCGACGGCGGCTCTCCCGCGTTCGAGCTCTGCGTGCACGGACCCGACGGCGCCCCGGTCTCGCCGGCCGACTTGCCGGGCCATCACGGCAACACCCATTGCATATTCTGTTTTGCCGGCGGCAATCAGTACCTGGCGCAGGGGCCGCTGCCGCTTTCCCCGTCTTGGCAAATCGACTTGCAGGCCGGCAATGCGTGCTGGCCGGCAGATCATCGACGCGCTTCCGTCCTCGCCAGATATTCGATCGCACGGCCGCGGGGTCCTCCGCTCAGCGCGTGATGTACGACAGCCGATCGGCTGCCACCGTCCATTCACGTCCTGACAATGGGGGATTTCGATGTCTCGACTCATCCTGCGCGCGCTTTCGCTCGCGATACTCGCTGCATTCTCGCCGGCTTCCAATGCTTTCGCCCACTGCATCGTCGGCGGGCGGTTCTTTCCGGCAACGCTCGCCACCGACGATCCGTGTGTCGCCGACGAAATGTCGCTGCCGACCGTGCAATACAACAGCGCCAACCCGGCGGGGCGGGAGCATGATGTCGGGGCGGATTTCGCCAAGCGCATCACCGAGAGTTTCGGGATCAGCGTCTCGACGACGTGGACGAGGGTCAGCCCGCCGGCCGATGACGCGACCAAAGGTCCGGTCGCATACGGCTTCCAGAATCTGGTGACCACCGCTCAGTTCCAGCTCCTGAAGGACGCGCCGCATGAGCTGGCGATGCTGGCCGGAGTCATCTTCAGTTGGGGCAATTCGGGCGCCGCCGGAGTGGGCGCCAATCCGTGGAGCACGATCACTCCCACGTTCTACTTCGGCAAGGGATTCGGAGACCTGCCGGACAGCGCCGGCTTCCTGCGCGCTTTCGCGGTGACCGGGCAGGTCGGCTACGAGATTCCGACCACCTCGCTCGACCTGGTTTCAGGCAACGCGATTCCGCAAAACGTGCTGTGGGGCACGTCGCTGCAATTCAGCATGCCTTACCTCAAGTCGAACGTCGTCGACCTCGGCCTGCCCGATTTCATCAACCATCTGATCCCGATCGTCGAGGCCCAGTTCACGCGCCCGGTCGCCAACAATTTCGGCAATGACTCCATCACCACCGGCACGGTCAATCCGGGGGTGATCTGGGTCGGCAGCTATTTCCAGGTCGGGGTCGAAGCGATCGTCCCGATCAATCGCTCCAGCGGCACCGGCGTCGGCGCCATCGCCCAGCTGCATCTTTATCTCGACGACATATTCCCGAGCACAATCGGGCAACCGCTGCTCGGCGCAAGCACGCCGATGAAATCCATGGCCGGGAGGTGAGGGCATGCGCAACATCATCGCCGTAACCCTGCTCGTGCTGTGGCCGTTTGGTATGACCGTTGCCCAGGCCCACGCCTTTCTCGACCACGCCGAACCGCGCGTCGGGAGCATCGTGCCAACCGCGCCACGCGAGCTTTCCCTTTCATTCACCCAAGACCTGGAGGCGGCCTTCAGCACGGTGGAGGTGCGCGACGCCAACGGCGCCAGAGTGGATCAGGGCAAAGCACGGATCAGCGCGAGTGTCATGCGCGTTGGACTTAAAGCCCTGTCGCCGGGCACCTACAAGGTCCATTGGCACGCGCTGTCGGTGGACACGCACACGACCGAGGGAAGCTTCAGCTTTCAGGTCGGCCATTGAGGAGCAAGCGAGGCGACAATCAACCGCGAAGGAAGAAGTCAATGAAGTGCATATCCTTTGTTTTCGCCATTCTGATGATGCTCTGCGCCACCCAGGCGTTCGCCCAGAGCTTCAAGACAGGCACCATCGAGGTCGACCAGCCATGGGTTCGGGCCACGCCAAAAGGCGCCGACTCAACCGCCGGCTATTTCCGAATCGTGAATTCGGGAACCGCCGCCGACCGCCTTACGGGGGGATCGAGCAGCTTGGCGTCGAGCGTCCAGTTCCACGAGATGACCATGACCAACGGTGTCATGAAGATGCGGCCCCTGCCGAACGGCCTGGAGATCAAACCCGGAGAAACTATCGAGCTTAAGCCAAACTCATTCCATGCGATGTTTGTAGGCTTGAAGCAGCCGGTCAAGCAGGGCGACCACATCAAAGGGACGCTCACGTTCGAGAAGGCGGGCGATCTTGAAGTCGAGTTCGCGGTGGAAAGCATCGGAGCGCGGCAGCCGGCAAGTACCGGCACGGGCCACACGCAGATGAGTCCCGGGATGAAGATGCATTGACGCCTTCGGTGGCTGACGCCGCAAACTTGATGTCCCGTCCGGTCACGCACGCAAGGTGGAGCGCCGTTTGATCGATCCGTTGGCAGCGGTGCGAGCCGTTCACTTTGCTTCGACCGTGATGGTCGCGGGCGCGACCCTATTTGCGTGCTTTGTCGCCGAACCCGCATTCCGAACGGTCGCGGGTGCCTCATCGCGCGTGGTCCAGATATTCCGGGCGCGTCTGTCCGTATGGTTATTGGCCAGTCTCGCCTTGGCGGTGGTCTCGGGCGCCGGATGGTGGCTGCTGTTGGCCGGCAGAATTGCCGACCGGCCGTTGAGCGAGGCAATCACCGACGGTACGGCATGGCTCCTCCTCACCCAAACGCGGTTTGGCATCGATTGGCAGCTGCGCCTGCTGCTGGCGGTGTTGCTCGCCGCAGGCCTGCTGCTCAAGCCGCGGAAGCCCTCGCATGGGCGCGATCTTGTTGCCGCATCAGCGGGGATCATCCTTGTTGCGTCCCTCGCCTGGGCGGGGCATGGCGGGGCAACCCCCGGAACCGCCGGCTTTGTCCACGTCGCCGCGGATGCTTTTCATCTCGGCGCAGCGGGCGCCTGGCTCGGCGGCCTGATCCCGCTGGTCCTGCTGCTCCGGCTGCTGCGCGGCTCCGACGAACAGGCGCGGGCACTGATCGCTTGTGATGTCACCGGCCGGTTTTCGGATCTCGGCATCATGGCCGTTGCGACGCTGCTCTTGAGCGGGATGATCAACGCCTGGTTTTTGGTGGGCGGAACGGCCAACTTATTTGATACGGATTATGGCCGGTTGCTGCAGTTGAAGATTGGGCTGTTCGTCGGGATGGTTGGCCTTGCCGCCGCTAATCGGCTGCATCTGATGCCCCTATTGTCGGGAGTTGCCGAGCCTGGCACCTCTCCCTTGAAGTCGGAGACGACCCGACGGCTCGAACGGAACGCTCTTTTCGAAATCTCTATTGGGCTCGTGATTATTTGTATTGTTGGAGCGCTCGGGGTTACGCCGCCGGCCGCGGAGGCACACATTCATGTCCACTGATGCTCTTCGATGATTACAAAATGCCACGGCGTATGAAGGAATCGGCGTCACCACCCACCAGAATCGGCGTAACGCCAGGTTCAAGAGGCGCAGGAAGTGGCGCTTGAGCCAGGTCGCGAAGCGGGTCTCCGGTTCGTGGTGCCCGGCCTCGTTCGAGGGCGCAGCTCGTTCGGCAAGGTCGGCCGCGCGGCCGCGCACGGAAATGGGGATCAAACGCGGCATAGCTTCGCGCTTGACACGACCGCGCGAATCAGCGGATTGAGGAAATTGAAACTCACGACCTGTGCCCGGGCGCAAGATCGCGGCGGTATTTGTTCAGAATCGGGACCGATCGAAATTCAGCTGCCCCGAGTCTCGCCGCGCAAGAAGGCTTCCTCCTGCACCGCGGGCGTTGCATGGCTCCGGCGACCTCCGGATGGCGATCCATTGTTCTCGGATTGTGTTTTCAATAAAGCGTGCTCCCGAGCCATGCATTTCGGCCGGTTGTTGCGACCCAGCCGAGTGATCTGAGCGCGCGCGTTATCCGCCTCTCGATCCGGCCGACCGCTTGTTATTTTTCCTGTTATTAGCAACCTAACAAGCTTGGACTGCACCCTACCTGACTGGGCTGGTTCTCTGGCTTGCGGGTCAAGAAAAGAGAGGGAGTGTCGCGCTGTGCGCACTGAGTGGTGCCCTCGCCGCCGCGCGCATCTTACCTAAATACCTCCATTTTGGCAGAACGAACTCGATTTTCATGAATGAAATCAACAGGCGCAGGAGATTGGGCCGCACCCCGTGGCGAAATCCGCCATCCGTCCGCCCAATCGGACCGGCCGGCCAGCCACTCTCCGATCCCGGCCGTGCCGCCAGCCCCAAGCCTCGATTGACGAAACGCCGCCCTCCCCTTATTTGTGCGCGCACCCATATTGAGGACATTGCCACCGCCGGAGCGCGGACGGCCGGAGTGAGCGTCATGAAAGTCCGTAACTCCTTGAAATCCCTGCGGAGTCGTCACCGCAACAACCAGCTGGTGCGACGCCGGGGCCGCGTTTACGTGATCAACAAGACGCAACGGCGGTTCAAGGCCCGCCAGGGATGAGCCAGGGCTGAGTGTGGCCCGGCCGCTACGCCTGGCCGCAATCTCAACTTCTTGATCAGATTCCATCTTTGCTGCGCTGCGGTGGGGGGTTAGGTTATACCCCCATGAGCACGCGATTCGGTGCGACCTTGCGGTCTGCGATTTTCGCAGCCGCATTCGTCTTGCCCGTTGCCTTGCCGGCGCTGCTGCCGGCGCCGGCCTGGGCGCAAACCAACCGCCGTTTCCTGGAGCCGCCGAGCAATCTGCCGCGCCTCCAGCAAGGCCTGAACCTCGATCGGCTGTTCGAGGCCCTGAAGATCGCGCCCGACGACGAAAGCGCCAAATACGTCGAGAACCGCATCTGGGCCATGTGGATCGCCACCGACAGCGACACCACCACCCTGCTGATGACCCGCGTCAAGGCCGCCGTCGACGCCAAGGACCTCGATCTCGGGATCAAGCTCCTGACCGCCGTCATCGAGATCAAGCCCGACTATATCGAGGCCTGGAACCGCCGTGCCACTCTCTACTACACGAAAAAGGATTTCGACCGTTCGCTGGCCGATATCCATGAAGTGCTCAAGCGCGAACCGCGCCATTTCGGCGCCTTGTCCGGCTTGGGCATGATCATGCAGGAGCTCGGCGACGACAAGCATGCGCTCGAGGCCTTCCGCCGCGCGCTGACGGTGCATCCGCATCTGGAGCACATTCCGGATCTGGTGAAGCAGCTGAGCGAAAAGGTCGAAGGCCGCGATATCTGACCGCTCACTTGTCGTCGCACCAGGAGCTGGGCGCGTCGTAGTAATAATACAGGCAATCCTCGCGCGTGATCTGGCGTCGTCCAAGGACGTGCGCCTGCAGATAAGCGATCACGCTGTCGATCTGGGCGGGCGTGAGGGTGCGGGGCGCCGGGTAGAGGTTGTCCGGCGCGGCGCCGAGCGGCTGCCCGTAACAGGCGCGCACCAGGTAGGCGCCGCCGTCGAAGGACGGCATCCCGGTATCGGGCCGTCCGCAGCTGATCGTCTGCTTGAGGGCTGCTCCGTCGAGCCGGCTGCCGCGCAAGTTCGCGCCGGTCGGCATCTCGTCGCGTTGCTTGTCGCCGTCCGCAAACGGACCATGGCAGTCGGCGCATCCGGACGATTTCCAAACCTCCAGTCCGGCCTTCACCTGCGCTTCGTCCGGCGTCCCGGTGGCGGTCGTGGGCGCCAGGGCGGCCAGGACGAGAGCCAGCATGACGCCGCGCCGGCGCCAGGCAGGCTTGCGGCGTGCATCAGCCTTTGAACCGGTTGTCAGGAACATGTCCGCCCCCCCACGCAGTCGACTATATTGCAGCTCACGCTGCCGGTGCGGCCGGCGCCGTCGCATGGCTCTGCCGCGCCCGCGCTCTCTGTAAGCAAAAACTGCAAGCGAATGCCAATGAATCCGATCGGCCGCAATGGCCAAAGTGGCGGCATCTTGCGATTGATGTGGAAACCGTTAACGTTCAAATCCCGGGGAAACGCAGACCCCCGGTCAGACGGCTCGCTCGTCCAAGCTCTGCGCAGCACTCGCGTGTCGAGGTGATTGCGCATGGACCAGGACGCCCCAACGATCCCTTCGGCTGATCACAACTTGCGAATGCCGGCGCCGCGCGTGGTCACGCTGCGCGACGCGCTCAAGGTCTGGCTGCGCGTCGCCATGCTCAGCTTCGGCGGTCCGGCCGGCCAGATCGCGGTGATGCATCGCATCGTGGTCGAGGAACAGCGCTGGATTTCCGAGCGCCGGTTCCTGCATGCGCTCAACTATTGCATGCTGCTGCCCGGTCCGGAGGCGCAGCAGCTCGCGACCTATATCGGCTGGCTGATGCATCGCACGCTCGGCGGCCTCATGGCCGGCGGGCTGTTCGTCGTGCCCGGAATCATCGCCATCATGGGGCTGAGCTACGTCTACGCCGTTTTCGGCAATGTGCCGCTCGTGGTGGCGCTGTTCTTCGGCCTCAAGGCGGCGGTGCTCGCGATCGTTCTGGAAGCGGTGTTCCGCATCGGCAAGCGGGCGCTCAAGAACAACGTCTTGCGGGCGCTGGCGGCGGCCGCCTTCGTCGCCATCTTCTTTTTCGACATCCCGTTTCCGGTCATCATTCTCGGTGCCGGGCTGATCGGCTTGGCCGGCGCGGCGAGCGGCGCGGAGGTCTTCAAGATCGATGCCGGCCACCGCAGCGGCGGCGGCGACCAAGCTGCCGCGGCGGACAGTGTGCTGGGGGAGGAGCTTCCCGCGCATGCCCGGCCCAATCTGGCGCGGGCCCTATCGGTCGCCGCCCTGTGGCTCACCCTTTGGCTCGTGCCCGTGATCGCGCTCACGGCCACATTGGGAGCCGACAATGTATTCAGCCAGATCGCCGTCTTCTTCAGCAAGATGGCCGTCGTCACTTTCGGGGGCGCCTATGCGGTGCTGGCCTATGTGGCGCAGCAGGCCGTCGAGCATTACGGCTGGCTCAAGCCGGGCGAAATGCTCGATGGGCTGGGCATGGCCGAAACCACGCCCGGCCCGTTGATCATGGTGCTCCAGTTCGTCGGCTTCATGGCCGCGTTCCGCGATGCCGGTGCGCTCCCCCCACTGCTCGCCGGCACGCTCGGCGGCCTGCTGGCGACCTGGGTCACGTTCACGCCGTGCTTTCTCTGGATCTTCCTGGGTGCGCCCTTTATCGAGCGGGTGCGCGACAACAAGATGCTCAATGGGGCGCTCTCGGCCATCACCGCCGCGGTGGTGGGCGTCATTCTCAACCTGGCGATCTGGTTTGCCCTGCACGCGGTGTTCCGGCAGCTGACGCCGGTGCGGGCCTATGGACTCAACTTTGATCTGCCGGTTCTTTCCAGCGTCGATCCCTGGGCGCTCGCGCTGGCGCTCGCCGCCATCGTCGCCATCCTGCGCTTCAAGGTCGGCATGATCCCGGCGCTGATCGCCTGCACGGCGGCCGGGATCGTTCTTCACCTGGCGGGCCTGATTTCGTGACCCGCTGGTGCGGGCGTTCGGCGCGCATTGCCGGATGCCCCTGGTTTGAAATCCGGGACAGACGCTCACATCTCCTGCGCCGCCTCCGACCCGACGAAGGCGATGCGCAGCATGTTGGTCGCTCCCGGCGTGCCGAGCGGCACGCCCGCCACGATGATGACGCGCTGCCCGGCCTTGGCGAAGCCGTCCTTGAAGGCGAGGCGGCAAGCCCGCTGGACCATGTCGTCCTGATCATGGGCATCCTCCGCCACCACGCAATGGACGCCCCAGACCAGCGACAGCTTGCGGCCGGTGGACAAATTCGGCGAGATGGCCACGATCGGCGGCTGCGGGCGCTCGCGCGCGACCCGCAGTCCGGTGGCGCCCGAGCTGGTCCAGCAGATGATGGCGGACAGCTCGAGCGTCTCGGCGATCTGCCGCGCCGCCGCGCTGATGGCGTCGGCGCCGGTCGCCTCCGGATCGGTGCGCTGCGCATGGATGATGGTGCGGTAGAGCGCGTCGCTCTCCACCTCCTCGGCGATGCGATTCATGGTGGCGACCGCCTCGACCGGATACTGCCCGGCGGCCGACTCGGCCGACAGCATGACCGCGTCGGCGCCCTCGAAAATCGCCGTCGCCACGTCCGAGACTTCGGCCCGCGTCGGCACCGGGCTCGTGATCATGGATTCCAGCATTTGGGTCGCGACCACCACCGGCTTGCCGGCGCGCCGCGACGCCCGCGTCATCTGCTTTTGCACGCCGGGCACTTTCTCCAGCGGCATCTCGACGCCGAGATCGCCGCGCGCCACCATCAGGGCGTCGGACAGGTCGAGGATTTCGTCGAGCCGGTTCACCGCCTGCGGCTTCTCGATCTTGGCCATCACCACGGCGCGCCCGCGCGTGATCTTCTTGGCCTCGGCGATGTCCTCGGGACGCTGGATGAACGACAGCGCCACCCAGTCGATACCGGTGTCCAGGGCGGCTTCCAGATCGGAGCGGTCCTTGGGGGTCAGGGCCGAGAACGGGATCATGGTGTCCGGCAGGCTCACGCCCTTGCGGTCCGACAACTTGCCGCCGACTTCGACGCGGGTGACGATGCGGGTAGGGCCGACCTCGGTCGCCACCAGGCGCACCTTGCCGTCGTCGAGCAGCAGAGCGTGGCCCGGCACGGCGGCGGCGAAGATTTCCGGATGCGGGAGCTCGACCCGGGTCGCGTCGCCCGCGGCCGGATCCGCGTCGAGCGTGAAGCTGGCGCCATTCTCGAGCATCACCGGTCCGGATTTGAAGCTGCCGACCCGAAGCTTGGGACCCTGCAGATCGACCAGGATGCCGATCGGCCGTCCATATTCGGTCTCCACCGCGCGGATCGCCGCCACCAGGTCGCGCATGCGTTCATGCGACGTGTGACTCATATTGATGCGGAACACGTCGGCGCCGGCGCGGAACAGGCTGGCGATCATGCGGCGTTCGGACGACGAGGGGCCCAGCGTGGCGACGATCTTGGTTCGACGAAGTCGTCGCATCAGTTCTTGCTTTTCGGAGCTGTCGGCGCCGGGGCGGGCGGCGGCCGGCCGGTGCCGGCGGGCGTCTGCACCGGCGGGACGCGCGACTGCAGCGGCGTCCTGGGCGCCAGCTCCGCCGGTTCGGTGAGCTGCACCGTCCACGACGGCTGCTCGCCGGTATCGACCTCGAAGAATCCGGTGCGGTCAAAGCCGCGCGCGAGGCAATCCGCGGTGCCCTTGATGGTGAATTCCTTCTCGCGCGTGCACATATAGGCTTGGCCCGACCATTCGCCGCCGTGATCGTAGTCGATCGCATAGATATAATAGAAGCGCGCGACCAGAGCTCCGCGCAGCAGGGTCTCGCAGCTGCGGGCGGAGAGATTCCACCAGCCCTCGGTGGTCCAGCCTTCGTTTTCCTTGTAGCCGACCGAGATGCCGACCCGGCCGCTCGTATTGTTGCAGAGGCGGAAATCCGCGGCCGCCGGATCAGGCAGAAGGACGAGCAGCAGCGCGAGCAGCTGACCGGCGATGAGCTCGCCGACGATGAGCGTGTGTGCCCCGAAGAGCCGCGACGGGGACCGGCGAATTCCCGGCTTTCCCGGTTGACGTGTCATGGTGCCCACATCGCATCGCGCCCACATCGCCGCCGCGCCCGATATCGCGTGAAGCCCTACCGGCTGTCAACGACGATGGCCCTGAAATCATTGACGTTGGTGAAGGTCGGTCCCGGCCTGAGGAGGTCACCGAGCTTGGCAAAGAATTCGGTCGAATTGTTGTCGTTGAGGAATTCGGCCGGATCGAGGCCGAGCTGGCGCGCCCGCGCGAGCGTGCTGGCGTCGATGAAGGCGCCCGCCGGGTCGTCGGGCCGTCCGCTGCCGCCGTCGGTGCCATCGGTGTCCCCTGCCAGCGCCGCCACCCCGGCGGTGCCGGCGAGCGCGATGGCGAGCGCCAGCGCATATTCCTGATTCGGGCCGCCGCGGCCGCGGCCCCGCACCGTGACGGTGAGCTCGCCGCCCGACAGAATGACGGCGCGGCGGCCTTGCGCCTTGAGCTCGCGCGCCAGCCCGGCATGCTCGGCCGCCACCGCGCGCGCCTCGCCCTCGATCTGTGCGCCCAACAGCACGCAGTCGTATCCGGCCTTGCGCACGATGGCCTCCACGCGGCGAAAGACTTCGGCCGGCCGGGTCGCCAGCGCAAACGAGGTTCCGGCAAAGACCGGCTGGCCGGGCTTGGGGGTTTCGTTCGCCGGGTCGCCAAGGGCGCGCGTCACGGCGTCCGCGACCGCCACACGGTGGCGCGCCACGATGGCGCGCGCGTCCTCGAGCGTGGTCGGGTCCGGCACGGTCGGACCGGAGCCGATCACCGCCGGGTCGTCGCCGGGCACGTCGGAAATGCCGATCGCGACCAGCCGCGCGGGCGCGGCACGCTCCGCCAGGCGCCCGCCCTTGATGCGCGACAGATGCTTGCGCACCGTATTGATCTCGGAGATCGACGCGCCTGACGCGAGCAGCGCGCGGGTCAGCGCCTGTTTTTCGCTGAGCGAGAGGCCCACGGCGGGCGCGATCCAATTGGCGGATGCGCCGCCCGAGATGAGGACCAGGACCAGATCGGCCGGGCCGGCACTGTCGGCCAGCGCGAGCGTCTGCAAAGTCGCCGCCAGCCCGGCAGCGTCGGGAACGGGATGGCCGGCCTCGACGAGGCGCACGAATCGGGTCGGACGCCCGTAACCGTGCCGCGTCACCGCAAGACCGCTGACGCGATCGGCCGCCACGCCGCAGTGATCCACGTAATGGCGTTCCGCGACCTCGGCCATGGCGCCGGCCGCCTTGCCGGCCGCCAGGATCACCAGGCGCCCGGCTGCCGGCGGCGCGGGCAGAAGCGGGGCTACGCAATTGTCCGGATGCGCGGCCGTGACGGCCGCGCCGAACAGGTCGAACAGAAATGCGCGAACAGGTATTTGCAAGGCCAGCTCTTTCGTTCGTCCTGCTTGCATGATTCGCGGAACCGGTCCAAGCGTCCAGGGTGGCGTTGGCGGCATCGGCGACGATTGCGGCTCACGGTTTGAGCCGGCACGCTGGAAAATCGAGGGTTCCACGCCTATGTAACGTGCGATAGAGGCCTTGAGGTCCGGCCCGAGTCCGGATTGTTGCAACAACAACGAAAGGTCGCGATCATGCCGATCGATGAGAAAACCCGCACCGAGCTTGAAGCGGCCGCGTTCCGCCGCCTGGTCGAGCATTTGCGTTCGCGCACCGACGTGCAGAACATCGACTTGATGAATTTCGCCGGCTTCTGCCGCAATTGCCTCTCGAACTGGATGAAGGAAGCCGCCGATCAAAGCGGCGTGCCGATGACCAAGGAGGAGAGCCGGGAGGCGATCTACGGCATGCCGTTCGAGGAATGGAAATCCAAATACCAGAACGAGGCTTCCCCGGCGCAGCGCGCCGCCTTCGCAAAGTCCAGCCAAAAGCACTGATCTCCACACCTGCTGTGCAGTTCTGTGGATGACTCGCCATCGGCCTTGACCTGGGGCCCGCGGATTTCGAACCTCCGCGCCTCAACTGAGGAGTCATCGATGGCCACCGCTGCCGCTACCGCCACCAAAGAAGAGCCCGCGACCCGCTTTGCCAAGGATCATTTGCAAGCCTTCGTGGAGCGAATCGAGCGGCTCGAGGAGGAGAAGAAGGCGATCGCCGATGATATCCGCGACGTCTACGCGGAGGCCAAGGGCACCGGCTTCGACGTGAAGGCGCTACGCACGATCGTGCGGCTGCGCAAGCAGGATGTCGACGAGCGCAAGGAGCAGGAGGCGATCCTGGAAACCTATATGCACGCGCTCGGCATGCTCGCTTAGTCTAGCGCAGCGATGCGGTGCGGATGCCGAACGTCACTGTCGAGACGAAGACAATGGCCGTGCCGCTGAATTTCCGCGCCGTCATGCCGAGTTGCGGATCGCGGGAAAACGTCATCATGACGGCCGCGGGCGGCTTGCGCAGGAGCGGAGCGAGGCTGCGATAGTCGGGCGACCCGATGGTCGAGGCGCTCATGAAGTCTTGCGCGCTCGGGCTCACGATCAAGGCGCGCAGCCACGGCTCATTGAACTGATCGCCGGTCCTGCTGGCGCCGCTGGCCGCCGCGGCCGGCGCAGACGGATTGGACGAGATCACCGAAGGCCGGTCGCCGACGCCCTTGACCGCGACCGTGGTATCGGGCGGCGCCGCCGGCCGGCCCATCGCGGTGCCCATCGGGGACGGGCGAACCGGCGCGACGACCGGCGCGGTCGGGTCCGCATAGGCGAGCGCGCCGGCGGCTCGCGGTTCGCCGCGCTCAGGCAGCGGCCAGGGCGCCAGGCTCGAGCCAAGGCTCGCGGTTGCCTCCGGATCGGCCGACGCCAACACGGCAGGGGTCGGGATCGGCGCCGGCGGGCGAGGGGCGCCGGCATTCGCCTGCGGCGGATTGGCCGGGTCGGCGGCCTGCAGGTCGCCCCAATAGTCACGCTGATTGATGATGTCGTTGGCGGAGGGCGAAGCGCGGGTGACCAGGCTCGTCGCCTGGGCGGGTCGAAGCTGGACCGGCCGGGACTCCGCTGAGGCAACCGCGTAAGTCGCGGGCTGCACGCGTGGCTTGGATTGCGGCAGTGGCACGGCGCCGGGCCGCTCGACCAGAGCCGCGAGGCTGACGCCGTCCGCGGCGCTTCGGCCACTCCCGAGCCTGGCGAGGACGGCGGGCTGCCGGCGGTTGCTGGCGAGTTCGGCTGATTCCGCGGCGGTGTGCAGGTTCTGTCCCTCCGCCATCAGACGCGGCATCTGGTCTGCCGCGATGGCGGGCCAGTGGCGGACACTGCCGGTGTCGAGATGGACGAACGGTGAGCCGGAGGTCGGGTAAAAGCCGACGCCGCCGCGCTGCAGATACAAGCCGACGGCGTGCAGCCTTTCGAGCGGCACGCCGGGAATATAGAAGTCCATCGCCTTGCCGAGCGTGTGCTGGCTGAATTTCGCGACGCCGCTCGAGCGCTGGCGCAGCATGGCGTTGGTCTGGGGTGAGCGGTAGCCGCACACGACCGAGATCGGCTCGGTCGCGCCGACGTCGCGATGCACCTCCCAGACCAGGTCGATGAGACGCGGATCCATGTGGATGGTCTCGTCCCGGCGCCAGTCGCGCAGCTCATAGTCGATTTTTTTCAGCGCCTCTTCATCGTAGCGGCCATTCACCTTGTAGGTGATGGTGAGGTCTTCCTCGGTATGCATGTGATGAAGGCTGATGGTCCGCGTGTCGCCCTCGGCGGTCGCATTTTGCAGGCTGTTGCAGCTGATCCCCAGCAGCAAGGCGGCAAAACCGACGCAATAGCCGGCGCGCACCGGAATCGATGACAGACTGGTCGACAGACAATTGGTCGACAGACGAACCTTGCGCGCGACGTTGATCGGCACGAGCGATCTCGCCTTCCCGTTACACAACACCTCTCACGCGCGGCGAACGGCCACGGCGAACAGGCTTAACGCAGTGTTATGGGGAAGGGTTAATGCGGTCTTACCGCGCGCCCCGTCCCCCCCGATGAGCGAAACGGTAGAGGGGGACTATGGCAAAAAGTGGCCGGCACAGCCAAAACGTTGCGGGGTGGATAACAAACCCTATCGGTTCCGGTAGGGTTTGTTAGGACTCTGGTAGGATTAGCGAATTCTCATCGGCGGGCGACCCACGGGGGGCGGCGGACCGCCCCCGAACAGGGCCTGGAAGAAACCGCTGCCGCCCTGCGGCTGCAGCGGCTGCCGTACCGGCCTACGTGCGCTCGCGCTGGCGCTGGTGGCAGTGTCGCGGTCGCGTTCCTTGGTGGCGACATCGATCATGCCGCGCTCGGTCTTGATCAGCGCCATCATCCGGCTGTCCAGCCCGTAGACATCGGAGCGCATTTGCAGCTGCCCGTCGTCGTCCACATAGGCGGTCTGGTAGGTCAGGTGGACCGGTATCGGCGCCGGGAACTGGATGTCCTGCTCGTCGTGCCCGAACAGTCGCCTGATCTTGTCTTCGGTGTAGCCCTCGTTCGGCCGCTCGATCGAGAGCAGAAGCTCGGCGTATTTGACCGGATCCTGCACCCGCATGCAGCCGTGGCTGTAGGCGCGACGCGTTTCGTTGAACAGATACTTTTCCGGCGTGTCGTGCTGGTAGACGTCGAACCGGTTGGGGAAGTTGAAGCGCAGCCGCCCAAGCGCGTTGCCGTCGCCCGGTGGCTGATAGATGTGGACGCTGCCGTCGCGGTTGTAGATGACATGCAGACCCATCCGGTCGAGCACCGTGGGATCTTCCGCCAAGGCCGGCAGATATTCGTTTTGCACGATCGACTGCGGCACGTTCCAGGTCGGGTTGACCGTGATGTATTTCATGGTCTCGGTCAGCAGCGGGGTCGGCATGGCGGGCTTGCCGACGACGATCCGGGTGGTCCAGAGCAGCGAGCCATTGTGCATGAGCCGCAGCGAGAAGTCCGGCAAATTGACCATCACATGGGTCTTGCCGAGGTCGCGCGGCAGCCAGCGCCAACGTTCCATATTGGCGATGATGATATCGATCTGCTTGTCGCGCGGCGGGCCGTTGAGCTCCCGGATGGTCTGCGCATCGAGTGCGCCGGTGACCTTGAGCTCGTTGCTGCGCTGGTACTTCTTCACCGCCTCGGCCAGCTTGGCGTCGTAGTGCAGGTCGCCGGCGTCGCCCTTGAGGCCGAACCGCTCGCGCAATTGCGGCACGCGCGGGTCCTCCATCGGGACCTTGACGAGCTTGAGCTCGGGACCGTCCGGGATTCCATGGCCGGCCCCGCCGCCGGACCTGTTCCGCAGCTCCGCCAGCTTCGCCTTGAGGGCCCGGTAGCCCTTTTGCGGCGGGCTGAACTCATCCAGCGCCTTGCCGGCATCCTTGGCGTCGGCGAGCTTGGCGAGAACCTCGGACGGCTCAGGCGGCTGCTGCGGCAGCTCGATATTCTTGCTGACACTCGAATAGTTGAAGCGGCCGGCCTGAACGTGGCGCGCATAGGTGAGGAGCGTCTCGGTAAGCTTTAGCTCGGCCTCCGCCAGGGAGTCCGCACCGGCTGCCGCGAAGTCGGGGATCTTGTAGTCGTTCGCCTCGAGGCCGTCGGAATCGGCGGCCCGGATGCGCGTGATGGCGGCCTTGGCGCGATCGTTCTCGACCCCGTGGTCGAGCCACAGGGGCGCCATGTTGCGGTTCTGATAGAATGTCTCGACGGCGGCATGCTCTTTCTTGTTGGCGAAAATCTTGTCGGTCTTGGCCGCCAGCAGGTCGCGAATCTTCTCGGCGATCGGCCGGTCGGCCGGATCGAGCGAGGCGAACGGGTCGGGCGCAACCGTCTCGCTGGCGGACGCAGGCGTAGCCGCCGCCGGGGTTGGGGCGGCAGCCGCCGGCGCCGGCGTGGCATCCGGGGCTGGAGCGGCCGCGGGGGCCGGCACCGTTTCGGTCTGTGCAGGCGCATCGCTGCCCGGCGCGCCGGTGACATCGGCGGTGGTTGTGGCCGGAGCCGGGGCAACCGGCGCGGCTTCCGTCTGGCTCGGAGCCGTTACCGCGGCGGTGAGCTTGGCGGGTTTGTGGGCAATCGTGCTTTTGGGGGACGTCGCACCGGCAGATGTCGCGGCTGCCAGGACAAGGGCCATTGCGGTTCCGGCGAAGATGCGGTCATAACGAAGGCCGCGCATTATCAATACTCCCGGTTGCGGAACCGTCGAAGGTTCCGTTGTTCTCATCCACCCGCGCCCATACGGCCCCGAAATGACTCCAAATCGCCGACCGACGCAACAGCGCGGCGATATTATTCGCGGCGATCGTGGCCGATTTTCGAGCCCTGTAACCCAGTTACAACGCCTTAACGGCGCTTTGGTTGTCTGTCGCGGGGTCGTCCGTGTCTAATTCGAGCAAATCGAGTTTACGGTAAAGGGTGGAGCGGCCGATCCGCAGCCGGCGCGCGACCTCGGACATCCGGCCCCGGTAGTGGTTAACCGCAAAGCGAATCACCTCGGTTTCCAGCTCATCCAGCGGGCGCACCTCCCCGCTCGGATCGATGAGCGGGAGGATGGCGGCCGCTGTGCCGCAGGGCGCGATGGAGCCGCCCAATTCCCGGCGGTGAGCTTCCCCCACGATGATGGCGGTCTCGACACCCGGCGCGGGCGCGCGACCCTCGTCCTCGTCGGAGCCGGTCGGATGGCGTGCCAGCTGGGTTGCGATCTGCGGGAATTCGTTAACCCCGATCTCATCGGTCTCCGCCAGCACCACCGCGCGGAACACCGCGTTTTCGAGCTGGCGGACATTCCCGGGCCAGCGATGGGCTCCCAGCAGCGCCAGGGCCTCGCCGCTGATCGCCCTGATGCGCTTGCCTTCCTCGGCCGCGAAGCGGGCGACGAAATGGCGGACCAGCTCCGCGATATCCTCCGGCCGCTCGGCCAGCGCCGGCACCGTGATGGGAAAGACGTGCAGGCGGTAGAACAGATCGTCGCGGAAGCGGCCCGCCGTCACGTCGGCGGCGAGATCGCGGTTGGTCGCGGAGATGATCCGCACATCCACCTTGACGGGCTTGCGGGCGCCCACCGGCTCGACCTCGCCTTCCTGGATCGCCCGCAGCAGCTTGACCTGGGCGGCGGGCGGAAGTTCGCCGACCTCATCCAGGAACAGGGTGCCGTCCGCAGCCTCGACGAACTTGCCGATATGGCGGTCGGTGGCGCCCGTGAAGGCGCCCTTTTCATGTCCGAACAGGATGGATTCCACCAGATTGTCCGGGATGGCGCCGCAATTGACCGCCACGAAAGGCTTGGCGCGGCGCTCGCCGGAACCATGGATCGCCCGCGCGATCAGCTCCTTGCCGACGCCCGATTGGCCCGCGATCAGCACCGGAATGGCCGACGTCGCGGCTTTGCCCGCCATGCGCAGCACGGCCTGCATGCGCGGGCTGCGGGTCACGATGTCCCGGAACCTGAGCGTGCCGTCGCGGCTGTGCTTGATGCGGGCAAGCTCGCCCTGCAGCGCGCTTGCCGCCAGGGCATTGCGCAGCGAAACCTGCAACCGTTCCGGGCTGACCGGCTTGACCACGAAGTCGGTGGCGCCCGCGCGCATCACCGAAACCACATTGTCGATGCCTCCATGGGCGGTCTGCACGATGACCGGCAGCGCGATTCCGGCCCCGCGCAACCGCGCCAGCACGCCGAGACCATCGAGATCCGGCATGACCAGATCGAGCACCACCGCGTCCACGGGCGGGCCGTCCGTGCCGGTGAGGAGGGCCACCGCCGCGTCGCCGCCTTCGGCCATGAGGGCGTCATAGCCGAAGCGGCTGACCGCATTCTCCAGCAGCCGGCGCTGCACCGGATCGTCGTCGACAATCAGAATACGCTCGCCCAACACAACCTCGCTTGTCACGCGACCTCGTAGCGGCACGGCCTGTGCCGAAACGGGGCACTGTCGCCGACCACGCTTAAGGCGGTGTTAAGTCGGCGCCCGGGATTCGCACGGCGAATTGATCGGCCGCGCGGCGCGCCCCATATATGTGGACGAGTCGCAGATCTGTCGGTCTCCATGGCGTCGCTCATGGCGCGGCCGCTTTCCTTCCAGCAGCGAACCAATCCATGCCCGCATCAGCAAAACGCGTCGCCGCCAAAAAGCCCGCCAAATCCAATTCCCGCCCCGCCGCCGGCCGCTCGAAGCTGCCGGAATGGGATCTTGCGGATCTCTATGCCGGGCTTGACGATCCGCGCGTCGCCCGCGATCTCGATCGCGCCGATGCCGAAAGCGTCGCCTTCGAGCAAACCTACAAGGGCAAGCTCGCCGCGCTGGCGCAAGGCCCACAGGCCGCGCCGGCGCTCACGCAGGCAATCAAGCGCTATGAGGCGCTCGACGATCTCATCGGCCGGCTCGTCTCCTATGCGGGCCTCGTTCATGCCGGCAATACGATCGATCCGGCACGCGCCAAGTTCTACGGCGACGTGCAGGACCGCATCACCGCCGCCTCGACGCATCTGTTGTTCTTCGTGCTCGAGCTCAACCGGATTGATGACGGCAAGCTGGCCGAGGCCATGGCGGATCCCGGGCTCGCCCATTACCGGCCCTGGCTGGAGGACATCCGCAAGGAAAAGCCCTACCAGCTCGAGGATCGGATCGAGCAATTGTTCCACGAGAAATCGGTGACCGCCCATTCGGCCTGGAACCGGCTGTTCGATGAAACCATCGCGGGCCTGCGCTTCAAGGTCGGGCCAAAATCGCTGGCGATCGAGCCGACCCTCAATCTCATGCAGGACGCCAATCCGAAAAACCGCAAGGCCGCTGCGGCGGCCTTGGCCAAGACCTTCAAGGCCAACCAGCGGCTGTTCACCCTGGTCACCAACACGCTCGCCAAGGACAAGGAGATTTCCGACCGCTGGCGTGGCTTTGCGGACGTGGCGGATGCCCGCCACCTTTCAAATCGGGTCGAGCCCGAAGTGGTCGAGGCGCTCGTTGCCGCCGTGCGGGCCGCCTATCCGCGGCTTTCGCACCGCTATTACGCCTTGAAGGCGCGCTGGTTCGGCAAAAAGCGTCTGCCGTACTGGGATCGCAACGCGCCGCTCCCCAAGGTCGCGACCCGCACCATCGGCTGGGGCGAGGCGCAAGCGACCGTGCTCGGCGCTTATGCGGCGTTCTCACCCGAGATGGCAGCGATTGCCGAGCGCTTCTTTGCGAACAATTGGATCGACGCGCCGGTGCGGCCCGGCAAGGCGCCCGGCGCCTTCGCGCATCCGACCGTGCCGTCGGCCCATCCCTATGTGCTGCTCAATTATCAGGGCAAGCCGCGCGACGTGATGACGCTTGCCCACGAGCTCGGCCATGGGGTCCATCAGGTGCTGGCGGCGCCGAACGGCGCCCTGATGGCGCCGACCCCGCTGACCTTGGCGGAGACCGCGAGCGTGTTCGGCGAAATGCTGACCTTCAGGAAGCTGCTCGCCGGCACCACCGACAAGAAAGTGCGCAAGGCGATGCTCGCCGCCAAGGTCGAGGACATGATCAACACGGTGGTGCGCCAGATCGCGTTCTACACGTTCGAGCGCCAGGTCCATGGCGAGCGACGGTCGGGCGAGCTGACCGCCGAGCGGCTCAATGCGATCTGGCTCGAGGTGCAGGCCGAGAGCCTGGGGCCGGCGATCGATCTGCGCCCCGGCTATGAGACCTTCTGGAGCTACATTCCCCATTTCGTGCATTCGCCGTTCTATGTGTATGCCTATGCGTTCGGGGATTGCCTGGTGAATTCGCTCTACGCGGTCTACGAGCGCGCCGCCGAAGGCTTTGCCGAGCGCTATCTCGCCATGCTGGCGGCCGGCGGCACCAAGCATCATACCGAGCTGCTCGAGCCGTTCGGCCTCGATGCCCGCGACCCGGCCTTCTGGCAGAAGGGCCTCGGCGTGATCGAAGCGATGATCGCGGAGCTGGAGGGGTTGGCGTAATAATTGCGTCTGAGCAATGGGTTGTGGGCGTATTACATCTGTTGAACGTCGCCAGCTGCTGTGTTATACAGCCGTAAGACGTCCAGCTGTTCCGTCCACCTCGAAATTGACGGCCACTCGCATGAAAGTCGAAATCAAAAAGATCGGCAATTCCGACGGGGTCATCTTGCCCCGCGAGCTGATGCAGCGCCTCGATCTCAAACGCGGCCAGCAGCTTCACATTACCGAGCTTGCGGGCGGTGGTTTCCAAGCGCTGCCGTACGATCCCGATTTTGAGAAGACGATGGATATAGCCGAAGAGATCATGGACGAATATCGGGACACGCTCGCCGCTCTGGCAAAATGATCGAGCCCCAATATGACCGAGGCCGAAGGGCCGGCTTGGGTGACCTGCGATCAGGTCATTGCCATGCACAGTCGTCAATTGCGTCGGTTCGGTGGAGCACCGGGACTGCGCGACGATGCTATGTTGCGCTCGGCGCTCGAGCGCCCGATCAACAAATGGCACTACGAGCAAGCCGGGTTGCCAGAGCTCGCGGCCAGCTATGCGTTTGGCCTTGCCAAAAATCACGCTTTCGTGGATGGCAACAAGCGGATTGCGTTCATGACCATGGTGGCGTTCTTGCGAAAGAACGGCGTGCGCTTCTCACCTGACCCGGCCCAGGCCACCACCATGATGATTGCCCTCGCCGCGGGCGAGGTCAGCGAGGAAAGTCTCGCGCGCTGGCTGCGCGACAACTGGCCGAAGCCGTGAAGGCCGCGGTCCATCTTTCCGCCCCCTTGGCGAAGTCATAAGTCTCATTCGGTGCCCGGCTTGCTTGCGGGCGCACAAGGTTGCCGATGACCGATCGCGAAG
>DASXXS010000030.1:0-41674 GCA_036502925.1 Xanthobacteraceae bacterium
TGTTGCGCGGTGGCTTTGACGCGCTTGAGCGCTCCATGGCAAACCCGCAATCCGCTCGCCTTGCCGACCACGTCGGCCAGCAGCGCCGATTGATTGAACCGCCTCGCCCATTGCCGCCGCCAGTGCAGCGGCACCGCCACCATGAGGTCGGCCTCGCGGGTGAGCTCGCGGCCCGCATTCGCCATCCAGCGGCCCATCATCGGGGCGAGATCGAGCCGGTCCCCGTATTTCAAGGCGTGCACCAGCACCCGGGCGATCTCGTCAAAGCACACCGCGGCGCGCGCCCGGTTGTAGGCGGGCGGGTCGGCGATCGCTTCCATGGACAGGATGCCGGGGCCGGGATCGAACGGAAACGGGATGCCGAGCCGCTCGCAATAGGGGGGCGCGATGAAGGAGAGCTTCGACCAGCAGGCCGCGCACAATCCCTCGCCCTCGACCGGCTCGCGGCAGGACGCGCACAGCTGCGGCAGCGCCACGCCGAGCGCGAGCCCGAAAATGGCGCGCGCGGCGCCGCTCAGGCGCGCCAATCGTGCGGAGCGCGCATCTGCGGCGGTAAGCTGCATCGGCATACCCCAACGTTATCGTCCCGGCGCGCGCGTCGTAAAGGCCGGCGCGCCCGTTTCCCCCGCCTCTCGCCGGTCAGGCGTGGCGGGCTTTAAGGATATCGCCCGCCCGTGACAGAATGGAACGATGGCCCCAGATCCCGTGCACCCGAGCTCCTCGAGTCCTGGTCCCGTGATCATTGATCGTGCATTGCTGCGCGCGCGCCAGCGGCGCGCGCTGGCGCGCGGGCCGTCCACGTTCTTGCTTGATCGCGTGGCCGAGGAGCTGGCCGACCGGTTGGCAAGCGTGCTGCGCGCCTTTCCGTGCGGGGTCGATCTGGGCACCCAAACCGATGCGGTGAGCCGCGTGCTCGCCGGCAGCGGCAAGGTCGGCACCATCATCGCCGCCAATACGCTGGCGGAAGACGCGGCGAAAGGGGCGGCCGGCGGGAGCGGGGTTGCGGTCGCGGCGGACGAGGAGGCGCTGCCGTTTCGCGACGGCTCGCTCGATCTCGTGGTTTCGGCGCTGGCGCTCCAGCTCGTCAACGATCTGCCCGGGACCCTGGTGCAGGTCCGCCGCGCGCTCAAGCCGGACGGCCTGTTCGTGGCGGCGCTCTTGGGCGGCGATACGCTGTCCGAGCTGCGGACGGCGTTCGCGGCGGCCGAGGCCGAGATGGAGGACGGCATCTCGCCGCGCGTCCTGCCGTTCGCCGATTTGCGCGAGCTTGGATCGCTGCTGCAGCGGGCCGGCTTCGCGCTGCCGGTCACCGATGTGGACCGTCTCACCGTGCGTTATCCATCGCCGCTGGCCCTGCTGCACGACCTGCGCCGCATGGGAGCCGCCAACCCGCTGGTCGATCGGCGCCGGCGGCCGCTGCGGCGCGCGACGCTGGCGCGCATGCTCGAAATCTATGCCGCGCGCTTCGCCGATGCGGATGGGCGCGTGCGGGCGACTTTCGAGATCGTCTATCTCTCGGGCTGGGCGCCGCACGAGAGCCAGCAGCAGCCGCTGGCGCCGGGCTCGGCGCGCGCCCGGCTCGCCGACGCGCTCGGCACCCAGGAACGCTCGGCCGGGGAGAAGGCGGGCGGGTAGGGCTGCGTAGGGTGCAATCCCCTAAGTTCAGCCGGCTCCCTCCGAGAAACTTGCAAAGGTGTATCTATTTTGATACACAACGGGCTGAATGACGGAAAAGCTGCAGCCGATCCCGCTCGTCTTCTGGAGGTCGACCGCAGGCCGCGAACCAGTACGAGAGTGGTTGAACGAATTGCCCCGTGAGGACAAGCGGCGCATCGGTCGGGACATCGCGAAGGTCCAATTTGGCTGGCCGGTCGGGCTGCCGACATGCCGGCCCCTAGGCCAGGGCCTGTGGGAGGTGCGGTCATCCCTCCCAAGTCAGCGTGAGGCGCGCGTTTTGTTCGGATTTCACGATGGGATGCTGATCGCACTGCATAGCTTTATCAAGAAGGCGCGTCAGACTCCGCCAGATGAGCTGGCTTTGGCCAGGCAGCGATTGAAACAGGTGTTATCATGAGGAAGAAAAATCCGCATATTGGCTCGACCTTCGAGAGCTGGCTTGACGAAGCTGGCATCCGCGAAGAGGTCACCGCCGCCGCCGTCAAGTCGGTGATTGCCCGACAGATCGCCGAGGAGATGAAGAAGCAGCACATCACCAAGGCACGCATGGCCGAGCTTATGGACACAAGCCGTGCGCAGGTTGATCGGTTGCTCGATCCCGAAAATGGTAGCGCCACTCTCGAAACGCTGATGCGCGCCGCTCGCATTGTCGGCCGCGAGTTGCGGCTTGAGCTGGTGTGATACCGGCAGAGCCAACGGCCATTTATCATGGATGAAGCAGATGCGGACACTGGTCGATCTCGGCGATACCCAGATTCAAGCGCTCGACGAATTATCGAAGAAAGAGAAGCGGTCGCGTGCCGCCTTGATCCGCCAAGGCGATCGATGACTATCTCGCCGGGCGGATCAGCAAGCAGGAAGGCGATGCGTTCGGCCTGTGGGGCAAACGCAAAGTGGATGGCTTGGCCTATCAGAAAAAGGTACGCGGCGAATGGCGAAGGCGCTGTTCGACGAGCTCGCACGGAGATTCAATAGCGTCAGCGTATTGCCCCATCGGCCTCGCGGAACGGCGCCATAACGCGATTGCGCCCTGCGGCTTCACAACAAGCCCATCAGATGCGCCACCAGCGGCGCGTCGGCGGGTGGCATCGGGTAGTCCCGCAGCCGGTTGGGCCGCACCCAGGCGAGCCGCTGGCCCTCCTGCGCCGCCACGATTCCCTCCCAGCGCCGGCACACATAGAGCGGCATCAGCAGATGGAAGTCCGCATAGGCGTGGCTGGCGAATGTCAGCGGCGCCAAGCACGCCTCTTCGACCACGATGCCCAATTCCTCCTTGAGCTCCCGGATCAAACTCTGCTCCGGGCGTTCGCCCGGCTCGACCTTGCCGCCGGGAAATTCCCACAGGCCCGCCATCGCCTTGCCGGCCGGCCGCTGCGCGATCAGCACGCGTCCGTCCGCATCGATGAGCGCGCAAGCGGCAACCAGGACGGTTTTGAGGCTCACGGGCGGCACCAGTGGAAAGCCGATCCTAAGATCGGTAATCGCCGTTGATGGCGACATACTCCTTGGTGAGGTCGCAGGTCAGCACGCGGTCGCGGCCGCGGCCGAGGCCGAGCGCCACCTTGAGGCTGATCTCCGGCTTCTTCATCACCGCCGAGACTTCGGCTTCGTCATAGGCCGGATCGCGTTCGCCGCGGTGGGCCACCCTGATGCCGCCAAACCAGATCGACAGCCGGTCCCGATCGGCCGGCTCGCCGGCCTTGCCGACCGCCATGACGACGCGGCCCCAATTGGCGTCCTCGCCGGCGATGGCGGTCTTCACCAGCGGCGAGTTGGCGATCGAAAGCGCGATCCGCCGGGCCGAAGGTTTCGACACCGCGCCTTCGACCACGACCTCGACCAGCTTGCGGGCGCCTTCGCCGTCGCGGGCGACCTGCTCGGCCAGGTTGGCGAGGACCCGCACGAAGGCGGCGCGAAAGGCTTTGAGCCGCGGATCGCTCGCCCTGGCGATGCGCGGAGCCCCGCGCCAGGCCGCCGCCCCGCTGGCAAAGACCATCAGCGTGTCCGAGGTCGAGGTGTCGCCGTCGATGGTCACAGCGTTGAAGGTGTCGGTCACCCCTTCCCTGAGCAGCGCCTGCAGCACGGGCGCCGCAATCGGCGCGTCGGTGAACACGAAGGCCAGCATGGTCGCCATGTCGGGCGCGATCATGCCGGCGCCTTTGGCGATCCCGTTGATGGTGATGGCGGTCTTGCCCAGCCGCGCGGTCGCGGTCGCGAGCTTGGGAAACGTATCGGTGGTCATGATGGCGCGGGCGGCATCGAGCCAGTCCTCGCCGGAAGCGGATTTGGTCGCGGTTTCGGCCAGTCCCGCCATCACGCCGGCAAACTTGCCGGCATCGAGCGGTTCGCCGATGACGCCAGTCGAAGCCAGAAAAACCTCGCCGGGCCTGCAATGCGCGGCCTTGGCGGCGATGTCGGCCGTGAGCCGGGTGGCCACGCGCCCGTTCTTGCCCGTGAAGGCATTGGCATTGCCGGAATTGACCACCAGCGCGCGGGCCCGACCGGGCTTGATCCGGGCGCGGCACCATTCGACCGGGGCGGACGGGCACTTGGAGCGTGTGAACACGCCCGCCACGGTGGTACCGGGCTCGAACAATGCGAGCAAGACGTCAGTGCGGCCGGCGTAGCGGATGCCGGCGGCGGCGGTAGCAAGCCGCACGCCTTCGATGGCCGGCATCTGCGGCATCAAGGTGGGCGCCAGGGGAGAGATGGCGGTCGCCATTGGGGTGGACCGAGGTAGGGTGGATTGTATCGAGGCGTCCCAGGCGCAACGCAGCACGCCTTTGGTGGTGCGTGGCTGACCCGGGACCGTTCCGAGACTTGTTCCGGCCTTGAGCCGGGACCGTCCCAGACTCTAGCGTTTGAAACGGTCCCGGACCAGCGGCGCACCGCTCCGCAAGAGCTGCGCGCTGCACCGCATCCGGGACAAGAACCGGCGCTACTTCGGCGCCGGGACGCCGGGAGCCATCATGGACGGCGGCATACCTGGGGGCGGTGCAGGATGGTCGAGGCGCTCGATCTTGGCGGTCTGGCGCAGCTTGGCGACGTATTCGGACTGCGCGCGGCGCACCAGATAGGTGTCGATCTGCTCCTTGATGGCGTCCAGCTCGGGCACCGGCCGCATCCGCTTGTCCTCGAGCTTGATGATGTGCCAGCCGAACTGCGTCTTCACCGGGTTGGAAAGCTGGCCGGGATACATCTTGAAGGCCACCTCGGAAAATTCGGGGACCATTTGCTCCTTGGTGAAATAGCCGAGATCGCCGCCGTCGGCGGCGCCCGGGTCCTTCGACTTCTCCTTGGCCAAGGCGGCAAAATCGGCGCCGCCCTTGATCTGCTCGACGATCGCCTTGGCCTCGTCCTCGGTCTCCACCAGGATGTGGCGGGCGTGCACTTCCTCTTCCGCCCCCATGGGCTTGACCGCCTCTTCATAGAGTTTGTGCTCGGCCTCCTCGGTCACCGCGCCCTTGGCTTCCTCCCGCAATTGCAGCCCCATCAGCATCTTGTTGCGGATGAACGCCAGGTGATGCTGGAAATCGGGATCGTCGGACAATTTCTTGCCGTTGGCGGCCTGGGAAACCAGAATGATATCGGTCACATAGGCGATGAGCTGCTCGCGCTGGGCCTCGGGCGGAGCGTTTTGCAGGTTCTGCCCGATATCCTGCTCCGCCATGGCCAGATCGCTCTCCCTGATCTCGACGCCGTTGACGCGCGCCACGGTGGGATCGGAGGCCGATGCGGTCGCGTTCGGCTCCTGCTTCTGGGAAGAGGCTTCCTTCGAGCAGCCGGCTGCCAGCGGCAAAGCCAAGAACGCCAGCGAGATCATGGCGAAGCTCGCCCAGCGCGGACGGCATGCCCCGAGCTTCGAAGCGGGGGCAGGCGAAAGTTGCGGCGCAGTCATCAGATGGTCCTTGGGCGCGAGGACTTCGTCCTTGCGCGCGGTAAGGCGACCGCCGGCGGCGGAAGCGGCCGGAGAGTTGCGCAATCGGCCGGAGTTGGCAATGGTGCAATAGCGGCCGATTTTGACGAAAACGTGAGGGGGAATCGCCGATTGACAAGGCTACGACCCCCTCCTATGTGTCGCTGAATGCGGCCATTCCGGCCGCAATCCGCCGTTTGCATGAATCCTCTGAAAGGACGAAGCGCATGATCGGCGCGCTTGCCCGCAAGTTCTTTGGCTCCGCCAACGAACGACGCATCAAGGGCTATCTCCCGCGCGTGGAGAAGATCAATGCGCTCGAGGGAGAGCTGGAAAAGCTTTCCGACGAGGCATTGCGGGCGCGGACCGAGGCGTTGAAGCGGGAGGTCGCCGAAGGCGCCTCGCTCGACGATGTGCTGGTGCCGGCCTTCGCCACCGTGCGCGAGGCCGCCAAGCGCACGCTCGGCCAGCGCCATTTCGACGTGCAGCTCATCGGCGGCATGGTGCTGCACGAAGGCAATATCGCCGAGATGAAGACCGGCGAGGGCAAGACCCTGGTGGCGACGCTGCCGGTCTATCTGAACGCGCTGTCGGGCCGCGGCGTCCATGTGGTGACCGTCAACGACTACCTGGCCAAGCGCGACTCCGAATGGATGGGGCAGATCTACACGTTTCTCGGCCTCAAGGTCGGCGTCATCGTCCATGGCCTCGACGACGAGCAGCGCAAGCAGGCCTATGATTGCGACGTCACCTACGGCACCAACAACGAGCTCGGCTTCGACTACCTGCGCGACAACATGAAGTATCGCATGGAGGACATGGTCCAGCGCGGCCACATCTACGCGATCGTCGACGAGGTCGACTCCATCCTGATCGACGAGGCGCGCACCCCGCTCATCATCTCAGGCCCGCTCGACGACCGCTCTGATTTCTACAACACGATCGACACCTTCATTCCGGCGCTCGAAAAGGCCGATTACGAGGTCGACGAGAAGCAGCGCGCCGTGAGCCTGACCGAGCAGGGCATGGAAAAGCTGGAGCAGACGCTGCGCGGCGCCGGCCTGCTCAAGACCGAGTCGCTGTACGACGTGGAGAACGTCTCGGTCGTTCACCACGTCAACCAGGCGCTGCGCGCCCACAAGCTGTTCCACCGCGACAAGGACTACATCGTTCGCAACGGCGAGGTCGTCATCATCGACGAGTTCACCGGCCGCATGATGCCGGGCCGGCGCTATTCGGAAGGCCTGCATCAGGCGCTCGAGGCCAAGGAGCACCAGCCGATCCAGCCGGAGAACCAGACGCTCGCCTCCATCACCTTCCAGAACTACTTCCGCATGTACGAGAAGCTTGCCGGCATGACCGGCACGGCGGCGACCGAGGCCGACGAGTTCATCGACATCTACAATCTCGAAGTGCTGGAGATCCCGACCAACCTGCCGGTGACCCGCATCGACGACGATGACGAGGTCTATCGCACGGCAGCGGAGAAATACCGCTCGATCCTCACCCTGATCGAGGATTGCAAGACGCGCGGGCAGCCGGTCCTGGTCGGCACCACCTCGATCGAGAAATCCGAGCAGCTTGCCGAGATGCTGCGCAAGCGGAGCTGGGAGCAGCACGATTTCAGCGACCCGAACGCGTTCTCAGCGCTCTATAGCGGCGACGACGGCGCTTCCAAGGCCAAGGTCTTCGCCATCCTCAATGCGCGCTATCACGAGCAGGAGGCCTATATCATCGCGCAGGCGGGCGTGCCGGGCGCGATCACCATCGCCACCAACATGGCCGGCCGCGGCACCGATATTCAGCTCGGCGGCAATCCCGACATGCGCGTCAAGCACGAGCTCAAGGACGTGACCGAAGGACCCGAACGCGAGGCCAGCATCGCCGAGATCCGGACGCAGGTGGCGCGGCTGAAGGAGAAGGCGCTCAAAGCGGGCGGCCTGTTCGTCCTCGGCACCGAGCGGCACGAGAGCCGGCGCATCGACAACCAGCTGCGCGGCCGTTCCGGCCGCCAGGGCGATCCCGGCAATTCGAAGTTCTTTCTTTCGCTCGAAGACGACCTGATGCGCATCTTCGGCTCCGACAAGCTCGACACGATGCTGCAGCGCCTCGGCCTCAAGGAGAACGAGGCGATCGTCCATTCCTGGATCAACAAAGCGCTGGAGAAGGCGCAGCAGAAGGTCGAGGCGCGCAACTTCGACATCCGCAAGAACCTGCTCAAGTACGACAACGTGATGAACGATCAGCGCAAGGTCATCTTCGATCAGCGCGTGGAGTGGATGAAGGACGACGTCGGCGCCGAGATCGTCGCCGACATGCGGCATTCGGCGGTCGAGGAGCTGGTCGCCAAGCATGTGCCGGAAAACGCCTATCCGGAGCAGTGGGACACCAAGGGACTGAAGGAAGCGCTCGCGCGCGTGCTCAATCTCGATCTGCCGGTCGACGAATGGGCGAAGGAGGAGGGCATCGCCGAGGAGGAGCTGACCACGCGCATCATGCGCCGCGCGGACGAGCACATGGCCGCGAAGGTTGCCCAATGGGGCGCCGACGTCATGCGCTATGTCGAGAAATCGGTCCTGCTGCAGACCCTCGATCATCTTTGGCGCGAGCACCTGCTCACGCTCGAGCATTTGCGCCAGGTGATCGGCCTGCGCGGCTACGGGCAGCGTGATCCGCTCAACGAGTACAAGGCCGAATCATTCAACCTGTTCGAGGCGATGGGCACCAACCTGCGCGAAGCGGTGACCGCCCAGCTCATGCGGGTCGAGATCAGGGCTGCGCCCCCCGAGGCGCCGGCGCCCTTGCCCTATATGGAGGCCCACAAGCTCGACCCGGCGACCGGCGAGGACGAGATGGCGCTTGCGCGCGCCGGCGCCGAGACGCTGGCGCAGCAGGGAATCACGGCGGCGCCGGCGGCCGAACGCGTCGCCAGCAATCCGGCCAGCTGGGGCAAGGTCGGGCGCAACGAATCCTGCCCGTGCGGCTCGGGCAAGAAGTACAAGCACTGCCACGGCCGGTTTGCCTGACCGTCCCGTGTACGGGTGCGGCTCGCGGGCGCATGTAGGGCGCGATCGCTTATTGCGCCGATCAGTCGTGCCCCGACCGTACCTGTAGGTCGCAGTAGAATAGCCCGAGAGAATAGGCGACCGTCTTGCGCCATTGGCTTCGCGGAACGGCGCAATAGAGCGATTGCGCCCTACGGCCTGCTTTAGCGCATTGCGCCCCAGCGGCTGTCGAAGGAGCCGGCCGGAACCGTGGCCTGGGCTCCGCGCAAGAGGCTCGCGTTGCTGGCCGTCTCGGTCGGCGGGGTCTCGGCCGGCGGTTGCGGCGCAGCCTGCGGCTTGCCGGCGCCGGCGGATTTCACATCCGATTGAACCGGGCTCTGCGCCTGAGGCGCGGGCTTGGGCCGGACCGCACCCGCTGATGCGATCTGTGCCGGCTTGGCGGCGGGCTTAGACTTGGGAGCAGGCGGAGGCTCGGCCGCATCCGACCCGTGCAGAAGGCGCGACACGCGGTCGAGCATCCCGCCCGAGGGAGTGCCGGCGCTGCTCTTGGCACTGTCGTCATTATTCGAAGCGAACAGCCCGCTCAACAGATTGCTCGGACCGGCCGAAGCCACCTGCGTGGATGCGCGCGGCGCCGGCGCCGGCCGCGATTCGGTCGAAGCCAGGCTCATGGTGCTGCCGGTCGGGGTCTCGCCCATGATGGGGTCGCCGGGCGGCCTGATATTGGCCGGGATGGAACCGGGAAGCGAGCGCGACTCGATGCGGCTCTCGGTGCCGCCATGGGCAACGACCGCCGCCATGAAGATGGGGTTCATGCCACCATCGGTGCCGGTGCGCACCGGCACGGTCGGCGTGCCGTGGCTGATGAGCTGGGCGATCTGGGCGTCGTCGCGCTGCTGCTTTTCCTTGACCGGGGTCGCGATCTCGCGCGGCACTTCGAAGGTCGGACACGTGGCGGCTGGGCTGAATTTGAGCGAGCTCGCCGGCCCGTTGGGCGCCGCGGCATCGAACACATAGCGCTTCTCGCACACATCGACCTTGGGCTCGAGGTGGGTGACCTCGAAGTGGTCATAGCCTTGCTTGATCATTCTCCAGAAGGCCATGTGCGGCGAATCGCGATGCTTCGCCATGTTCAGCGGCGTCATCCGGAACGGATAGGCCTGGATCTGGAAGGCCCGTTGGCCGCCGAAGAACGATTCGCGGGCGAGCGCGTAAATCTCGGCGATCTGCTCGTCGGTCATGGCGTAGCAGCCGGCCGAGGAGCAATCGCCGTGGATCATCAGGAATTCGCCGGTGCGCCCGTTGGCGCGGTCGTAAGCGTTGGGAAAGCCGGTATTGATGGCGAGATAATAGTTGGAATTGGGGTTCATCTGGCCGGGGGTGATCGTATAGAAGCCCTCCGGCGCCTGCCGGTCGCCCAGCTTGATCTTGGGCCCGAGCTCGCCCGACCAGCGGCAAATCGGATAGGTCTTCAACAGCTCGAAGCGGCCGGAATTGTCCTGCTTCCAGACTTCGAGCTCCGATTCCTCCTTGAACAGCCGCACCAGGATGGGCGACTCCTTGGTCATGTTCTTCTGCTCGATGTCAGAAAGCATCTTGTCGGAAAGCGGCGCCAAGGCGCGGCCGGAGGCGACCAGGCCACCGTCGGTGTCGCAGCCGGCAAGCGCCACGGCAGCGGCGACCGCCGCAGGCGCCAGAAGCGTGCGGAGCAGGGCGCGATAATTCAACGAATGGCTCCCCGACTGATAGGCTGTCCCCAGGCCTTCGTTGAGCAATGGTTATCCTTAAGGCGCGTTGACCGCAAGGCGCTGCAAAGCCTGACGGCCCACAGATCATGGCGAGGGTGAACAAAAGGTAAACTGCTGGCCCCGACCGCATTCACCGCGCGTATCCCCCTCGCCCGTGTCCCGAACCCGCAAAGAGACTGGGCCACGACTTGGGAAATATCAGGGCAAGATAGCGAAAATGATGGGTACGGCCGCTTGCGCCCCTTGGCCCCTCCGCATCGGGGTGGGATTAACCCAGGGTGCGGCCGATCGCCAGGAATTTGTCCCGGCGCTGCTGTCGGACAGTGTCCCGGTCGAGGTCGCGAAGCTCATCGATCGCGCCCAGGATGGCGCTGTCGGCGGAGGCGATCGCGGCCGCCGGGTCGCGATGAGCGCCGCCGATCGGCTCGGTGACGATCTGGTCGATGACGCCGAATCTGATCATGTCCTGGGCGGTGATCTTCATGCCGGTGGCGGCGTCCTGCGCCCTGGCGGTGTCGCGCCACAGGATGGAGGCGGCGCCTTCGGGCGAGATCACGCTGTAGATCGCGTGCTCCAGCATGAGCACCCGGTTGGTGGTGGCGATCGCAATGGCGCCGCCGGAGCCGCCTTCGCCGACGATCACCGCCACATTCGGCACCCCGAGCGCCAGGCAGGCCTCGGTCGAACGGGCGATGGCCTCGGCCTGGCCGCGCTCCTCCGCCCCGATGCCCGGATAGGCGCCCGGCGTGTCGACCAGCGAAATGACCGGAATCCCGAACCGGTCCGCCATCTGCATCAACCGCTCGGCCTTGCGATAGCCTTCCGGGCGCGCCATGCCGAAATTGTGCTTGAGTCGGTCTTCGGTGCCGGCGCCCTTTTCGTGACCGATGACGCAGACGCTCTCGCCGTGGAAGCGGCCGAAGCCGCCCACGATCGCCTCGTCGTCCCCGAACTTGCGGTCGCCCGCGAGCGGCACGAAGTCGGTGATCAGGGCCGCCACATAATCGAGGCAATGCGGCCGATCCGGGTGGCGGGCCACTTGCGTCTTCTGCCAGGGGGTAAGGCTCGAATAGAGGTCGCGCAGCGTCTGCGCCGCCTTGACCTCCAAGCGGGCGATTTCCTCGCCGATGGCGGCGGCGCTGTCGGGGGCGTCGAGCGCGCGCAATTCCTCCAGCTTGGCCTCGATCTCGGCCACCGGTTTTTCAAAGTCGAGATAGCTGCGCATCGCGCGAAAAATATCGTTCCATCAAGGAGCAAGCGGTGCCTACCGCGGGGCGGCAAACTCGCCCGCTGGCGCCGTCTCGTCAAGCAAGCGCGGCCGAGCCCGCGCGCCCGGCGCGCCCGCGCTCAAACGTCGGGGCGCTTGTAGACCAGGTTGGGGCCGCCCTTCTGCGATTTGAGGTAGGATTCGACGTCGCCGAGAGGGTCCATGGCACGGCGCAGCCGCTGCCCGACCAGCTGATCGAGCTGGATGGCCTGCGAGAGCGAGAGGTCGCGGCCCATCTGCACCGTGATCTTGTGGTGCTCGAGCGGCGCCAGGTGGCGCGAGGCGATCTCGCGCGCGATGCCGGTGGTGAACTTTTCGAGCTCCGGCGCCGGCACCGCCTGGCTGACGATGCCGAGCGCGTCGGCCTCCGCCCCGGTGATATTGCGCCCGACCAGCGCGATATGCACGAGCTTCTTCACCGGCAGCCCGCCATGCAGCAGGGTCGAGGTGACCAGCTGACCGAAGCTGCCGCGCAGAATCTCCGGCATGCCGAGCTGCGCGTCGTCGGCCGCATAGACGAGGTCATGGCAATTCATGATCCCGAGCGCGCCGCCGAGGCAATAGCCGTGCACCTGCGCGATCATGATGCGCGGGAACACGCGCACCGCTTCGGCGATCTGGATGGTCAGATTGGGCCGGTCCCAGTCGAGCAGCGGGCCGTTGGACACCTCGCGCAGGAAGTTGAGGTCGAGACCTGAAGAATAGACGGTCCCGGCGCCCTTGCTGATGACGACCTTGAGCTCCTTGTCGGCCCGAATGATCTCGAGCGCCTCGATGAAGGCGAGGCAGAGCGGCCGGTTCCAGCAATTGCGCTTGTCCGGCCGGTTCAGGATGATGCGGGCGACGCCGGCGCCCGCGAGCCGCTGCAGAATGAGTTCCGGCCATTCCTTGAGCGTCTGCCAAGTATCAGCCACGGAATCGGACATTGCGTCGGCCATTCGATCTCTCCGCTATTGCGTCCCATTGGTATCGGCCGTGCATGGTGACGACAAGTCCCGGGGCAATTTTCGTAGGGTAGGCAACGCGCTAGCGCCGATGCTGCGAAGGCGGCACGGCCTGCCGCGCGTTGCCCCCGCGGCCCGAGCCCCGCGGCCCGTGGGCAAAATTGCGCAAGCTCCGCACGATCAGTCATCGCAGGTGCCAGGCAATTTTGCCCACCCTACGTTGTTTCTCCCAGCGGATGCAGGTCGCGCACCAGGCTCTTGAGGCGCTCCTCCAGCACATGGGTATAGATCTGCGTGGTCGAGATGTCGGCGTGTCCGAGCAGCGTCTGCACGACCCGCAGATCGGCGCCGTTGTGCAGGAGATGACTCGCAAAGGCGTGGCGCAGCACATGCGGGCTGACCCGGTCGGGGCGCAGCCCGGCGGCCGCGGCAAGCGATTTGAGGTCGCGCGCAAAATGCTGGCGCGTGAGGTGCCCGCTCTCGCCGAAGGAGGGGAACAGCCATCTCGATTTGGGCTTCGGGCTGGCCGCCGCAAGCAGGGCCAGATAGTCGCGCATGGCCTGCTTGGCTGCCTCGTTGAGCGGCACCAACCGTTCCTTGCCGCCCTTGCCGCGCACGATCAGCATGCGGGCCTGCGGCTCGGCCGCGGAGGCCGGCAGCGTGACGAGCTCGGAGACCCGCAGCCCGGTCGCGTAGAGCACCTCGATCAGGCAGGTCAGTCGCGCCGCCCGCAGCCGGTCGGGCGCGGCGAGCTCGGCCCGCTCGCCCGCCACGCGGGCGGCCGCGAGCAGCCTGTCCACTTCTTCGATGCTCAAGACCTTGGGAACCGTGCGGCCGCGCTTGGGCCCTTCCAGGATGGCGGCCGGATCGTCGGGGCGGTGGCCCTCGGCATAGAGAAACCGGTAGAACTGCCGGACCGCCGAAAGCCGCCGCCCGACCGAGGAGGCCGCAAAGCCGCGCCTGGTCAACTGGCCGAGGTAGCCGCGCACATCGTCGGTCGCGGCCCGCGCGACCGGGCGTCCCCTGGCGGCGAGATAGGCCGAAAAATCGGCGAGATCGCGACCATAGGCGGAAAGCGTGTTGGGGCCCGCGCCGCGCTCGGCCGCCAGCATGTCGAGAAACAGCTCGATCAGGCTTTGATCGGAATCTGGTTTCTGGCGGCCCATCACACTTGGCCCATTGACACTTCGCGAATCATAGGCTCGGCCCGAATCGACCGGCCGGGCCGTTCAGTGTTGTTTGGTGAACTTGTCCGGCGGGATCGAGATCGTGATCTCGCGCGGCCTGGGATTATACCAATGGGCCAGCGCATACATGGCCCCATAGGCCGCGCCGGCCAGCAGGCAGAGGACCAGCAGGAAGCGAAGAAGGGAGGGCATCGCGTCAACCGTTTCGGCGCAGCATTGCCTTTAAAGAACGGAAAAACTACGACCACGTTCTGCCCGCCGTGACAAGCGTCTGCGCATAGCGGGGCAAAGACGCGCGTTAACGCGCTTATGGCGGGGCGAAGACGCGCGTCAACGCGGTTATGGCCGGCGCGCCCATGGATGGTTTCGAGCCGCCGGGTTGTGATACTGGTGCGCCAGCGATCGAACCGCAGCAGCCCTCCATGGGGAGCACACGGAACCAAATGTCGGCTCGGGCCAGGCACGACCTCACGGGCACGCCGATCTCCGAGGCCGCGATTGTCGCGGCCCTTGGAGCGCGCTCGGTGGTGCTCGTAGGCATGATGGGGGCCGGCAAATCCTCGATCGGGCGGCGGCTGGCGGGACGGCTGGGGATTGCGTTCGCCGACGCCGACAACGAGATCGAGACCGCCGCCGGGATGAGCATCCCGGATATTTTCTCGACCTACGGCGAGCCCGATTTTCGCGCCGGCGAGACGCGCGTGATCGCCCGCCTGCTTGAAAACGGGCCGCAGGTGCTGGCCACGGGCGGCGGTGCCTTCATGAACGCGGACACGCGCGGCGCCATCGCGGCCCATGGCATCTCGGTCTGGCTCAAGGCGGAATTCGACGTGCTGATGCGGCGAATCAAGCGCCGCCAGGATCGTCCGCTGCTGAAAACCGAGGATCCGGGCGAAACTCTGCGCACCCTCATGGCGGCGCGCTATCCGGTCTATGCGCAAGCCGATATCACGATTGAGTCGCGCGAAGTGCCGCACGACAAGATCGTCGACGAGATCGTCGCCGCGGTGGCGGACCGGCTGGCGCCGTCAATCGATGCGGCCGATACGGTCGCCGACCGGGACCGCGTGCCATGACCGCGCCGCTGCGGGCGCCCGAACCGATCGTGGTCGAGGTCGCGCTCGGCGCGCGCAGCTACGACATCGTGATCGGCCGCGCCATGCTGCCTTCGCTCGGCCAAAGAATGGCGGCGCTGCGGCCGGGAGCGAAGGCGGCGGTCGTCACCGACGCCACGGTGGCCCGGCATCATCTCGCGGCGACCCAGGCCGCCCTCGCGCTGGGCGGAATCGACGCCACCGTGGTGACGGTCGCGGCGGGCGAGAGCTCCAAGAGCTTCGGCGTCCTCGAGCAGGTCTGCGAGGCGCTGATCGCGGCGCGCATCGAGCGCGGCGATCTCGTGGTCGCGCTCGGCGGCGGCGTGGTGGGCGATCTCGCAGGCTTTGCGGCCGCCGTGGTCCGCCGCGGTCTCGACTACGTCCAGGTGCCGACCACGCTCCTGGCGCAAGTCGATTCCGCGGTCGGCGGCAAGACCGCCATCGATTCCAAGCATGGCAAGAACCTGGTCGGCGCCTTCCACCAGCCGATCCTGGTGATCGCCGATACCGCGTTGCTCGATACCCTGCCGGCGCGGGAGTTCGCCGCCGGCTATGCCGAAGTCGCCAAATACGGGCTCATCGGCGATGCGGCCTTTTTCGCCCGGCTCGAGGCCGATTGGCGCGAGGTCTTCGCGGGCGGTCCGGCGCGCGAGCGCGCGATCGCCGCCAGCTGCCGCGCCAAGGCTGCGATCGTGGGGCGCGACGAGCGCGAGACCGGCGAGCGGGCGCTGCTCAATCTCGGCCACACCTTCGGACACGCGCTCGAGGCGGCCGCCGGCTTCTCGGGGCGCCTGCTGCACGGCGAGGCGATCTCGCTCGGCCTGGTGCTGGCATTCGAGTTTTCCGCCCGGCGCGGACTGTTGCCGGGCGCCGAGGCCGAAAGGGTCGCGCGTCACCTTGCGGCGGTCGGCTTGCCGACCCATCTGTCCGCGGTTGCCGACCTGCGGCCGGACGCCGATCAATTGATGAATTTGATCGCCCAGGACAAAAAGGTGCAACGCGGCCGGCTGACCTTCATTCTGGCGCGCGGGATCGGCAAAGCCTTCGTTGCGCCCGACGTCGATGTCGCCGAGGTGCGCGCCTTCCTGGTCGAGAAGCTCGCCGAGCGATGACCGCCCAAAGATGACCGCCCAAAGATGACCGCCCAAGACTGGTTCGCGATTGCGATCGTTTTCGTCTGTCTGCTGCTCTCCGCCGCTTTCGCCGGCAGCGAGACGGCGCTGACCGCCTCCTCGCGCGCCACCATGCTGCAACTGGCGAAGCAAGGCGATCGGCGCGCCGCGCTCGTCAACCGCCTGCTCGAGACGCGCGAACGGCTGATCAGCGCGCTGCTCATCGGCAACAACTCGGTCAATATCATCGCCTCCTCGCTCGCCACCGCGGTTCTGATCGCCTGGTTCGGCGATCGCGGCGTGCTCTATTCCAGCCTGATCATGACCGTCGTGATCGTGGTCTTCGGCGAAGTGCTGCCGAAGACGGTGGCCTTCAACGCGCCCGATCGCTTCGCGCTCGCGGTCGCCCGGCCGATCGCCTGGACGGTGCGCCTGCTCACGCCCGTGCTGGCGGCGATCGAAGCGCTGGTCAATTGGCTGTGTCGCCGTTTCGGCATGCAGGTCGGCGAGGGACCCTCGATCATCTCGCCGCACGAGGAGTTGCGCGGCGCCGTCGACCTCTTGCACCGCGAGGGCGGCGTCGAGAAGCACGACCGCGACATGTTGAGCGGTCTCCTCGACCTGCGCGATCTCACGGTGTCCGATGTGATGATCCACCGCACCGAAATGATCACCGTCAACGCCGATGATCCGCCGGAAGAGGTCGTGAAGGCCGCGCTCGAAGCGGCGGTCACCCGGGTCCCGCTCTGGCGCGGCAAGCCCGACAACATCGTGGGAATCCTGCATGCCAAGGACCTGCTGCGCGCCATCCACGCGGCCGCGGGCGATCTCGGCAGGATCGACATCGCCGCGGTGGCGCGGCCGCCATGGTTCGTGCCTGACATCCGCCCGCTCTCCGAGCAGCTCAAGGCGTTTCGCCGGCGCCAGACCCAGCTGGCGCTCGTGGTCGACGAGTATGGCGAGGTCGAGGGCCTGGTGACGCTGGAGGACATCCTGGAGGAGATCGTCGGCGATATCACCGACGAGCATGATATCGTCGTGCCGGGGGTGCGGCGGCAGCCCGACGGCTCGGTCAATGTCGATGGCGGCGTACCGATCCGGGATCTCAACCGCGCCATGGACTGGAACCTGCCAGATGACGAGGCGACCACGGTCGCCGGCCTCGTCATCCACGAGGCGCGGTTGATCCCCGAGCCGGGCCAGACCTTCACGTTCCACGGCTTCCGCTTCCGCGTGCTGCGCCGGGTTCGCAACCGCATCACGGTCCTGCGAATAACGCCCCTGGCGCGCAAGCCGGCAGCCGCAACGGCGCGCTAGCGCCGGCATCCTCTCCACGCTTGTCCCGGCCATTAGCGCGTTTACGCGCGTCTTCGACGCGCTATGAGCCGGGACCGTTCCAGATTCCGGCGTTTGGAACGATCCCGGGTCAAGCCCGGGAAAAGTTTCGGGCGCGACGGATCGACCGCCCTAGCCGGTGTCCGCTTCGGCCTCCCCGGGCGCGATGGCCCGGATGGCAAGCGCGTGCACCCCGCCTTGCAGCTCGCTCACGAGGGTTGCGTTGACCATGCGATGGCGGTCGATCCGGCTCTTTCCGCGGAAGGCGTGCGACACGATATAGACGCGGTAATGCGTCTCGCCGCCCGGCCGGGCGCCGGCATGCCCGGCATGCCGATGGGACTCATCGGTCACGTCGAGCCGTTCGGGGGCGAAGGCCCTTGTCAGCTTCTCGGCAATGACGTCTCGGACGGTCATTCGGGGGGTCACGCGGTTGTCATACGGGGTGTCATGCGGCCCGCCCGGGCCATTTTCATGACACGGCGAGTTCGGCCCGCAAGCGTTAAATGCCCGTAAGACGGGAATGCTATATGACGAGCGAATGGGAGTCATGCGCGAACCTCGCCGCTGGCGCCGCGCCGGAGTCAACCGATCGAATTTGTCAAGGCTTGAAGGTGGATGCGCCGCGTCCGCATAATGGTTCCAGCATGAAAACCGACTCGCCGCTGTTCGACAGCATCAGGGTGAAGCCCGACAAGGATCGCCGGCCGCGCGGCGATCTGCCGGCTTGCGAATGGCCAAGCTGCAAGGCCGCGGCGACCCACCGCGCCCCCAAGGGGCGGCAGCGCGAGAACGAGCATTGGCGGTTCTGCCTCGGCCATGTGCGCCAATACAACCACTCTTACAATTTTTTCGCCGGGATGAGCGACGAGGCGATCGCCAAATATCAGAAGGATGCGGTCACCGGTCATCGCCCGACCTGGAAAATGGGCATGAATGGCGGGCGGCCGAGCGGGCGCTCCCATTCCGCCCGATTGCATCCGGATCTTGATGCTGCTGCTGATCCGTTCGGAATGTTTCGCGACGTCGGCGCCGGGCACGAGCCCGGCGGCGAGCACTTGCGGCGGCGCGAGACCCGGATCATTCGCAATGCCGAGCGCAAGGCGCTCGAGGTGCTGGGACTTGAGGCGGACGCCAACACGCACGATATCAAGTTGAGATTCAAGGTGTTGGTGAAGCGGCATCACCCCGACGCCAACGGCGGCGACCGCTCCACGGAGGACCGTCTCCGGGCCATCATCGAAGCCTACAAATACTTGAAATCAGTGGGTTTTCGCTGATCTTGCCGCCGGGTCCTGGAGGTGCGGCCCAGTTCTGCTAAGTTCGCGGCGCTTTCCGGGCCGCATTTACCCGAAACATTTCGGCTCTCGCGTGTTTCGAGACCACGGAGGATCAATGAGCGTCGCTACCCATTCCACGCCGCCTGCCGCTGCGCCAGCGCCGAACGCCGTCGGCCTGCCCGACATGAAGGTATCGATCCGCCAGCTGTTCGGCATCGACAGCGAGATGGAGGTGCCGGCCTATTCGGAGCCCGACGAGCACGTGCCCGACATCGACCAGGATTATCGGTTCGACAAGCTGACCACGCTCGCCATCCTGGCCGGCTTCGCCCACAATCGGCGCGTCATGGTCGCCGGCTATCACGGCACCGGCAAGTCCACGCATATCGAGCAGGTGGCGGCGCGGCTCAACTGGCCGTGCGTGCGCGTCAATCTCGACAGCCACATCAGCCGTATCGATCTGATCGGCAAGGACGCCATCGTCATCCGCGACGGCCTGCAGGTGACCGAGTTCCGCGACGGCATCCTGCCCTGGGCGCTGCAGCACAATGTCGCGCTGTGCTTCGACGAGTACGATGCAGGGCGGCCCGACGTGATGTTCGTGATCCAGCGCGTGCTCGAAGTCTCGGGCAAGCTGACGCTGCTCGACCAGAACAAGGTAATCAAGCCGCATCCTTCCTTCCGGCTGTTCGCCACCGCCAACACGGTCGGCTTGGGCGATACGTCGGGCCTCTATCACGGCACCCAGCAGATCAATCAGGGCCAGATGGACCGCTGGTCGATCGTCACGACCCTCAACTACCTGCCGCACGACAACGAGGTCGAGATCGTGCTCGCCAAGGCGAGGCACTACCGCACCGATGCCGGCCGCGAGATCGTCAACAAGATGGTCCGGGTCGCCGACCTGACCCGCAACGCCTTCATGAACGGCGACATTTCGACCGTGATGAGCCCGCGCACGGTAATCATCTGGGCGGAGAACGCCGACATCTTCAAGGATGTCGGATTTGCCTTCCGGGTCACCTTCCTCAACAAGTGCGACGAGCTCGAGCGGCCGATCGTGGCCGAGTTCTATCAGCGCTGCTTCGGGGTCGAGCTGCCGGAATCCTCGGTGAACGTGGCGCTCAGCTGAAGCTTCACCTTTCCTCGGCGCGCGAGCGCGCGGGGAGGGGGAGAGAGATCATGTCCACGAGCAACAAGGTCAAAGCCTCCACCAGCGACAGCCCGACCGATCCGTTCAAGCGGGCGGTCACCGGCTGCCTGCGGGCGATCGCGCGCAAGCCCGATCTCGAAGTCGGCTTCGCGGCCGAGCGGCCCGGCATCGTCGGCGGCAAGGCGCGCCTGCCCGAGCCGCCGCGCAAGCTCTCCGCCGCCGACGCCGCCATCGTCCGCGGCCATGCCGACGCAATCGCGCTCAAGCTCGCGTGTCACGATCCCAAGGTGCATCGCAAGCTGGTGCCCGGCGGGCAGCAGGCGCGCGCCGTGTTCGACGCGGTGGAGCAGGCGCGCGTGGAAGCGATCGGCGCCCGGCGCATGACCGGAGTTGCCAACAATCTCGCCGCCATGCTCGACGACCGGTTTCATCGCGGCAAGTTCGAGGAAGTCTCCGATCGGGCCGACGCGCCGATCGAGGAAGCTCTGGCCCTGATCGTGCGCGAGCGCCTGACCGGGATGAGCCCGCCGCCGGCCGCCGCCAGGCTGGTCGATCTGTGGCGTCCGCTGATCGAAAACCGAGCCGGCCGCGATCTCGACCGGCTCGAGCGGCTGATGGAAAATCAGGCGCGCTTCGGCGACGTGGTGCACGACCTGCTCGACTCCCTCGACATGGGCGAGGACCGCAGCTCCGAATCCGACGAGGACGAGGCCGATCAGGGCGACGAGGAACGCCAGAAGGAGCTGTCCGGCAAGGAGGGGGAGGGCGCGGATTCGGAGGATGCCAAGGCCGAGTCCGACGAGGCCGAGGTCTCCGGCGAGGAAATGTCCGATACCACCGCCGAGGCCGCCGAGGCGCTCGCCGCGGAAATGTCCGATGACGCCGAGATGGGAGATTCGGAGGCGCCGGCCGAGCCGCGGCGCCCGCGCCGCCACGGGCTCAACGAGCCGCGCGGTCCCGACTACCGGCCCTTCACCGCCAAGTTCGACGAGGTGGTGGCGGCCGAGGATCTGTGCGAAGCCGAGGAGCTCGAGCGGCTGCGCGGCTATCTCGACAAGCAGCTCTCCCATCTGCAGGGCGTGGTGGCGCGACTGGCAAACCGGCTGCAGCGCCGATTGATGGCGCAGCAGAACCGGGCCTGGGAATTCGACCTCGAAGAGGGTGTGCTCGACGCGGCGCGGCTGTCGCGCGTCGTGATCGATCCGTTGCATCCGCTCTCGTTCAAGCATGAGAAGGAGACGAATTTCCGCGACACGGTGGTGACGCTGCTGCTCGACAATTCCGGGTCCATGCGCGGGCGCCCGATCACGGTGGCGGCAACCTGCGCCGACATCCTGGCGCGGACGCTGGAGCGCTGCGGCGTGAAGGTCGAAATCCTCGGCTTCACGACCCGCGCCTGGAAGGGCGGCCAATCGCGCGAGGCATGGCTCGCGGCCGGCAAGCCCGCCAATCCAGGGCGCCTCAACGACGTCCGTCACATCATCTACAAGTCGGCCGACATGCCGTGGCGGCGCGCGCGCCGCAATCTCGGCCTGATGATGCGCGAGGGCCTGCTCAAGGAGAATATCGACGGCGAAGCGCTCGATTGGGCGCACCGGCGGCTGCTCGGCCGCAACGAGCAGCGCAAGATTTTGATGATGATCTCCGACGGCGCCCCGGTCGACGACTCGACCCTGTCGGTCAATCCCGGCAACTACCTCGAGCGCCATCTGCGCTGGATCATCGAGGACATCGAGCAGCGTTCCCCGGTCGAGCTGATCGCCATCGGCATCGGCCACGATGTGACCCGATACTATCGGCGCGCGGTGACCATCGTGGATGCCGAGGAGCTGGGCGGCGCGATGACCGAGAAGCTTGCCGAGCTGTTCGACCAGAACGCCTTGCTCGATGAGCGCGCGCCGCCCCCGCGCCGACCCGATGCCTGGTCGCGGGCTTCGGCGCGGTTTCTCGATCCGCCGGGGGACGGTGGAACGCGAGCGAGCCGCAGATGATGGGCGAGCCGGCTGCGCCGCAGGTGACGTGAACGTGCGCCCGCTGCCGCCGGTCGTCCGCTCAGAGCTTCTTCTTGATCTGCCGCTTCAATTCGAGCGCCCGCTCGGACAGATCGGCGTCCTTCGCCTTAATCAGGTAGGCATCGAGGCCGCCGCGATGATCGACGCTGCGCAGCGCGTGCGCCGACACGCGAAGCCGCACCGAGCGGCCGAGCGCCTCGGACATCATCGTGACGTTGAGCAGATTGGGCAGGAAGCGCCGCTTGGTCTTGATGTTGGAATGGCTTACCTTATGCCCGACCTGCGCGCCCTTGCCGCTCAGTTCACATCGCCACGACATCGGCGAAGACCTCTGGTTCGAGGGGCTGCGCACAACGCGAGCCCAAGGAATTGATCTTGTCTCGATCGCTCTCGTCTCGATCGCTCTCGCAGACGGCGGATCCATTTAGGAGACGGCGGACCTATAGTGATGAGGTGCCAATGCGTCAAGCCGCACCTGGGCCCGACCCCGGACCCGGCCGGTTCGGCACCTGGGGCAGGCCAGGGGCCACCGGATTTGCCTTGATCGAGCCAAGATGACGCGGCAAGAACACCCCATAGGAGAGCCGCCGCCAGCGTCGCTTTTGGCGCCCCAACCCCGAACGTGCGGCCGCACGACCGTCGTGTGCCCACAGCTCCATGACCATGGCTCTCATGACCGCTGCCTTCACCAACGTGTTCCTGACACAGCTCGCACGACCAGGATTTACCTAACCGATGGTGCGATGACCAGAACGCCACGCCGGAAGGACTCTGCTCCGTGACTTCACGCTCCCTCGTTCGATTGACCGGTCTCGCGGGCGCCCTCGTGCTGATCGCGATGCTTGTCGATGCCGGCAGCCAGAACGCCCGCGCCCAAGGCAAGCTCGACGCCACCTACGCGGTCACCCTCTCGGGCGTTCCGATCGGCAAGGGATCCTGGTCGATCGACGTTTCGGATGATCAATTTACCGCGACCGCGAGCGGTGGGACCTCCGGCCTGTTGCGGGTGTTCGCCAGCGGTCAGGGCAACAGCGCGGCGCACGGCGGCGTCTCCGGCGGGCAGCCGATTTCCTCGACCTACACGTCCAGCATCATCTCCGACAACAGGTCCGACCAGGTCCGTATCCTGTTCAGCGGCGGTGCCGTGAAGGAGTATCTCGCCGATCCGCCGACAATCCCGAGCCCCGACCGCGTGCCGCTCACCGAAGCCCACCGCAAGGGCGTGCTCGATCCGATGACCGCCTCGCTGATACGCGTTTCCGGCAACGGCGACACGTTCGTGCCGGAGGCTTGCCAGCGGACGCTGCCGGTCTTCGATGGCCGCATGCGCTACGATCTGCAGCTCGTCTTCAAGCGCTTGGACAAGGTCAAGTCGGAGCGAGGCTATCAAGGCACGGTCGTGGTCTGCGCGGTCTATTTTTCTCCGATCGCCGGCCATGTTCCCGAGCGCTCCACCATCAAATACCTGGTAGCGCAGCGCGACATGGAGGTGTGGCTGGCGCCGATTGCGGGCACGCGGCTGATGGTTCCCTACCGGGCCTCGGTTCCGACGCCGATCGGCATGGGAGTCCTGCAGGCGAACCAATTCGTCTCGATTCCGCGGCCGGCGCTGCCGACCGCATCCAATCTCAAGACGCAATGAGCCCTGCAACCAGGGCTGTGGGCTTCCGTTAACGGATGAATGCCGAAATGGGCCTGCGCCCGTCAGCCTCAATACCCGATATGGTGGCGCTGCGAGCGGGTGCCGCGACATATCGCCGTGAACGAATTCTGACAGCAGTGGAGTCACTGATTCGGCCGCGATTCGTTCCAGACTCGTTCTACTGCTTAAGCCAGGCTCCATCGCCCGTCGCATTGTGGTACAGAAGGGGCGGATAGGGGGTCTCCCACACCCGTTCCGCCCTCCGGACACAAGATGCCTATTTCCTTTTCTTCGCCGGTTGCCCGCGATGCCCGCGCCCGCGGTGCGGGCGTCACCGCTGTTCTCGGGCCGACCAATACCGGCAAGACGCATCTCGCCATCGAGCGCATGCTGGCCCATTCCTCGGGGATCATCGGGCTGCCGCTGCGGCTCTTGGCGCGCGAGGTCTACAACAAAGTGGCGGAGCGCGCGGGCCCCGACGCGGTCGCCCTGGTCACCGGCGAGGAGAAGGTCAAGCCGGCCAATCCGCGCTTCTGGGTCTCCACCGTGGAGGCGATGCCGCGCGACCTCGACGTCGCCTTTGTGGCGATCGACGAGGTGCAGCTGGGCGCCGACCTGGAGCGCGGCCATGTCTTCACCGACCGCATGCTCAATCGCCGCGGTCGCGAGGAGACCTTGGTGCTGGGCGCCCAGACGGTACGGCCGATGGTCGAGCGCTTGCTGCCGGGCGCCCACGTGCTGACCAGGCCGCGGCTGTCGCGGCTGGAATTTGCCGGCGAGAAGAAGATCACACGCCTGCCGCGGCGCTCCGCCGTCGTCGCCTTCTCGACAGAGGAGGTCTATGCCATCGCCGAGTTGATCCGCCGCCCGCGCGGCGGAGCCGCCGTGGTGATGGGGGCGCTGAGCCCCCGCAGCCGCAACGCGCAGGTCGCGCTCTATCAATCCGGCGATGTCGAATATCTGGTCGCCACCGATGCGATCGGCATGGGGCTCAATCTCGACGTCGACCACGTCGCCTTCGCTTCCGACCGCAAGTTCGACGGCTATCAGTTCCGCCGGCTCAACCCGGCGGAGCTCGCCCAGATCGCCGGCCGTGCCGGACGGGCCACGCGTGACGGCACTTTCGGCACCACCGGCCGCTGCCCGCCATTCGAGACCGAGCTGGCCCAGGCGCTCGAAAGCCATTCCTTCGAGCCGGTCAAGGTCCTGCAGTGGCGCAATGCCGCGCTCGATTTTTCCTCGCTCGGCGCCCTGCAGGCCACCCTGGCGGTGACGCCGGAGGAAAGCGGTCTCAGCCGCGCGCCGGTCGGCGAGGATATCCTGGTGCTCGAGCACGCGGCGCGCGACGACGACGTGCGTGCGTTTGCGGCCACGCGCGAGGCGGTCGAGCGGCTGTGGGACGTTTGCCAGGTTCCCGATTATCGCAAGAGCTCGCCCGCCGCCCATGCCGAGCTCGTCGTCAGCGTCTACGGCTTCCTGATGCGGGAGGGCAAGCTCCCCACCGACTGGTTCGCCCACCAGGTGGCGCAGGCCGACCACACCGACGGCGACATCGATACGCTCTCGAACCGCATCGCCCACATCAGGACCTGGACCTTCGCGGCCAACCGCCCCGACTGGCTGGCCGATCCCGAGCATTGGCAGGAGGTCGCGCGCGCAGTCGAGGACCGGCTGTCCGACGCGCTGCACGAGCGGCTGACCGAGCGTTTCGTGGACCGCCGTACCAGCGTGCTGATGCGGCGGTTGCGCGAGAATTCCGCGCTGGAAACCGACATCAGCAAGACCGGAGAGGTCGTGGTCGAGGGTCATGCGATCGGCCGGCTCGATGGATTCATCTTTACGCCGGCAGCCGCGACGGCCGGCTCGGAAGCCAAGGCGCTACAGGGCGCCGCCCAGAAGGCGCTGGCCGGCGAGATCGACGCGCGCGCGGCGCGCCTCGCGCAGGCGGCCGACGAGCAATTCGTGCTCGCCGCCGACGGGGCCGTCCGTTGGCTCGGCCAGGCGGTCGGCAAGCTCATCGCCGGCGAGGAGGTGCTCAAGCCGCGCCTGCGCCTCAATGCCGACGAGCAGCTCAGCGGCGCACCGCGCGAGATCGCGCAGGCCCGACTCGAGCTGTGGCTCAAGGCCCATGTCGAAAAGCTGCTGGGACCTTTGTTCCAGCTCGCCGCCAGCGAGGAAATCACCGGCATCGCCCGCGGCGTCGCGTTCCAGCTGGTCGAGGCGCTGGGCGTGCTCGATCGCCGCAAGGTCGCCGAGGAGGTCAAAGGTCTCGATCAGCCGGCGCGCGCCACGTTGCGCAAATTCGGCGTGCGCTTCGGGGCCTACAACATCTATATCCCGCCGCTGCTCAAGCCGGCGCCGCGCGTGCTCGCCCTCCAGCTCTGGGCCCTCAAGCAAGACGACCGCGCCACCGCCGGGGTCGCTGCGGTCGAGCGCCTGGCGGCGAGCGGACGCACGTCGATTGCCGCCGACAAGGATATCGACAACGCGCTCTATACGGTCGCCGGTTACCGGGTATGCGGCGAGCGGGCCGTGCGCGTCGACATGCTCGAGCGCTTGGCCGACATCATCCGGCCGGCGCTTGCCTGGCGGGAGGGCGCGCCGGGCGTCAAGCCGGCCGCCGCTTTCGACGGATCGGGCTGCTTTACCGTGGTGGTCGGGATGACATCGCTGGTCGGCTGCGCCGGCGAGGACTTTGCGGCGATCCTTCGCTCGCTGGGCTATCGGATGGAAAAGCGGCCGAAACCGCCTGCCCCGGCAGCCTTGCAAGCCCCCGTTTCCGAAGCGTCGGCGCCGGAAGTAGCCGAATCGGGTCCGATCCCGGCCGACACGGAGGCCGCGCCGGCGGCAGCCGAAGCTGCAACCGAACCAGCGACCGAATCAGCGGCCCACGCCGTGGCCGAAGTCGCGGCCGAAGCCGGACTCGCTGCGCCGGCTGAGCTGGTCGCGCCGTTTGCCGCCGCGGTTGAAGATCAGGCTGCCGATTCGGTTTCCGAGTCGGTGCCCGCGGCGCCGCCGGCCGGGGAGGCGGTGGTGGTCGAAACGCCAGCACCGACGGTCGCGGCCGACGATGTGCAAGCGCCGCAATCGATTCTGCCGCAAGCCGATGGGCCGGCCTCCGCCCCAGCCGAGCCGCCGGCATTAGCGGCTGTGCAAGCGACGACCGAAGTCGTGGCCGAGGAGGCGCAATTGGTCGAGGTTTGGCGCCTGGGCCGCCAGGAAGGTCCCCGCCGCCACCGGCGGCCGCCGCGCGCCCGCACCCGGGCGCGGCCAGAAAACCTGGACCAGACCCAATTGCCCGCTACCGCCGATGCAGCCTCGGCTCCGCCCGGGGAGGCCGAGCCGAGCGGAGGCGAGGCCGCGGCGCAGGCGCCGCCGCGGCAAGACCGCAATCCGCGCCGGCACCGTCAGGGGCGCCCTGATCAAAATCGCCTGGCCCAGAATCGCCCCGATCCGAATCGTTCCGAGCGCGCTGACCGTCCCGAACGGCATGGGCGTCCGGAGCGGGCCGGGCGCGGCGATCGGCCCGATCGTGATCCCGAGCTGCGGGCCAAATATCTCAAGGGCCGCGGCGAAGGCCGGGAGCGCCGCGACAAGGCGCCGGATCCGAACTCGCCCTTTGCCAAGCTCGCGGCGCTCAAGGAGCAGCTCGAGGCCGACGCCAAGGAGCGGCGCTAGGACAGCATCGCATTGGATCGCCAGCGTATAGACAAGTGGCTCTGGCATGCCCGGGTGGTGCGCACCCGCTCGGCCGCCGCGGCCCTTGCGGTTTCCGGCCATGTTCGGGTCAACGGCCAGCGCATCGATCTTGCCAGCCGCTCCGTGCGGCTAGGCGACATCGTCACGGTGGCGCTTGATCGCTCGGTGCGGGTTCTCAAGGTTGCGGCGTTTGCCGAGCGCCGGGGTCCCGCCGAAAGCGCGCGCCTCCTGGCGCAGGATTTGATGCCGGCGTCCGCGCCCGTGCCTTCGGCGTGCGCGAGCGCTCCGGCGGGCCTGCGGCAACCCGGTACCGGCAGGCCAAGCAAGCGCGAGCGGCGGGCGATCGCGCATATGCGGGGCGAGGACGAATTTTGATCCGGATCTCGCCGACAGAGCATTTCCAGGGAAAGCGGAATCCGATTTTCCGTCCGAAAATGCGGCAATGCAAAAATGCTTGAGCGGTGTCCGCTCCCGGCAAATGTGAAACCGCTCAAGTGCGCCGCGTCCCTTGTCTGGGCGGTTGCCTTGGGCTACTCAGCGGCCCATCCGGAGAGGGAGTAATGACTTACGTCGTCGTCGAAAGTTGCATTAAATGCAAGTACATGGATTGCGTGGAAGTGTGCCCGGTGGACTGCTTCTACGAGGGCGCCAACATGCTCGTCATTCATCCTGACGAGTGCATCGACTGCGGCGTTTGCGAGCCCGAATGTCCGGTCGATGCGATCAAGCCGGATACCGAGCCCGGGCTTGAGAAGTATCTGAGCCTCAACGCGGAATTCGCAAAGACTTGGCCCAATATCACGGTCAAGAAAGACCCCCCGGCCGACGCCAAGGCCTGGGAAGACGTGCCCGCGAAGCTCGAGCAGCATTTTTCGCCCGATCCCGGTACCGGCGACTAGAGCCAACTGTCGGCATGGATAGACCGGTTGACCTAGGCGGATGAGCCATTCGGATTGCATGGCGCAGGCCCCGTTCAAAGTTTCAGTTATCGGCCCCCCGGACTATTAACCAGGGATTGGAATTTGGCGGCCGTTGCATGCCAGAAATTCGCTTTTGCTCTGCCGTAAAGCTTTGATTTTCGCGAGAAATGTGCTATATATGTAAAAAATGAGCACTGACCCCCAGATCTAAACGGCTCCCCGTGGGGAGCATATTTTTTCGGGGGTTTCCGAGGAACCGTCATAACAGGGGCGTGAGATCCACGCGCGTATCGTGGCAGGAAGAACTCGTCATAGGACTAAGAAGATTCCTGGGACAAAGAGGATTTCTGGGACCAGGAAGGGTCCCGCCGCGGCGACTCGGCGGACCAAGAAGGCCGGCCCTCGCCGGAGGACATCACACCCGCCGCGCAGCAATGTGCCGCGTGGAACCCCAGTGGCCAAATCGTTCGCTAGAGCCAAGCCGGACGGTGAAGGAGCAACTCCAGGTATGACCAACAAGAAGACGACCCAACGTCAAGGCTTCAAGACCAGCGAGTTCATCGTCTATCCGGCCCATGGGGTCGGCCAGATCGTGGCCATCGAGGAGCAGGAGGTCGCGGGCGCCAAGCTCGAGCTGTTCGTCATCAATTTCGTCAAGGACAAGATGACGCTGCGGGTGCCGACCGCGAAGATCGTTTCGGTCGGCATGCGCAAGCTCGCGGAGCCGCCGATCGTCAAGCGCGCCCTCGAAACGCTCAAGGGCCGCGCGCGCGTCAAGCGCACCATGTGGTCGCGCCGGGCGCAGGAATACGAAGCCAAGATCAATTCCGGCGACATCGTGGCAATCGCCGAGGTGGTGCGCGACCTGTATCGCTCGGAATCGCAGCCCGAGCAGTCCTACAGCGAGCGCCAGCTCTACGAGGCCGCGCTCGATCGCCTGTCGCGCGAGATCGCCGCGGTGCAGCGCATTACCGAGACCGAAGCCGTCAAGGAGATCGAAGCGGCGCTCGCCAAGGGCCCGCGGCGCGGCCCCGCCAAGCCTGAGGACGAGGCGGTGGTCGAGGACGAGGCGGCCTGAGCGGCACCTTGCGCGATCAAGCTTCCCGGCTACCATCATACCTCGACAAGAAGCCCGGCCGATCGGCCGGGCTTTTTTGCATGTGGTTTCGTGCGTGAATGGTGTCCGGTGCCCGCGGTTGACCCGCGTGCCCGGTTCCCGATGCCCCGGAAGTGCCTCAACATCATAATGGTTAGGTCATAATTAACGGTGTTTGGGTCACAATTTAACTCGTTTGCGATGATCCATTTATGCGCAGTTAAATCGTCGGGGGTTTCCGGAATGGGGTGGCGGTCTCAGCGCGCGAGCAGGCGCGCATTGGCGTGTATCGCTGTTTTCAGCGTAGGTGGGGTCTCCGGTCTGTTGGCGGGCTTTAGCTCGGATCCGGCCCTGACCCCGGAACTTTCCCCTGCCGAAATCGTGGCCTTGCGGTTCCCGGATGATTCGGCCCGGATGGCTTCGGGCTCCATCGCTCTGTCGCCGGCACCCGCCGGGATCGATGCCTCGCCCACTCCCGCCCGCTACGTCTTGGCGAGTGCCGGGGAGGCGGACGTGTCCAGCCTGATGTTCAACCCGTTGCCGACCTATACGGCCGCGCCCCATTCGTCCGCCGACCATTCGTCTCCTGCCCATTCGCCTGCGCCCAGTGCGCCTCTCCCGCGTTCGTCGTCCGCCCGTCCGGCGCTGCCACCGCAATTGGCCACGGCCGGCATCGAGATGCCGGCGGAAGCCCTGGCCTATGCGGCCCCCGATGCGGACCAACCGGCCGAGCCGGCCATGCCGGCGGCGCGACCTGAAAACCCGAGTGCCGCTCCGGCCGCGGCCAAGCGGGCGGCCCAACCGCCCCGCCCCGCAAGTGCAAGTAATGCGGTGCTCAACAATGCCCAGATCGCCAGCATCAGGGAGCGGCTGAAGCTCACGTCCTATCAGGATCAGCTTTGGCCGCCGGTCGAAGCCGCGCTACGCGATATATCGTGGCATCAGAACCACGCCGATGCGGGCGGCCGGAAAGTGGCCTCCGCCGCGGCTTCCAACCCCCATGGCGTCATCGATCCCAACAGCGCGCCAGTGCAGCGATTGAAATCCGCCGCCTTCCCGTTGATCATGAGTCTCAGCGATGACCAGAAGGAGGAAGTGCGGACCATGGTGCGGCTGATGGGGCTCGAAAACCTGGCATCGCAGTTCTGATCGTTTGCGCGTCGCAAGCCGCAGCGCCCGGCTGATCGGGCGCCCGCAAGCCATTACTGCTTGGGAATAGGGCCGAGCGCTTGCGCAATGATGGCGATCTGGGCGCGCTGACGATCGATGGCGGCGGCGAATTCGGCCGGGCCGCCCGGATTGGGGACCTGGGCGGTGCCGGCCAGCCGTTCCGCGATCATGGGATCGCTCGCGACGGCGGCCACATCGGTGCCGATCTTCTGGCGTAGCTCGGTCGACATGCCGCGCGGCCCCAGCAGCCCGACCAGGCCCTCGACTTCGAGCGCCGGAAAGCCGCTCTCGTTGGCGGTCGGGATGCCGGGCAGGATCGCGGTGCGCTCGTGGCCGTTGACCGCCAGCACCTTGACGCGACCGGCTTGCACGTGCGGCTGCAGGATGGCGTAGGACGACATCATCACCTGCAGGCGGCCCTCCGACAGATCGGTCGCGGCCTGCACGATGTCGCGATACGGGACCTTGGCGATGCTGAGGCCGGCGGTCTTCACGAAATAGTCGAAGGTGAATTCGGTGATGCCGGAAACGACGGCGGCATTGAGCTTGCCGGATTCGGCGCGCGCATATTTCACGAATTCCGCCAGCGAGCCGATCTTGAGCGACGCCGGCACCCCCATGGCAATGATCGTGTTGGACACGCGCGCGATCGGCACCAGATCTTCCGGCGCATAGGGGAGCTTTTCATATTGTAGCGGATGCACCGTGAAGGAGCCGCTCGGCGTGTAGAGCAATGTGTGGTCGTCGGCCGCGCCGACGAAGGCCTGGATCGCCACCAGCCCGTCGGCCCCGGGGCGGTTCTCGATCACCACCGGCTTGCCCCAGCGCGCCGGCAACCGATCGGCCAGCAGTCGCGCGCCGATATCCGCGCCGGAACCCGGGCCAAGCGGCACGATGAACTTCACCGGCCGCTGCGGCCAGGCCCGCGCGGGCGATTGCGCCTGCGCCAGCGCCGGTGCTGCCGGCACGGCAACCGCTGCGACGAGCGCGGCGGCCAGCGCCGCCAGGCCGAGCTTCATGCGGAGCTTCATCATGTCCATGGCCTCCTCAGATGTGTCGCCTCACTGCTGCGCTTCGGCCTTGGCGGCGTCGGGGCGGATCTCCTCATAGCCGTTTTCCGAAATGTCGAAATTGTTGCCGTCCGGATCGATCGCCCGGTATTCCGCATAGTGGCGGTCGCCCGGACGCCGCAGCGGCGCGCAGTATCCCAGCTCGAGGCAGCGCGCGACGATCTCCTCATTGTCGTCGACCTGAAAGCCGAAATGATTGAAGCCGGACGGCTTGCCGTCCATCTTGTTGGTGTGGATCGACAGATTCATGTAGCCGTCGGTGAGCGAGATGCCGCCGTTCCTGGCGCGGTGCACGATCGTCAATCCCATCACGTCGACATAGAACCTTGCCAGCCTTTCGACGTCGGTGGTGTGGAACACGATGTGACGAATCTTGGCCATGGTTCCTCCTCGGGTGCGGGCGCGCCCCATTCATGCGATCCATCCGGGACCCGCCGCAACGGCGCCGGCGCAAGCCGCCCTGGCGCGCCGCCAGCGGCGGCGCTATCGTTTGCGCAATCGATGCTCGCAGCAAATAGGTCTTGTAACAAGTCCTGATACAAGTCCCGGAACGAGAGCTTTAGGCCAGTGCCGGAGCAGATCCGATGAACAAGGTGGCGGCCCTTGGCGCGATGCTGTTGGTGCTGTCGAGCCTGGCTTGGCGCGCCCCCGCGCAGGCGCAGACCGCCGAGGAATTCTACAAAGGCAAGCAGATCCGCCTGATCGTCGGGACCGCGGCCGGGCAGGACTATGACACCTGGGCGCGTCTCATTGCTCGGCACCTGACCCGCTTCCTGCCCGGCAATCCCGCCTTCATCGTCGAGAACATGCCGGGCGCCGGCCATATCCTGGCGACCAACTATCTGTTCAATCTGGCGCCGCGGGACGGCACGGCGATCGGCATGGTGTCCCGCAACATGACCGAAGCCGCCATCATGCGATTGCCCAACGTCCGGTTCGATCCCGGCAAGTTCAACTGGATCGGCAGCCCCGAGCTCAATCATCGCGTCCTGTTCGTCAATGCCGCATCCGGTTTCGACAAGGTGCCGGACCTCTACGCACGCGAGCTGATCGTGGGAACGCCCGGCGGCGCCCAGGGCGTCAGCGCCGCTCCGATCCTGTTGAAAAATCTTCTCCACATGCGGCTCAAGATCATCCAGGGCTACCATTCCCCGGGCGACGTCATCCTGGCGATGGCGCGCCGCGAGGTCGATGGCATCGTGCAGACGCTGGGGGCGCCCGAAGGGGCGCGCCGGCAATGGATCGAATCCGGCCAGATGCGCGTCATGTTCAACATGGAGCATGAGCGGGTCGCGGGGCTCGAGGCGCCGACCATATTCGAATTCGCCAAGACCGAGCAGCAGCGCCAGGTCCTGGCCTTCTTCTCCTCGAGCATGGAACTCGGCCGGCCGCTCATGGCGCCGCCCGGCGTGCCGGCGCAACGCGTCGCCCAGCTGCGCGGCGCCTTCGATGCCGTCGTGAAGGATACAGCCTTCCTGCAGGAGGCCGCCGCCATGGGCTTTGAGGTCATGCCGCAGAGCGGCGATGAGATCGCCGCACGGGTGGCGGCCGCCATGGCGACGCCCAAGAGCGTCGTCGATGAGGCGCAACGCGCCTCCACGGGGGAGTAGGTGGTGCCTTCGCGCCTGTGAAAGAATCGCCTGCGGCCACCGTCAGGGGCGCACAGCCTCTCACTCCTTCTCCCCGCGCGCCATCAGGGCGTTTACGCCCGTCTGCGACGGGCTATGGAGAAGGTCGGGATGAGGGGGCGCTTCCGCGAGTCTGAGCCTGCGGAAACGCCCCCTCACCGAGCCGAGTTCTGGTTTTCTTCATTGCCGTGTCGCCCTCTCCCCGCAAGCGAGGCGAGGGAGGCTGTGCTAATCGCACGCGCCTTCGCAGCGCTACTCCACCACGATCTTCACTAAATCGCCGGGGTTGAGATGGTCGCCGGCTTCCAGGCCGTTGAGGATGCGGAAGCGCTCGAGCTTGCGGTCGGCGACGGCCATCCGGTTGGCCAGCTGCTCGACCGTGTCGCCGCTGCCGACGGTGACGACCCGCAGGCGCAGCGGCCGCGCCGCCTTGCTCTCGGCGATGCTCATGCGGCGGAAGGTGGCGACCGATTCGCGAAACGAGCGATCGATCTCCGGGGTCATGTGCTTGGTCGCGAAGATGAAGCGGTACACATCGCTGCCGAATCGCACCGCGAACAGGCGAAACGACCACTGGTCGCCCTTGGCGCCGGCGGTGGCGGCCGGGAAGCCGCCGATGGTGGTGCTCTCGATGCTTTTCCCGTCGACGTTCTCGATCCAGCCGGAGCTGAGATAATCGGTGAGCGACTGCTCGGTCGGCACGCGCACCACATCGAGCCGCAGCGCCTGGCCGCCGCCCTCCTTGACGCCCAGGATGGCTTGCGCGGTGTTGTCGAGCGCAAAGCCCTCGGGTGCCACGAAGGTGAAGCCGAGCCTGGGATGCAGAAAGTGGCGGCCGCGCACCAAGCCTTCGCTCGGATCGTCGCCGTAGACCATGCCGTCGACGGCGGCCAGGTAGGCGTTCCGGTCGCGCGCGGCGGTGCCCGGGGCTCCGAACTGGCGGGCGCTCGCCTGCGCGTTCTTGACCCGCTCGGGCGTGGCCGGATGCGATGACAAGAAGTCGGGCGCGCGCGGATCGATGTTGGTTTGCCCCGATTGCCGCAGCTCCGAATCGCGGCCGAGCGAGGTGAGAAAGCGCGACGCCCCATAGGCATCGAAGCCGGCGCGCGCCGCGATGCCGACCCCGATCCCGTCAGCCTCGAATTCCTGGGCGCGCGAGAAGCTCGCCAGCGCGATCTTCGATTTTGCCAGCGCCAGCGCGCCCACTTCCGGATCGCTCAGCACGCCGTTGACCATGCGGCTCACCAGCGCGACCTGGCGCACGCGGTCCTCGCGCATTTCCGCGTGATGGGCGATCACGTGGGCCATCTCATGCGACATCACGGAGGCAAGCTCGGAACTGTCGTTGGAGAGCGCGATCAGCCCGCGGGTCACATAGAGCTGGCCCGAGGGCAGCGCGAAAGCATTGACCACCGGCGAGTTCAGCAGGGTGACGCGATAATGCAGGTCCGGCCGCTCGGATGCCGCCACCAGCTTTTCGACCGTTTGGCTGACCATGGCTTCGATGCGGGGATCTTCGTAGGCGCCGTTATAGGCGGCGAGAATCCGCTCGTGCTCGCGCCGCGCCGCCGGATCGACCTCCGCCACCGTGGCCGGCTTCGGCGATTCGGCCAGCGACGCCTGCCTGTCGATCACGCCCGAGCTGGCGCAGCCGGCAAGGACGAGCGCGGCCGCCGCCAGGCCGGCGGTGACGGTAAGCGCCTGAGACCAGCGCCGCCCGAAATTCATGGAGATCATGCCCCTGCTAGATCATGCCCGCTTTCGCGACCGAAGCCGCGCCGCCGGCGACCACGCATCCCCCACTTTGCCCCAGCAGCGCGGCCCCCGTTCTCCGCGCTCACGAACGGCATAATCTTCTTCGCCCCCGAGGCCAAGCCTTTGGGCGAGGCCACACGGTCTCGTGACAAAGCTCGGCGGTGCAGGCGGCCGGCGCCCTCCCTCAGGCTCAATGCTGCCGTGCCAAGCCGACCGGTCGCCCCCGCGCGTAACGAACGGCCGGAATAGGGCGGTACTGCGGCGGCGCGGTATCGGCGGAATGAAATTGCTTCGACAGCGTCCGGCCATGACAAGAAACGGACGCGAGCGCGAAGCTCAAGCCGTTTTGCCGAAGCCGTACAGCGCCTGCGGATTCTGCACCAGGATGCGGTTGCGCGTCGCCTCCTCCGGTGCCCATTGCGCCATGAGGTCGAACAGCACCGCATCGTCGGGTTTGTCGGGTTCGCTCGGATGCGGCCAATTGCTGCCCCAGACCAGCCGCTCCGGGGCGGCCTTGACGTAGGCCTGCGCCACCCGGCCGACATCTGCGTAGCCGGGCGGGCCGTCCTTGCTGCTGTCATAGGTCACCGACAGCTTGACCCAGGTGCGGCCGCTGTCGAGAAGCCGGCGAATGATCGCGACGGCCGGATGATCGAGCCCGGCCGGCTGCGGAATGTGTCCCATGTGATCGAGCACGATCGGCGAGGCCATCCGATTGAGCAAATCCTGCGCCGCCACGATCTGCTCGGCGGTGGTGTTGAATTGCACGTGCCAGCCCAGCGCGTTCACCCGTTTCGACAGGGCTTCGATCACCTCGGGGGTGGCGGTGCTGGCCGCCCCCGGCCGACCGCTGGTGAGCGAGAAGCGGATGCCGCGAATTCCGCCGGCATCCAGGGTCTTCAATTCGGCGTCCGTGATATCCGGATAGATGATGGCAACGCCGCGTGCATTGGGACCCAGCTGCTTGATGGCATCCAGCGTCGCGAGGTTGTCGCTCACCGGCGCCGGATAGGGCGCCGGCGTCACCACGATATTGCGGCTGGTTCCGATCCGCCGCTGCAGCAGCCGGTAATCCTCCACCCGCGCATTGGGGACCTGCTGCACTTGCGGCCGCGAGGGCGGGAAGCGCGCCGGGTCGTAGATGTGGTGGTGGCAGTCGCAGGCGCCGGCGGGCGCCTTGAGCTTGGCGGGCGCGTCGCCCGACGAGTTGGGCGCCGGCTGGGCGCGGCCCGGCGAAAGTCCCGACGCGGTTGCGGCCAAAGCCGAGGCGCCCTTGATGAAGGTACGACGCGCGATCATGTGATGCTCCCTGTTGGCTTGAACATCCGCACTTGGCTGAGCTTTCCCGGAAATTGGCTGCGGCCGGCGGCATCGGCTGGACGGGCGGCCCGGCGGCGGGGTGTTTCCCCGGCGCGGCCGCGCCGGCTCAGACCGGCTTCCCGAAGCCATAGAAGGCCTCCGGATTCTGCACCAGGATGCGCTCGCGCGTCGCCGCGTCCGGAATCCATTGGGTCAGGAGATCGAACAGGATCGCGTCGTCGGGGTGCTTGTCGCCCTGGGAGGGATGCGGCCAGTCGCTCGCCCACACCATGCGCTCGGGCGCCGCTTTCACATAGGCCTGCGCGACCGGCGTGACGTCCGCATAGGTCGGCGCGCCGATCTTGGAATCGATATAGGGGGCCGAGAGCTTCACCCAGGTGCGGCCCTTGTCGATCAGCCGGCGGGCCGTGCCGAACACCGGATCATGGATGCCGGCCGGCTGTCCGGGATGGGCAAAATGATCGAACATGATCGGCACCGGCAACCGCATCAGCAAGTCCTCGATCGCGATGATCTGCTTGGCGGTGGTGCTGATCTGCACGTGCCAGCCAAGATCGGCCACGCGCTTCGCCAGCGGCTCGAGCATGGCGACCGTGGTGGGGCTCGTCGGATTGAGCATGAAGCGCATGCCGCGCACCCCGAGCCCGTTGAGCCGCTTGAGCTCGGCGTCGGTCACGCCGGTGTCGACCACCGCGATGGCGCGCGCCGTCGCGCCGAGCGTGGCGAGGGCGTCGAGCGTGCAGCTGTTGTCGGTGCCATAGGTCGAGGGCGTCACGATCACGTTGCGGGTCGTGCCGATCCGCTTCTGGAACAGCCGATAGTCCTCCGCGTGGGCATCGCCCGGCCGCAGGGCCGCATCCGGCGCCGCCGGGAAGCGGCTGTTGTAGATATGCATGTGGCAGTCGCAGGTATTGGGAGGAGCTTTGAGCTTCGGCGGCTCGGTTCCGGACGAATACGGCACCGGCTGCGCGGCCCCCGGCCGAATCGAGAAGGCAGTCGTGCCGGCCGCCGCCGCCGCCATGGCGGCGCCCGTCAGCAAGGTGCGACGTGCGATCATGTGGTACTCCCGATAGGTCCCGTCCCGATAGGCGCCGTCTGTCGCGGCACTGGAATCAAGTATAACCCGAAAGCCAGCCGAAATCCCGGTCGCGCGGCCGCAACGCCGGCGCGGCGTTCATGGCAATCGCGCTCGTCCGTGGCGACGCAGGCCGCAGTGGACACATGCCACCGCGCGTTGTAGACGATCCATCATGCCTAAAAAGTCACCCAACTCGACCGACAAGCATGTGGGCAGCCGGGTCCGCATGCGCCGCATGATGCTGGCCATGAGCCAGACCGAGCTCGGCAACGACATCGGGCTGACGTTCCAGCAGGTGCAGAAATACGAGAAGGGGACCAACCGGATCGGCGCCGGCCGGCTGCATCAAATCTCTCGCATTCTGCAGGTCCCGATCTCGTTCTTTTTCGAAGGCTCGCCGCGCGAGCCGGGTGCGCGCCCCGGTGCGCAAGGTGAAACAGACGGGCCGCCGCTGCCGACCTATGTGAGCGACTTCCTCGCCACCTCGGACGGCCTCGCGCTGACCAAGGCGTTCATGCAGATCAAGGACGCCAATCTTCGGCGTCGCATCGTCGGCCTGGTTCAGGAGATCGCCGGCGGCAAGGACGATTGAATGCCCGGCGGGTCCGGGAGCGCGATCCGCCGCCGCGCGATCTATTGCGTGTATCCTCCTGCGATCCCTCGCATTGGCGGCACCGGCGGCACGGTTCGTAAACCAATGCCGGCGTATAGCCGTGCGTAGCGCGGCAGCACGCCGTGGCAACCTCATTCCTGTGATCGCGGCCGGGACGAATTTCTTGCAAGGATTTCATCGGCAGCATTCGCCTCAAGGGGAACCACCGATGAGAAAAACCATACCCATCACCATGTTCGCGGTGCGCGACCAGTCTCGCCTCGCGCCGCTGCAGGACTGGGTGCTCCACAATGGAGTGACCGAGATCGAGATGAGCGAGCGGCAGTTCTGGAACTTCGTTTCCGTTCAACCAATCGCCGAAAAACCGTGGACCACTTACATGGGCCGCCTGCTGCATGTCAGCGATATGCCGGCGGACTCCCAGAAGTGTCTCGGGCTGTTCGACGGGCGAATCCCGGCCACGATCTAGCGCGCTGTCTCTGACACTTGCTGCGATTGCCGAGCAGTGCGGCTTCCTTCGCGCTCCCCGGATTTGACCCGGGGATTGCCGGGAGGGGGCCACGCAGCACTGAGGAAAACCAGATTTCGGCCCGGCGGGGCGCTCCCACAAGCTCAGGCTCGCGGAAGCGTGTCCCATCGGGCGGATCGGACCTCCCGCGAGCCCGGCAGCGGCTTGCGTCGCGCGGCTCGGTAACCGATCCTCACAATCAGTATTTTCGCTGGCGGGCCCGCAGAGCCGTAAGCTCCAACGAGAACCCGAGGGAGCGACAGGAGATGCAATCGTGCCGAATCGCGGGCAAAAATCCGACATTCTGGCCCTAGCGGCAGCTTTCTTCGTTGCGAGCTTCCAGCATTCGTTCGGTCGTGAGCGGCCTCTCGATAACGGACTGCCGGTCTCGGTGCTGACAACCGCCAGTGCCGGGGCGCATGGAATTGAGTACCTCGACGCGGCCGCCAATTGCGATGTGCTCATCTGCTCCTATGTGTCGAAAACCATCATCTGCCACCGCGTGCCCCACTCATGCCCTTACAGCCCGTCGCCGCGCTCTTTTCATCTGCGCCAGCGCAAGTCCTGCCGGAGCGGCTTATTTCCATCCTTACGAGGGTGCTCATGACGGCTTGGCAAGCGACATCGTCGCATTTGTGACATCGTCTTGATCGCGAAGGTGAGGCCCCGACATCGCAGCAGGATGACGACGACGGCAGACAAGTATACGCGGTGATCTCCCTTGTGCTATTTATCGCCCGCAGCGGCTTGCTCGCCGGGGGCGGGGTGTCGGCCGACCAGTAGCCGGCGGCCGTAAATCTTTGGAATATCAACTGCGGGTCCCGTAGCTCAGCCGGATAGAGCAGCGGTTTCCTAAACCGAAGCTCACAGGTTCGAGTCCTGTCGGGACCCCACAAAATCAAGCACTTAGCTTTTTGCTCTACCCCTTTTTGCTCCGATTTTGCTCCGCCCGAAAACAAAACCGGCTGCCGGGACAAAAAATGTTCTCCCGGCGGGCCGCGCGGCGATCTCGCTGTCGGAGTGCGTGCTGCCGAAGGCCGACATCGACACGACGCCGGAAGGGGCGTGCCGCATCGTTCCGGAGATCACGATCTGCGCGACATTGGCGCCTGCCAACCCTCTCGGCATTTCCTGCCGCATCGCCCCGGCAGCGGGATGTGCCGGCCGCTCTCCGACGGGGGACGCACGCTGCCTTTGCCGCCGCGAAGCGGATGTATCCGGCGTGCTCGTGCTTGGGACGTTTGACGCGCTGCTCGCGCTGCGAGTCCTGATCTGGCTACCTCTGTTTCATGCCAACCACTGAGCGGAGGCCGGGCCGCGCTGCCCGGCATCGTTCATGCAGATGGAGGCGCATTCACGCGCCACGGGCCGCCACGGTCGTGGCCGCCGTCATGAGATGCTTCCGGATGGTCGCGAGCAGCGAGCCGCCGACCACGCGATCCATCGAGCTGTGGTCATCGTCGTTGTCGACCCAGACGCCGACAATCAATGATTCAATGAGGCCGATGAACCAAGCGTCGCTCGCCTCCACTTCTACAAACCGCGTAGGCCGGCGAGCGTGAGATCATCAGCTGAAGGCAACTAACAATGCCCACGCGGCCACATGCGCCGTGGTCATCGCGATTTCATCCGACGGCACGGAAGCGGTCACGGTTACCAGGTCATCGCCGCCAAGCTGTTACGGCCCATTTGCGCGCACGCTCAGGCCAGCATCAGAGGCCTTCCCTCCAGGCGCACTTGTCCAGGATGTAAGCGTGCCATCCGGCGCCTTTTTCGGCATTGATCTTCTCGACCAGCTCCTGCGCGGCCGCGTAGTTAACGGCCTCGATGGTCTCGAACCGGCCCGCGGGCCAGTAAGAAATCCGGACCGGAACCGGATGTTGGACCCCATGCCCCATCCGCGCCATCGCGGCTGCCTTAGTGAGTAGGGGGTCATGGGTCATAGGCTTGTCTCCGTTCAAGCACTAAGCCCGACGTTTCTCCGCCCTTTGCACGCCCGCGCATATAGCGCCGTTCGGGACGGAAGTGATCGAATATCGCGGATCTCAAACTCCGCCAGTATTCCAACGGGCGTCCCCACACCCTCAACACGCCCATCTGGCCGACAGCGACTGCATGCAGACGATGAACAGTCACGGCGATCGATCCAAATCGGCTTACCGATCCGAATCTGCTCCTGACCGCATATGAATTCGAGACGGAGCGACGGCCTCTCGTGTAAACACGATATATACGGCCTGCATTCTGCACTCCATTGCCCTCAAGACGCACAAGCATTAAGTGCCACGATAAACACACGCGTTCTCGTGCAAGAGCCGCCATCGATGGGTGGCATCGTTCTGCTTGACCTGATGGGCGGCGTCGCCCTACTGCTGTCCATTTGTTTTGTCCTCATGTTGATTCGACCGGTGCTCGGCTACGCGACCGCTAGTCGGAAGCCTGAATGGGCGGGGGCTCGCCCATTGCTTTCATGAATTCTCGGACGTGGTCGGCCCAAAGCGCCGGATGCGCCATGGTCAGGTGCCCATAAGAATCTGGTGCGCCCGTTTGAACGACGTAGCGGCCATGGGGCACGCGAGGCATCAGACGCTGCAAGACTTGTAAGACGTCTGGATTGAACTCGTCGTCATTAAAATTCAGGGCGAACAGCCTTGCCTTGATCTTAGCGAGATCTGGCTCCGGATCGTAATCGCGAGAGCCTTCGATCGAATAGAGGAGGTCGTTGGCGTCCGCAGAGGCGATCTGTTCAGCTGCTGAAGCGATAAAGTCGTCGGCAGCCTTCGCGTCAGGAATAACTGCCTGAAGATGGGGTACTCCATCGATCATCATACGCAGCAGTTGATAGCCTTGAATGAGGCCGCGGGGCGTCTTGCTGTAATTGCCGCCTTGCCAGTCAGGATCGCTGCGGATGTCGTCAATAACAATGTGTCGCCAGAGCAAGTTGCGACCCGAAACCTTTATTGGCAGGGACACGACCGGCATGACCCCCTCAACCGCGTCGGGATACGCTTCCGCCCATTGCCAGGCGTGCATCCCACCCATGGACATGCCGAGGATGGCATGCAATCGCTTGATCCCCAGCGTCTCGACAACGAGCCTATGCTCCAGATCTACGAGATCATTGTAACCGTAATGGGGGAACTTCGCCCGCATGCCGTCGCTCGGCTTGCTGGAGTTTCCATGACCAAGAATGTCTGGGAAGATTAAATAGTAACGCCGTGAGTCGAGAGGCCGCCCGGGCTCGAAGAGAGCTTTAATATACTCGGGGGTCAACAATGAGCTTCCGCTGGAGCCGGTCCAGTGAAGCACCATCACAGCATTGTCGATCTCACCTGCCGCATTTCTATGCGGCGATCCAAGTGTCGCGTAATGGAGGCGAAGGTGGTCCAGTGTCTCACCGTTGCGGAAGCGATAGTGATCGAACCATATGTCTGCTTGTTTGGCG
>DASXXS010000031.1:0-12256 GCA_036502925.1 Xanthobacteraceae bacterium
CTACATGATGCGCACGTCGGACTGCCCCTCGCTCAAGCGCCGCCCGAGCGAATACATGCAGGAAATGTACTACTCCTCGCAGCCCATGGAGGTGCCGCAGGATCTCTCGATCCTGGAGGCGACGTTCAAGATGATCAAGGCGGAGACGCAATTGGTCTGGTCGTCCGATTATCCGCACTGGGACTTCGACCTGCCGAGCACCATCTACGATCTGCCGTTCCTGGCCGAGCCGGCCAAGCGCAACATCCTGGGCGGCAACGCGGCCAGGCTCTTCAACCTCGACCCCAAGCCGGTGAAGAAGATACCGTGAGGCGCGTACACGTCTTCAACAGTCGGTCGCATGGCCGCGCGACTGCGTCAGGGACGCAGAGCCTCTCACTCCTTCTCCCCGCGCGCTATCAGGGCGTTTACGCCCGTCTGCGACGGGCTATGGAGAAGGTCGGGATGAGGGGGCGCTTCCGCGAGTCTGAGCTCGTGGAAGCGCCCCCTCACCAGGCCGAGTTTTGGTTTTCCTCATTGCCGTGTCGCCCTCTCCCCGCAAGCGGGGCGAGGAAAGCCGTGCTGCTTGCATGTTTCCTCACGGCATCATCGCTCTTCATCGCCGCGCCGGCCGCCGCCGATGCGGTGGCGGACTTCTATCGCGGCAAGAGCCTGAGCATGGTGATCGCCACCTCGCCGGGCGGGGATTACGATATCCGGGCGCGGCTGGTGGCACGCCACATGGGCCGTCACATCCCGGGCGAGCCGGCCATCATTCCACGCAACATGCCGGGCGCGGTCGGGCTGCAGGCCGCCAATTATCTGGCCGTCCAGGCGCCGCGCGACGGCACCGTGCTGCATGCCATCATGCAGGCCATGTCGGCCTATCAGGCGATGGGCGGCCCCAATGTGGAATACGATACCCGCAAATTGTTCTGGATCGGCAACACGACCAACAGCCCCAATGTGGTGAACTCCTGGTACACGACCGGCATCAAGACCATCCAGGACGTGATGCAGCGCGAATTGGTGGTCGGCGCGCCCGGCACCAACACCACCTCGGTCTATTACCCCAGGATCATGAACGCGCTTGCCGGGACCAGGTTCAAGATCGTCACCGGCTATCCGGGCGGCAACGACGTCAATCTCGCCATGGAGCGCGGTGAGGTCGGCGGCCGCGGCTCGAATTCCTGGGCCTCCTGGAAGGCGACCCATCCGGACTGGATCGCGCAGAAGAAGATCTACATCCTGGTCCAGATCGCTCTCAAGCGGAACCCGGAGCTCGCCGACATCCCGCTGATGACCGAGCTCGCCAGGAACGAGGACGACCGCAAGGTGCTGGCCTTCGTTTCGGCCGACACCGAGATCACCCGCGCCATCGTGACCACGCCCGACACGCCGCCGGAGCGGGTCGAGGCGCTGCGGCGGGCTTTCGACGCCACCATGCAGGACCCGCTGTTCCGCGCCGAAGCCGAGAAGGCCGGCATGGACATCAACCCCTCATCCGGCGAGGAGGCTCAGCGGGTCGCCGACTTCATCGCCAACACGCCGGCCGCGGTGGTGGCGCGCGCCAAGGCGCTGCTGGAGAATTGAAGGCGGCTTCCCAGTTTCGTAGCCCGCATTTTCGTAGCCCGCATGGAGCGGAGCGCAATGCGGGACAGCGGTCCCGGATTACGCAAGCGCTCCATCCGGGCTACAGGATGAGGTCCATGACCATTCCCCGCTCCGTCTATCCGGCGTCGTTCAACATCACGCGGGCGAGCCATGTCATCCTGACCGTCAAGGATTTGGGCGCCGCCCGCGCCTTCTATTGCGACGCCTTGGGCTTCGTGATCAGCGATGAGGACGGCGCGGCGCTCTATCTGCGCGGCATCGAGGAGGCCTGTCATCATAGCCTCGTGCTCAAGCGCAGCGCTGCCGCGCCGGCCTGCGAGCGTCTCGGCTTGCGGGTCTACAGCGAGGACGATCTCGACCAGGCCAGGCATTATTTCGAGCGCGCGCAATTGCCGGCGGCGTTTGTCGAAGCTCCGCACCAGGGCCGCACGCTGCATGTGCGCGATGCGGTCGGAACCCCGCTCGAATTCTGCGCCAGCATGGCGGTGAAGCCGCGCCTGGTGGTGCAATTCCGCGAGCACAAGGGCGCCTGCCCGCAGCGGATCGACCATTTCCAGGTGCTCGCGCCCGACGTGCAGGGCGCCTGCGAATTCTATTGCGCGCTCGGATTTCGTCTCTCGGAATTCATCGCCCCCGACGGGACCGACGAGCTCATGTTCGTGTTCCTGCAGCGCAAGGGCAATCCGCACGATATCGTGTTCGCCAGCGGCGTCGGGCCGCGGCTGCATCACGCAGCCTTCAGCGTGCCGGACGCCCAGCACATCATCCGCGCCTGCGACATGGCGGGCAGCTGCGGCTTCGGCGCCAATCTCGAATACGGCCCCGGCCGGCACGGGCCCGGGCATGCGCTGTTTGCCTATTTTCGCGATCCCGACGGACATCGGCTGGAAGTGTTCAACACCCATTACCAGGTCATGGATATCGAGAACGAGCCGGTGCGCTGGAACGCCTCGTCGCTGCGGCAGCGCTCCTGGGGATTGCCGCCGCGCCGGCAATGGTACCAGGAGGCATCGCGCTTCCTCGGCGTCGAGCCGCGCGAGCCGGCCCGCGAAAGCGATCCAATGACGCTGGAAAAGTTCCTGGCCGGGGATCGGTGATTTTTTCGTAGGATGGGTAGCGCATCATCAGGGAGTTTACGCCCGTCTTTGCGGGGCTATGCGAAACCCGTCTTCGAGCATCGAAGCAGATCGAAGAAAAAAAATGGAGGAAGCAATGTCGAGGATGATGCAGCCAGGTGCGAAACCAAGGCACGCCCAGCAAAGGCCCAGGATGGGTTTCGCCAGGGTTCAACCCATCCTGCGCGCCCTCGCTCTTGGCTGTGCTCTCCTCCTCGCCGCGCCGCTCGCCCGCGCGCAGCAACAGGGTCCGCTGGTGCTGGCCCAGTCGAGCTATTTCTTCGTCGGCGGCAAGATCGATCCGGCGGTCGAGGGCAGCCCGATGGTCGGGCAGATGTATGTCGAATACATGATCCCGCAGGGACTGACGCATCCTTATCCGGTGGTGATGGTTCACGGCGGCAATCAGACCGGCACGAATTTCACCGGCACGCCGGACGGCCGCGAAGGCTGGGCGCAATCTTTCGTGCGCCGCGGCTACGCCGTCTATGTGGTCGATCAGGTCGCGCGCGGGCGCTCGGCCTATTGGAGCCAGGTCTATGGGCCGTTGCCGCCCTCGCGGCTCGCCTTCGTCGAGCAGCGCTTCGTGGCGCCCGAGCAGACCCCGATGTGGCCGCAGGCGCATCTGCACAATCAGTTCCCCGGCGACGGCCGTCCGGGCGACCCCAATTTCGATCAATTCTATGCCTCGCAGTTTCCTTCGATTGCGAGCTTTCCCCGGCAGCAGCAGCTCAACCGCGACGCCCTCGTGGCGCTGCTCGACAAGATCGGGCCCGCGATCCTGCTCACCCATTCGCAATCCGGCGCCTTCGGCTGGCCGGTCGCCGACCAGCGGCCCGACCTGGTCAAAGCGATCCTGGCGGTCGAGCCGAGCGGTCCGCCGGTCCACGACATTGAAAATCTCGGGGCCCCCGAGTGGTTCAGGGACGCCGAGCGGTTGAAGATTTCCGGCCTCGGCGACATCCCGATCACCTACGATCCGCCGCTTGGCCCCGACCAGAAGCTCGAGTTCATCCGCGCCGATGCACCCGCGCGGCCCGACCTGGTGCGCTGCTGGCGCCAGCGGGAACCGGCCCGCAAGCTACCCGGCCTGGCCGGGATTCCGGTGCTGATCGTCACCAGCCAAGCGTCCTATCACGCGGCCTATGACGATTGCACGGCGGCCTATCTGACCCAGGCCGGCGTGCCCAACCAGCACGTCCACCTCGCCGATCGCGGCATCCTCGGAAACGGCCACATGATGATGATCGAGAAGAACAATGAGGCCATCGCGGCCGTCATGCTGGATTGGTTGGACCGGGGCTCCCCGGTCGCGCAGCCGGGGCCGCGGTGAGAAGGCCTTTGTCCTGGCTGCGGCGTTCACACTTTTCCCGGACGCAATGCAGCGCGAAGCTCTTGCGGAGCGGTGCACTGCAGATCCGGGATCGTTCCACGCGCTGGAATCTGGAACGATCCCGGGTCAGCAGCGCACCACCACAAGCGCGTTTACGCGCGTCTTCGACGCGCTATGGAGGTGCTGCGTTGCGCCCGGGAAAAGTCCAATGTCACAGCCGCTCATCGCTACCTTCGTGCCGGCTTCCCGATGGAGCCCGCCGCTAATTGTTCCTGGCGGACAGCACGAAGAAGAACCGCCAGTCGTTCCGTGGCCCCTCCACGGCCTTGGCTGCGGACACATCCGCAGTGAGCACGTTCAGCCAGCCGAGACGGAGCCCACCCCCAGCCGAGGCGGCGTTGATGTTGCGAGGGGTGCCGACGTCGGGGGCCAAATTATGCAGGGAGGCCCAATCGGCGAAGCCATAGAGCTGCGTCTGGGTCATCGGCTTGGGTGTCAGGGCCGTCACCGGGACATCGAAACGCAGCTCTCCCAGTGCCTCGACGCACTCGTCGGCGACCAGGTTGGAGGGATCGAAGGCGCGGCCGAACACCCGCCCGCCGTAGCTGCACAGTTCGGGGTTGAGCAGCGCCGTGCCGGCCAATTGGCCATAGGCGGCGAGCAGGTACGAGAAGTTGGCCGGCAACGGCTGCACCCGCGTGACCGTCGCTTCGAGCTTGGAGAAATCGACCCGGCCATTGAGGCGGCTGGCCAGCGGCTGGCCGTTGACGGTGCTGCCGAGCCCCTGCAGACCTTTGCTCGCGATCGCATTGACCTGGTTGATGCCGTTGAACGGATCGGCCCAGTCGGCATTGGCCTTGAGGCGGCCGCCGCGCAGCCGGTCGAGCGTGCTGGGCGGCATGGTGGGATCATTGAAGATGTCCCCCTCGTTGTGGGACACGAACCAGAGCCCGGTCACCGCAAGATTGCGCTCGCGCGTGCGGATGATCGGATAGGTCAGCCCGGTCTCCAGGACCGTGCTCTTGGTGTGGTAATCCAGCAGCTGCAATTCCGGCGTGCCGGGACGTCCCCAGCCCTCGCTGGCATCGACGAAGAACACCAGGCCTTCGGCGGTGAGCACCTGGCTGTATTGCCCGTAGACGTATTTGAGCTCCTGGGTCTTGAACGGCCCCGCATAGGTGAACGTGAAGGCGTCGTGGACGCGCAGCAGATTGTTGAGGGTTACGGTGGCGAGGAATTCGAGCGGGCCCTGCCCGGGCGGCCCGCGATTGTCGACCCGGGCGCCCCAGTCGAACGGCCTTTCGGTCACCTCGACGATCAGGGTCGCGGCGCCTTGCTGGGCCGCCGACGGCTTGAGGCTGTTCTTGAATTTCAGGCCCGGCAGATCGCCGGCCAACAGCAGGTAGCGCTCGATGGTGTGGATATTGGCGGGGCGCTCGGCCGTAATCCTCGCCGTGTAGTAGGAAAAAAAATCGCGAAACTTGTCGAGGACGCGCGGCCATTCCACCTTGTCGACATAGCCCTCGATCACCTGGATGCGGACCGTGGCGCCGCCCGGATTCAGCTGTTGCGGCGGTACGATCGCGCGCGAGATCACGTAGCCGTCGTTGCCGTATTTGGTCGTGATCTTTTGCGCCAGATCATAGATCGCCTGCAGCGTGACCTGGCGGCCGATCAGGTCCGCATAGAGCGGGGCGATCTGCTCCTGCGTATAGACCGTCATCCCCACGATGTGGACGGCGTGCACCCGCACCTTGATGCGGTCGGCGCCTTTGGGCGCAACCGTGCTGGGCAGCGAGATCGCCGTGCCGCCCGGTTGCGACAGCGGAGGAGGCGGCTCGGAGAATCGCTGCTGCTCGCGCCCGGGCTGCACGCTGGACGGAATTACGGGCTGCGCCATGGCGGTCGTCATGGCGGCGGTCGCAATGACGACCACCGCCAGTGCCGCGATCACACGGCAGAGGCCCCACGGCATTCGCACCCAATCCCCCCAAGGTACGGACTTACTTGCATTTTTTAGAGGAGACCCGGTGAGGGCGCAATCGCTTTCAGGGCCTCGCGGGCGCACCGTCAGGCGTTTCTTGAAAGCTGTTTCCCTAAGGCCACAGCGGGGTGGTTCCGCGGCGCGCGGCGGCTGCGGGCATCAGGGTTTCCGTGCCATGCGCCAAGGGCTTAGGGCATTTTCAGGAAAATCCTCGCCGCCGCGACGGCGCTGGGGAATCCGGTTTTCCGTCCCGAAAATGCGCGCTCATTTGGCCTTGTCGTAGGCGATCCCGAAGCCGAGCAGCGGCAGGGACATCTCGATGGGCTTCTTGCTCGCGTCCTGGACCGTGAGCTTGAGATCGGCGCCGGTCCGCAGCGAAGCCAGGAACTTGTCGTTCATCGTCAGGCTGGCGAGACAGCCGTTATTGTCGCAGGTCTGTATAGGCTGGCGCTCGGGGGGGCCGTTATCGACCTTGATCAGGACCGGCTCGGTGAGGTTGAGGCCGAGCGGCAGCTGGATCGACATCACGGCGGCCTTGGCTTCAGGCGCGTAGCGCACCTGGACCTGCGCGATCAGCTGCCTGTTGGGATTGACAATCTGTTGGATGGCGCGGCATTCGAGCGTCTTGCCGTCCCCAATGCATTCGACCCGCCAGGCCGCCGGTCCTTGCGCGGCCTGCGCCCGCGGCTGGCCGGCTTGCATGAGGGCGATGGCGCCTGCCAGCACCATGGAGGCCGCGAGGTGGCGCGCCGGCCGGCCCATCGACGCTGGGCCACGCACACTTCGTCGTCCCGGCCGAGGCCGCCAGAAGCGCGCATGGGTCCCTGCTTTCGCGGGGACGACTTCGGGAGAAGGATCGGGCAGGGTCAGGTGCATTGTGGGTCTCATCCTGTGCATCATGCGACGATGGATACCACAGATTCAGTCATTGGCATGAGCCGGAAGGGAGCAGCGTGACCAGGGACTACGACTACATCATCGTGGGCGCCGGCTCGGCCGGCTGCGTGCTCGCCAACCGGCTGAGCGAGGACGCCAGCGCCCGCGTGCTCCTGCTGGAGGCCGGCGGGCCGGACCGCAATCCGCTGATCCATATTCCGCTCGGCATGGGCAAGATGCACGATCACCGCATGCACGACTGGGGCTACGCGACCGAGCCGGAGCCGGGCCTGAACAACCGGCGCATCGAGGCCATGCGGGGCAAGGTTCTGGGCGGCTCCTCCGCCATCAACGTGATGGCCTATACGCGCGGCAACCGCGCCGACTACGACCGCTGGGCGCAAAAGGGCGCCCGCGGCTGGTCCTATGCGGACGTGCTGCCGTATTTCAGGCGCGGCGAGACCTGGCAGGAAGGGGAAAATGCCTGGCGCGGCGGCTCCGGCCCGCTCGGCACCCAATTCGCCAAGACCCGCGATCCGCTGTTCGAGGCCTGGATGGAAGCCGGCAGAGCCGCCGGTTTCCCGCGCAATGCCGACTACAACGGTGCCCAACAGGAAGGCTTCGGCCGCAGCCAGTACACGATCCGGGATGGCCGGCGCTCCTCGTCGGCGCGCGCCTATCTGCGGCCGGCGCGGCGACGGCCCAATCTCCATGTCGAGACCGGCGCGCACGTGACCCGCGTGCTGATCGAGGGCGCACGCGCCGTCGGGGTCGAGCTTGTCAGGCGCGGCAGCAATCGCGTTTCCGTGCGGGCCGGCGGCGAAGTGATCCTGTGCGCCGGCACCTTCAACTCGCCGCAGCTGCTCATGCTGTCGGGCATCGGGCCGGCGGCGCATCTGCGCGAATTCGGCATCGCCCCCAGGCTCGATCTGCCCGCCGGCAAGAACCTGCAGGACCATCTGGGCGCCTATCTGTACTATGCGCGGCGGCAGCCGGGCGCCTTCCATCGCGAGCTGCGGTTCGATCGCATGGCGGTCAGCATGGTGCGCGCCTATCTGTTCGGCCGCGGTCCCGCCACGGTGGTGCCGGGCGGGCTGCACGCCTTCATCAAGACCCGGCCCGAGCTCGCGGTGCCCGATATCGAGTTCATGTTCCGCGGAACCGCGCCGCACGCGCACCTGTGGTTCCCGCTGGTCCGGCCCGCCTTTCGCGACGGCTTCGGCATCCGCCCGACCTTGCTGCATCCCGACAGCCGCGGCGAGATTCGGCTGCGCTCGGCCGACCCGCGCGATCCGCCGCGCATCTGCTACAATTTCTTTTCCGCGCCCGATGATCTGCCGCGGCTGCGGGCGGGCTTCCGGATCGCCCGCGATCTCGTCCACCGCAGCGCGCTCGATCCCTACCGGGACGCCGAAACCAATCCCGGCGATCAGGTGCGGACCGACGCGGACATCGACGCCTGGCTGCGGGCGAGCGTTATCACCGCGCACCATCCGGCCGGCACCTGCGCGATGGGGACGCTGCCCGACACGGTGCTCGACCCGCAGCTGCGGGTCCACGGGATCGCGGGCTTGCGCGTGGTCGACGCCTCGGCAATGCCCGACCTTGTCTCCGCCCACATCAACGCCTGCGTGCTGATGATGGCCGAGAAGGCCGCCGACCTGATCCGCGGCCGCCCGCCGTTGCCGCCGCTGCCGGATACTTAACTTGTCCCGGGCTTGACCCGGGACCGTACCAACTTCCGAGTCTGGAACGGTCCCGGCTCAAGGCCGGGACAAGTGTGGCTAATGGCCGACCCACAGAAGCTCGAACTGCACATTCCAGCGACTCGGGCGCGGTCGCGCCCGCTTACCGCCCGAATGCATTGACGGCGCGTTCGCGCACCCCGGCTGGCACGTCGAGGGTCTGCGCGACCAGTTGCGCCACCGCGGCGCCCGGCAGCGGATCGAGCTCGATATCGATCTTGCGGACGTCGGCGACGAATTCCGCGTCCTTGACCATGGCGTCGAAACCCTCCCGCAGCGCCTGCACGCGCGCGGCCGCGATTCCGGGCGGCCCGATCAGGGATCGTCCGATCGCGCTGCCGCTGGCGTAGAGGGCAAACACCTGGCGGTCTTCCGCCGTGGTGCCGATTTCGCCGAGGCTCGGCGTGTCCGGCAGCTCGGGGATTCGCTGCGGCGTGGTTTGCAGGATGATCCTGATCTTCTTCTCCTTGAGCCAGTCCTGCTTGGCGACCTTGACGGCCGCCCATGACGACGAGGAGCCGTCGACCTCGCCGCGTTCCATCGCCAGCATCGCCTCGGTCGAGGCCGGATAACCGCTGATCAGCTTGAATTTGGTCCCTAAGAAAGCGTTGAGCAGCTTGGGGATGGTCTCGGCGATCGAGCCCGGCCCGGTGCCCGCCATCGCCGCCACCGAGCGCTTGGCGTCTTCGATCGACTGCACCTTGGCGCTGTGCCACATCATGAAGATGTTGTTGCTGGTGGCGACGCGGCCCACATAGGTGAATTTCGCCGCGTCATATTGCGCGGCCGGATTGGCCAGCGCCTGCTCGAGCGCGGTCGATTCGACCACGACCCCGAGCGCGGTGCCGTCGCGCGGCGCGACCTCATAGAGGTAGTTGGCGGCCTTGAGGCTGCCGGCGCCCGGCATGTTCTGCACCACCACGGTCGGCCGGCCGGCGAGATGCTGGCCGAGGTGGCGGGCGATGAGACGGCCGTAAAGGTCATAGCTGCCGCCGGCCGTGTAGCCCACATAGATGGTGATGGTCTTGCCGGCGAAGGCCGGCTCGACCGGCTGCGCGGACAAGGCTCCGGCGCTCGCGGCAACCAGCGCCGCCACCAGAGTTGTTTGCAGAGCTGCCTTGATCCGCAGCATGCCGACTTTTCCCGGGCGCAGCGCAGCACCTCCATAGCGCGTCGAAGACGCGCGTAAACGCGCTTGTGGTGATGCGCTGCAGACCCGGGATCGTTTCAAGCTCCGAGCCTGGAACGATCTCGGATCAGCAGTGCACCGCTTCGCGCTGCACTGCGTCCCGGAAAAGTCTCCAGGCCTCGGCTTGCACAGCCTTTGCATTTGCATTTTCTCCGAGTCGTAGCCCGCATGAAATGCGGGAACGCCGCTCCCGCGTCCTGGTTTGCCGTCTGGGCGGATGCGGCGCTTGCGGCCAGCCAAAGGACGCAACCGGCGGTGGGCATCGTACCCGAAAGGCAGAACCATCTCGGCATTGCTGGCGATCCCTGGCTGATGTCGCTTCCGCTCCGTCCAACTCTCCTTGCGCTTGCCGCGCCGGCTCCGCGCCGGCTCCGCGGCGGCTGGCCGCAGGCATCCGGGCCGATCATCCTTCTTTAGCAAACAACCCGCGATGCCCTTCACACCCTCATCGGCGCAGAATAATATCAATCTACGACCGAGTCAGCCGGCGGAAAGCCGCGGGCGCGACATTGCAGGCGTGACCTTGGAGAGGAGCGACAAAATGGCACGAAAAAATCAGCATCCGGAAGTGAGCCGCCGAAAATTCCTGACCGGGGTTGCGGTGGCGGGAGCTGCGACCACGGTCGCCGCGCCGCCCGATGTCGCCGGCGCGGCGACGCCCCCGGTTGCCGCCGCCAGGATTCCATCGGCGCTGCCCCCCACCGCGCAGCAGATCGCGGCCGAGACCGAGCTTCCGAAGGTCGATTCGCCGCTCGGCGGGCGAGCCGGCTCCGACTTCATGGTCGACGTCATCAAGTCGCTCGGCATCGAATACGTCTACGCCAATCCGGCCTCGAGCTATCGCGGCATCCACGAGTCGCTGATCAATTACGGCAAGAACACGATGCCGGAATTCATCACCTGCATGCACGAGGAATCCTCGATCGCGATGGCGCACGGCTATTTCAAGGTCGCCGGCAAGCCCGCTCTGGTGCTTTGCCACGGCGTCGTCGGGCTGATGCACGGCACCATGTCGATCTACAATGCCTGGTGCGACCGCGTCCCCGTCATCGTGATGGGCGGCACCGATCTCGACGCGGCCAATCGTCCGCCCGGCGTGCCCACGACCCATTCCGGGCAGGACATCAATGCGCTGGTGCGCGACTTCACCAAGTGGGACGACACGCCGGTATCGCTGGCGCATTTCGCGCAATCCTTCGTGCGCGCCTACAAGTTTGCGATGACGCCGCCGTATGAGCCGGTCATGCTCGCGCTCGATGCCGAGCTGCAGGAAATGCCGGTCCAGGAGCGCGAGCGCAACCGGCTCGTGATCCCGAAATACGCCGCCTCGTCGCCTCCGCAGGCGGACGTGGCCGCGTTGCGCGAGACCGCCAGGCTCCTGGTCAATGCCGCCAATCCGGTGATCGTCGCCGACCGCGTCGCGCGCACGCCCGCCGGCATGAAACACCTGGTCGAGCTGGCCGAGCTGCTGCAGGCGCCGGTCGTCAACATGCGCGGCCGCATGAACTTCCCCAACAGCCATTACTTGAGCCAGCCGCCCGGGCAATTGTATGCCCAGGCCGATTTGATCCTCGGCCTCGAGGTCGGCGACTTCTGGAACGTGGTCAACAGCTTCACCGACAATGCCGACAACGAGGGCATCGGCACGCAGCGGCGCCGCGCCAAGCCCGACGCCAAGCTGATCACGATCAATTCGGTCGAGCTCAACCAGAAATCCAACTACCAGGATTTCCAGCGCTTCCAGCCGGTCGATATCTCGATGGTGGGCGATGCCGAGGCTTCGCTGCCGTCGTTGATCGAGGCCGTCAAGATGGCGATGAGCAACGACAAGCAGGCGGCCTACGAGAAGCGCGGCGAGGCGTTCAAGAAGGCGAAGGCAGCCGCCGACGAGCGCGCCATGGCGGCGGCCGCGGTGGGCTGGGACGCGACCCCGATCTCCACCGCGCGGCTGGCGGCCGAGCTCTGGGGCGCCGTGAAGGATCACGACTGGGCGCTCGTGAACGCCAGCAACGGGACCAGCGGGTGGCCGGAACGCTTTTTCAAGATCGACCGGCACTATCAGTGGATCGGAGGTTCCGGCGGCGCCGGGCAGGGCTACGGTGTGCCCGCCGCCATCGGGGCCGCGCATGCCCACAAGCCGCTCGGCCGGCTCGCGGTCGCTGTCATCGGCGACGGCGACTCGATGTATGCTCCGGGCGCTTTGTGGACGGCGGCGCGTCACCAGATTCCGCTGCTGAGCATCGTGCACAACAATCGCGGCTACCACCAGGAGGTCATGCACGTGCAGCGCCTGTCCAACCGGCGCAACCGCCTCGCCAACAACGGCAAGGACTTCGGCCCGGTCGGCACCCGCATCGAAAATCCGAACATCGATTATGCCATGCTGGCGAAATCGATGGGCATGCAGTCCTTCGGGCCGGT
>DASXXS010000032.1:0-10057 GCA_036502925.1 Xanthobacteraceae bacterium
GGACGCCGACACCAAGTCGGCGGCGCGCGCCATGCCGGCGGAATTCCTCGCGGCGGCGCAGCGGGCGACCGGCGGGCAGGTGAGCGGCGAGCTGCTGCAGTCGCAGGTCGAGATCGCGACCTTGCCGCATACCGACATGGCGGGGGCGCGCGCGGAGCTGCGCTTCCTGCGCCAGGCCTTGGCCAAGATCGCCGGCGAGCACGGGCTGGCGATCCTGGCGGCCGGCACCCATCCGACCGCGGCCTGGCGCGATATGCAGCAAACCGAATCGGAGCGCTATGACGCCGTCATGCACGACCTGCAGATGATCGGCCAGCGCAACATGCTGTGCGGCATGCATGTTCACGTCGAGTTGCCGGAGGCGGACGCGCGTGTCGACGTGATGACCCGCATGCTGCCCTATCTGCCGCTGTTCGTGGCCTTGGCGACGTCCTCGCCGTTCTGGGACTCGCGGCGGACCGGGCTCAAAGGCTATCGGCTCGCCGCCTATGACGAGCTGCCGCGCACCGGGGTCCCGGAGCTTTTCCGCACCAACGAGGATTTCGACGCCTATGTGGCGGCGCTGGTGCGCGCCGGCGTGATGGAGGATTCGAGCTTCGTGTGGTGGGCGATCCGCCCCTCGCTCGAGCATCCGACGCTCGAGCTGCGCGCGCCCGATTGCTGCACGCTGGTCGAGGATACGATCGCCATCGCGGCGCTCTATCGCGTGCTTGCCCGCTACCTGACCCGCAACCCGCTGCTCAACCACGATATCGACGCGGTGGCGCGCGCGATCGTGGTCGAGAACAAATGGCGCGCGCAGCGCTACGGCGTGCGCGGCACCTTTGTGAGCGACGTCGGCGCCGTCAGCGTCGCCGAGATGCTCGATCAGCTGATCGAGGAGATCGCGGACGATGCCGCCGCGCTCTGCTGCCTGCCGCATCTGCAGCGCTGCCGCAGCATCGTGGGCGGCGGCACCTCGGCCGACACCCAGCTCGCGGTATTCGAGGCGCATGCCCGCACCGGAAGCCCCGCGCGCGCGCTGCGCGCGGTGACCGACTGGATCGCGGCCGCCACCTTGCAGTGACCAGATTTTTTTGCAGTGACCAGATTTTTTGTAGATGGATTGAGTGTCATAACGCCGTTTACGCCCGCCTTCGAGCCTGTGAGGAAAACTGCCGAACGACACGAGCGGCTCCACCCGAATCATCCCCGCCCCCGCTTTCGCGAGGGTAAACTCCGGCGGGGCCCCAGTTCTGAAGGCATTTTGCGAAGCGACTGGTTGCCCGATGGGTTTCGTAAAAGCGCAACCCACTCTACAATGGCGCCATGAGCTGGATCGACCAACGCCCCGATGACGCGATGGACGGCGCCTTCACGGCGGTCGGCCCCGAGAACGTGCGCACGGTCGACCCGGCGGCCTTCCGGGAGGCGATGAGCCGGCTCGGCGCCGCCGTCCATGTCATCACCACCGCGGGACCGGCCGGCAAGGCCGGAACCACCGCGACCGCGGTCTGCTCGGTGACCGATGCGCCGCCGACGCTGCTGGTGTGTCTCAACCGGCGCAGCCAAACCAATCCGGCCGTGCTCCACAACGGCGTGTTCTGCGTCAATACCCTGGCGCACAGCGGGGCCGAGATCGCCGATCTTTTTGCCGGCCGCACCGGCGTCCAGGGCGCCGATCGGTTCGCGACCGGGGAATGGTCGGTGCTGGCGACCGGAAGCCCGGTCCTGGCCTCGGCGGCAGTGGCCCTCGACTGCCGCGTCATCGAGGTGCGCTCGGTCGGCAGTCACAATGTGTTCTTCGGCGCGGTGGAGATGGTGCGGCTGGGCTCGGGCGGTCCAGTGCTGGTTTATCACGAGCGTGCCTACAAGCACGTCTAGCATCTTCAAGAAAAAGCCTGAATTGACGACGCAATCCATTGCACGGTTTTTGTGCAATTCATGTCAAAACACCACAAAATCCTTGGCAAATTCGGCGTTGCCGTCCCGAACTCTTTTCATTTCTAGGCGTTTACCTGTTGGGCGGGGGAACAGCCTGAAACCCACACAGCCTGAAACCCACGAGGAGATGAAGAATGTCCAATCCCAACAATCCCAATCCGAATCAGAATCCCGGTCAGCAACCGAGCAATCCTCGTCCGGGCCAGCAGCAGCAGGGTGGTGGCCAGAAGTCGGACCAGCAGCACCAGGGCGGCCAGAAGCCGGACCAGCAGCATCAGGGCGGCCAACAGAAGCCCGGTCAGCAACAGCACCAAGGCGGCGGCCAGCAGAAGCCGGGGCAGGGCGGACAAGACCGCTAACAAGCGCAATCAACCCATTACGTAAAACGCAAGATGCGGGGGAGCCAAGCGGCTCCCCTCGCGTTTGTGCGCGGCCGCGCTCCCGATAAGGTTAATAAAGGGTTTCGATTGAGGTGCCAGCGGCGAGCTGGCTAGCTCTCCCCGAGTGGCCGTCTGCGCAAAGTGGCGCGGGCTGCGCGAGGTCGGGAGCCTGCGATGCGATCGAATCTCTACCTGGGGCCGGTCAATTTTGCCTTGGTATCGGCCTATTTCGCGCCGGCCTGGGGCCGCCAGGCGCTGCGGGTGCTGACCTCCCCCTATGCTAATGGCTTCGAGGATCGCGCCCACGCCGTCGCCGCGATCTATTTCCGTGATGTCTTCGACCTCGGGCTCGCGAGCTTGATCCGCGTGTCGGAGATGCTGGCGGGGCTGAAGCTGGTGATCGCGGCCGCGTTCGCGGCCTATCTGGTCGAGTTCGTCCAAGCGCTCGTGATGCGGCGGGAGCCCGACCGCCAAACCGTCGATGTCGTGCTGCTGCTCGCGCTGGCGGCCGCCGTCCTCTGGATTCTGCCGGTTCTCAAGCTCGGCGATCCCCACCTCATCCGCCTGCAAGCCACCCAATTCCTGCTGCTGGTCGGCGCCGCCACCGTGATCATGATCGAGCGCCATATCGAGGATTCCGCGCAAGCGCGCGCAGGCCTCAGCATGGCGGCGCCCGTAGGGGCGGCGCTCGTGGCCGCCGTGCCATCGCCGCCGGCGCAGGCGCCCACAAGGGGCGCCGCTGCGGGTAGATCATGGCTGCGTGGAGTCGTGCAATTTCGCCCTTCCTTCCTCTGGTTCCGACGTTTGTACGGGGGCGCCTTGCCGCGCCGGTTCATGCCGCGCTGGTGACGCTCCCGTCCGTCCATGCGGCTTTGCCCTGGTGGCGCGGCGCGCGCGCCACCACCGCTTCGATGAGATCGCCGAGCCGGTCGGCCCGCATCAGCTGCGGGTCGAAGCACGCGTCCTCGCAGTGATGCCGAAACAGGTCCGCATTGTCGTCGCTGCGGGCAACGCAGGCCATCCACCAGGCCGCAAACCGCCGCGCCGGGACCGGGTGCATCTTGATCAGCCGCACGTCGCAGTGGCGCGGGTCGCGCAGGATTCGCTCGAACGTTGCCGAGACCATGGCCTCGGGCCCCTCGAGCGCCTGCGCAAACCATCTGTCGTCATGGATGAGCGCGCCGGTGATGTCGTCGCGGCGGTTGTTGGCGACCGATTCGATCAAGATGTCGTGGATCGGATCGTGCGCCGGCCCACCCGATCGGTCGACGCGATTGCGGCTGTAATAGGTCAGACGGACGATGATCATGGTGCCCCCTATGGTCCCGCTGGGCGACATGCTCGATAGCCCCTGGCGTGCTAACGCTTGCTGAATCGATCATCGACTCCTTGGCGGTATTTTTTGGCAGGCATTTTTTCGGGTTTTTTACGGGCAATTTCTGTCGGGAACGGCACCGAGCGATGTCTCCGGTGAACCCTGTAGGGACGGCGCCGGCGGAAGTTAAGGCCTTGCACGACAGTGGCGGGATTGCGGCGCCTCGAGTAATGAGGCATTATTTCGTTTCTCTGCGATGTGGCGAAGAACGGGGGGCAAAATGGTCCGTTGGGGCGCCATTCTGGGGCTGGCGGCTGGTTCTATTGCTTTCGGTGATTCCCGGATATCGGCGCTGAGCGCGACGGATCCGGTCGCCGTGAACCCGATCGAGAACACCATCAGCGCAGGAATGGTGAACGCCGGGCCCGAATCTGCCGGACCGGCAAGCCCGGTGGCGCGCGAGCGCCCACTGGTGCGCGGCAACCCACTGTGGGCGGTTCCTCTGCGCTCTTTGTCCGTCACCCGGGAGCGTCCGATCTTCTCGCCGTCCCGGCGCCCGCCACCGCCGGCTGTCGTGGCTGCACCGCGTGTTCCGCCCGTGATGCGGCCTCCGCCAAAGCCCGAAGCGCCGGATCACCCGCTGCTCACGCTCGTGGGCACGGTCAGCGGCGAAACCGGAGGTATCGGCATTTTTCTCGATCAATCCACGAAAAATGTCATCCGCCTCAGGACCGGCGAGAACCACACCGGATGGATTCTGCGTTCGATCCACGGACGCGAGGCAAGTTTCGAGAAAGATGACCAAACGGCAACTCTTGCCCTTCCACCGCCCGGGGCGGAACAATCAGGCCAACCTTCGATTCCGATTTTCGCCGGAACACAAGCGGGTGAGACCTGGACGGATGGAGACGGGCAACTGATCAGACCGCCGCCGGAGAGAATGTTGCAATCGATAGCTGCTCCGCCTCACACCGGCGCGCAGGTCGATCAGGGGGTAAACTAGCAGGATCGCGGCGCCCTCGCGCATCATTTCGCGCCTTGCCATTGGCCCGATACCCCCAGCAACACGCGCATCCGTCCCGCTGCCCCCTCCTGGCCGGTGCCGGCCTCGGGAGCCTGGACCACGAGCTGATCGACGAACAGGAACGGCATTCCGGCTTCGAGATCATAGAGCAGCTGCTGGAGGACAGGTTGGTCGAGTTCGCAGCTTGCGACCAGGCTCACGAATCCCTCCTTGGACAGCGTCCCCTGCAAGTCCACCTGGGACGAAAGCACGTTACCCCCGAGTTTGCCGACCGCACCGGTGACGCGCTGCTGAAGCGCGGCACCCGCCACCGTGACGGTCTGCCCCTCGAGAAACGGCGATCCCACAGGCGCCCCTGCCGATGTCGCCGCACCCCCGGGGGACGCCTTGCGGCCTTCGATCTGGTCGAGCATGTCGGTGGCGGCGGCCAGCGCAACGCTGCGATCGTAGAGGTCGGCGAGCGCCCCGAAGGTCACCAAGCCAAGCACGGCGACGATCGCCGCATAGCCGAGCACCGCCAGGGCCGGGTAGCGCGCCAATAATCGGTCGAGCGGGTGATCGGTGCTCATGTGCGTGGCGTGAAAACCGGTTCGATGCGCGCTTCGATGTGAAAGTGCTCGCCAGGCTCGGTGGGCGACCGGGTCGTCGGCGCGAAGAAGGTGGCGCGTGTGAACTGCGAGGATTGCTCGATCAGTCGGATCAGGGAGGGGGCGTCACGCGTCACGCCGACGACCTGCATCTTGTCTCCAGTGATGCGCAGCTCGGTGACGTAGGTGTGGTCGGGCAGAATTTGCGACAGGACCTCGAGCACGATCACGCTGGAGGGCGTCTCGTGCTTGCGGCGTTCCAGTGCGGCCAGCGCCGAATCCCCGCTCGCGTCGCCGGCGCGTATGGCAATGCGCCGCGTCGCAATGCGGCGCGCCACCTCGGCCTGGCGGGCTTGCAGGTCGTTGCCGACGACGACCTGTGCGGTGACGGCCGCGCCGGCGAGCAGGCCGGTCCCGACGAGCACCGCGACCAATGCACGGCGCACCCGGTGCACCTCGAGCGCGCCCCTGACCGTGTGCTCGAAGACCTTGATCGCGGCCGCAGGGCTCCCGGGCGATTGAGCATGCGTGGAGACGACGATCGAATCGGCGCCGAGGCCGGCAACCGCCTCGACTAGCGGCGTGACCAGCGCTCGCGCGGTCGCCGCAACCGTCACGACGATGCGGTCGTTGCCGGCATCGGTCGGCGGGCTCCAGCCGAAGGCGGCGTCAGCGGCGCTCCACGGCGTCAGCCGGTCAACCTGGGAGCGCACGATGCCATCGAGAAACTCGCCGGCGCGGCGCGGCAACTCGAGCGGGCGGAACATGAAGCGGGCCGGCTGCAGGACGAGCTCGGCGCGGCTCGCCTTCAGCTTGGCCGCCAGGCCGGCCGGCACCGCGCCGACGACCTTTCCGTCTGCGATGCGGATGCGCCCTGCTTCGGCGCGTGAGCCCGGATCCTTCCCGGCGGTGCGCAGCGAGAATTCCCCGCCGCTTTCCTCGACGAGCTCGACCGGCCGCGAGGACGCGAACCATCCCCGCATCGCCACGATCGTGGTCGCCACGCAGGTGATCCAGCGCGAACATCCATCGAGCAACGGGCGCAGTGATTTCATCACGAAGCTGTTCTCGCCTACTTTCAAGCGGGCCCGTCGAAATCGTCGTGCCACAATAATACACGAAACGGCTCGTCCGCATCATCCAGCGGCAGAATGACGGTTTCGGCGCGGACGCGGCGGCCGTCATCGAACGCGATGCGAACCGTCACCCGCATCGCCTTGCCGCCCTGCGTGGAGGCGCCCTGCGCGGAACCGAGCAGCCCCTGCACGATCTGCGCATTGGCCGCTCCCGGTCCCCGCTGGCCGAGGATCCCATAGAGGCGATCGGGGGTCATGCCGGGCAGCGCGGCGACGACCTCGGGCGCGGCATCGAGAACGTCGACGTCGGCGCGGCCGCTGAAGACCGTCACGAACGGCAGCGCCCGCTCGACCAGGGCCGGCGGCAATCCCAGGACGAGCCACAGCTCACCGACATCGGGGAATGGCCCCTGGCGCGGCCCATAGCTCAAGCCGGCCGTTCGATACGCGGCGGCCTCGTTGTTCTCCCCGGCGACGTCGGCCTTCTGGCGCCATCCGATGATCCGGTCGGCGTAGGATTCGGCCGCGTCGTAGCGCGCGCCGAGCGCGGCAAACAAGCCGGCCAGCAATTCCTTTGGCGCCAGGTTGAGATCGATCCGCGCCGCCTCCGAGCGGAAATCCACCGCGACGTCGGCGCGGCCCATGCGAAACCGGAAGGCCCCCTGGGTGGGCCTGGCGTCCACATCCTGGGTCGACAATCGATAGGCCGTAAGCTCGAGGCCCGCCGTGACCAAGGCATCTGCCTGCAGCCGGTCGTCGTTCACGCTCAGGCTGAGCGCCGTGTTGGTGACATAGATGGCGTAGATCGAGGCCAGCGCCGCCAGCGCGCCGAGAATCCACAGCACCGCGACGACGATGAAGCCTTCGTCGGGGAGCCTGCGCATGGACTTGGCGAAAGGGGCAATCACCGCGGGCGATCCGTTCAGAGTTCGTTTGCGCCGGGTTTGCCCAGCGCGCAGTTGGTCACATTCTGGGCGCGGGCGCACTCGGGCGACAGGTTGACGTGGACCGTGGCGGCGGTCGACACGGCGAGCGTCTGCGCCGTCGCCGCGTCGCGCAGCAGCACGCGGACGGCGGTCGGCAGCGTCGCGGCATCGCGCCAGGTGCTGCGCCATGCCCGATCCTCGCCGGCGTAGGAAAACGACACCCGGTAGGGCGCGCGCACCAGCACGACCGCATCGCCAAAGCTCGCCCGGGCACCGCTTCCATCCGGCGCGAGCGGCAGGAAGGGCGCACTCACGCGCACCATGGCGAGGCCGCGCTGGTCGGCCGTCTCGGCGATGCGCACGACTTCGAGGCCGGGGCGCGTATTGGGGCCGAGCGCGGAGCGCACGAAGGTGACGGACAGCTCGGCGCCGTCGAACAGGGGAGCCTTGGCCTCGCCGTAGGGCAGGATGAATTCGGCGGCCGCAAGATCGGCCACGATGCGCTCGAGTCCCACGCTTGCGAGCTCGGTGCGCTGCACGCGGGCAAAGCCGCGATTCCAATTCGGCAGCCATTGCGCCGTCACCGTCGCCAGCGCGCTGATGATCGCCACCATCAGGGCGGTCGCGATCAGCATCTCGATGAGGGTGAAACCCGCGACATGCGGGTGGCCGCGCCGGCGCCGCGCTCGCATCGAATTCATCCGCCGGTCCTTCGCTGCAACCGGACCGTATTGACCTGAAGGATTGCCCCACCCGGTGATTGCACCCTGATGACCACGGTTTGCGGCACCCACGGGCTGGGCAGCCGCGGGTCGACGAAATTGGCGATGAACGGGGAGACGTCAACGCGCCATCGGTGCCCCGCCAGATCGCCCGCCAGGCTTCCGGTCAGGTCGGCGCGACCCGGCAGGCCGGTCTCGATCGCCCGCGCGGTCTCCACCAGGGCGAAACGCTGATCGATCGAGCGCATGGTCCGTATGGTGGACGCCATCAGCGATCCGATGGCCGCCAGCGAGATCGACACGATGGCGAGCGCAATCAGCACTTCGATGAGCGTGAAGCCGGCGACGCCGTGGTTCGTGGTTTGCGACATTCGCCGCGGCGATCCGCGGCGCCCGTCGCCGGAATAGCCCCTAAAGCGCGGTGACCGGGACAACCTCGACACCTCCCGTCAGCCAATTGACCCGAACCTGATAGCCGACGCCCAAGCGCGTCAGCGCAATCGTGCCGCCGCAGGACATTCCGGAGCCGAAGAAATTGATCGTGGTTCCTGCCGCGCGCTGGTTGCAGCGCGCGGCCAGCAGGGCCTCGAAGTGGACGTCCTCCGGTAATTGCACGAGCCGTCCGGTCGCGCCCGAGCGCACCGATCGGGCCAACGCGTTGACCTGCGTGGCGACCTGGCTGCGACGCCATATGGCGGTGTCGCGGTCGGCTTTGAGCAGCGTCGCCATCTCGATCGCGTAGGCCTCCAGCCTTGCATGCGACGTGCCGCGCGGCAGGGCCGGCAAGATGATCGCTGCCAGACCGGCGATGATCGCGATGACGCACACAATCTCGAGGAGAGTGAAGCCATCCTCCGCCGAGTTGTCGTCAGTGCGCCCAGCTGACAATATCTGCTGTCGTATCAGGTCCGCCCTCCTGCCCGTGCGCGCCGTGGGAGACAATGTCAAACGACCCGTGCTCGCCGGGTGAACGGTAGACATAGGAGTGGCCCCACGGATCGTTGGGAACGGCCCCGCTCCTCAGATACGGACCATTCCAGGTCTGGACACCCCCGGGCTGCTGCGCCAGCGCCGCAAGGCCCTCGGAGGTCGATGGGTATCGTCCGACATCCAGATAGTAGAGGTCGAGCGCGCTGGAGAGGCTCTCGATCTGAATCTTGGCAGCCTTCACCTTGGATTCGGCCAGATAATTGAGAACGCGCGGACCCACCAGCGCCATGATCATGCCGATGATCGTGATGACGACCAGGATCTCGACCAGGGTGAAGCCGCGTTCGCCGTGCCGGCAGGGACGGCGACGTTTCGATTGCAGGATTGCGGATGCATGAGCGATCATATCGTGCCCTCCTTCATTCGACAATTTGGCTCACGGACAATAACGCTGTCATGACAGAGACGATCAGTCCGCCGACCACGATGCTGATGGCAACGATCGCCAGCGGACCTGCGACCCCCACCACCCGATCGAGGCTGCGCTGGAGCTTGGCTTCGTAAAATTCCGCCACGCGCCCCGCAAGCATCGGCAACTGACCCGTCTCTTCGCCCAACCGTAGCATCCGTATCGCCATGGTCGGCAGTGCAGCCGTGTCCAGCAATGCGTCAGAAAGCTTGCCGCCATGCCGGACGCGGTCGACAGTCTTCATCCATACCGTGACGTCTCCGGTCGTTGCCATTATGTCGGTCAGGATACGCAGCGTGCTCGTCAGCGCCACCCCGCTGCTAAGTAAAACACCAAGATTGCGGCAGAACAAGCCGGTCCGATGGAACATCAGCACGGAGCGGACCAGCGGCAATCGCGCCGCCAGCCGGAGCATGGCGGCACGGGCGCCGGGCCGGCGCAGCACGAATATGCCGGCGAAAAGTCCGATGACGAGCCCCGATCCGACCTCCTCCACGTGGGCACGCAGGAAATCGGAGAGCCCGAGAAAGACCAGGACCAAAGGGTCGAGCTTGGCATTGAAATCGCGCAGCACGGTCGCAAACTGCGGCAGCACGAACAGCAGGAAAAAGACGAGCACGCTGCCGGCGGCGAACAGAACGAAGGCCGGATAGCGGAGCGCGTCGGCAAGCTGGCGGCGCAGCGCCTCGGCGCGGACCCGCTCGG
>DASXXS010000033.1:0-2952 GCA_036502925.1 Xanthobacteraceae bacterium
GAGCCCCCGGCACGCTAGATTGGGCCTCCTGGCCGACGATTCGCCGGCCAAGGGAAACATCAACGGAGATACGCGATGCCGCTCGATTTTTGCCATCCGGAGGCTCCTCACAAGAAGCTTCGGATGCCGGAATGGTTCGTCTCGAGCCTGATGCTCGATCGTGCGCTCGACGCCATCCTGCGCCGGGTCAAGAAGCTCGACCGCGCCCACGACATTCCGTATCTGGCCGGCTACAGCCAGGACGGCAAGACCATCTATATCGACCGGCATATGCCCAAGACGATGAAATTCCGCGGGCGCGAGGTCGACACCGACCGCTTTCTCATCCTGCACGAGGAGGTCGAAAAGACGCTGATCGATCAGCTCGACCTGCATTATCTGCATGCCCACCAGATCGCCACGCGGGCCGAGGAGGCCGCCGTGCGCGCCGCCGGCATCCGCTGGCACGATTACGACCGCTTCATGCAGAAATACGTCAAGACGATCGGCGACGAGCGGCTCAAGAAAGTGCCGCCCGATCTCGACCTCAAGCCCTATCGCGACGAGCACGATTTCGATCTGTTGCAGCGGATGGCGGATTGCGTGGCCCACGGCAAGCTGCCCAAGGGCATCGATGCCGCCAAGCTCACGCGCGCGCTCGAGCGCCATCGGCCGGAGCTGCGGGATCGCCTGCAGGACACGGCGCGCAAGAAAAGGTAGCCGCCCTCAATGGCGAGCGCGCCTGCGCGCGATGCGGCCGGGCCAGACTTCAAAGACCTGCGCCCGCGACTCGATCTCCGCGAAGGCCGCCGGATCGGCGCCGGTCATCCAGACCTGGGCGCCAAGCGCTGCGAGCTCGGCATAGAGCGCGGTGCGGCGCGCCGGATCGAGATGGGCGACCACTTCGTCGAGCAGCAGGACCGGAGCGAAGCCGGACATTTCGGTGAGCAGCTGCGCATGCGCCAGGATGAGGCCGATGAGGAGCGCCTTCTGCTCGCCGGTCGAGGCGTCCGCGGCCGGGATGCCCTTGCGGACATGGGTGACGGCCAGATCCGTAAGATGGGGTCCCTCGAGCGTGCGGCCGGCGGCGGCGTCGCGCGCACGGTTGTCACGCAGCACCGCCCGGTAGCGGTCTTCCACCTCGATGGCCGGACGCTGCCGGACGAGGTCTTCGATCCAGCCCTTGAGCGCGATCTCGCCCGAGGGAAAGACCAAGGCCGGATCGTCGCGCGCCTTGAGGGCCTGCCGCAGCCGCGCCACCGTCTCGGCCCGTTGCGCCGCGACCGCGACCGCGACTTCGGCGGTCTCGTGCTCGACCGCGTCGAGCCAGTGGGGGTCCGGGCGCTGCTCCTCCAACAGCCGGTTGCGGGAGCGCAGCGAGCGCTCGAGCGCGGCGACGCGGCCGGAATGCTCGGCATCCACGGCGAGCGCCAGGCGGTCGAGAAATCGGCGGCGCTCGGACGCGGGCCCGCTGAACAGCCCGTCCATCGCCGGCACCAGCCAGATCACCCGCACATGATCCGACAAGGCCGCGACCGACACGGCGGGCTCGCGGTCGATGCGGCACTTGCGGGTGACCGCCGTCTCCTCCGTTGCCGGCGCCTCGATCCCGGTGCCCAAGGTGGCGAGCCCGAGCGCGCCGTCGACGTCGGCCGACACCGCCCATGAACCGTCACCTTCCTGGAACGCGACCTCATCGAGCGTAGCGCGGCGCAGCCCGCGCCCGGGCGCGAGGAATGAAATCGCCTCGATCAGATTGGTCTTGCCGGCGCCGTTGGGCCCCACCAGCACGATCGGCCCGGCGGCGACCTCGATCTGGGCCGCGCGGTAGCTGCGGAAATTGGTCAGGGTCAGGCGGCGAATGCGCGCGGCGTTCATTCGCCACTTCTAGCCCCGTAGCCCGGATGGAGCGAAGCGTAATCCGGGAGCGCAGTTTCCCGCATTCCGCTAACGCGCCATAGCCCGGCGAAGACGGGCGTAAACGCCCTTACGCAGGGCTACCAGCTGCGGCTCGGATGAAGCGCCGGCGAAATCCGGGGCAAGCCCCGGTTGGCCGCTTCGGCTAGACCCGCATCGGCATCAGCACGTAGAGGGCCCCTTTGGCGTCGCGATCCTGGATCAGGGTCGGCGAGCCCGGATCGGCCAGCTTGAGCACGGCCGATTCGCCCTCGATCTGGGCGGCGATATCGAGCAGATAGCGCGAGTTGAAGCCGATATCGAGCGGCTCGGAACCGTATTCGACCTCGATCTCCTCGGCGGCGCTGCCGGAATCCGGATTGGTGACCGAAAGCATCAGCTTGCCATCGTTGAGCGAGAGCTTGACGGCGCGCCCGCGCTCGCTCGAGACCGTGGAGACCCGGTCGACCGCCTGCTCGAACTCCTTTTTGTCGACCACCAGCTCCTTGTCGTTGCCGACCGGGATGACGCGCCCATAATCCGGAAACGTGCCGTCGATGAGCTTGGAGGTCAGCACCACGCTCGCCAGGGTGAAGCGGATCTTGCCCTGCGACAGCTCGACCGTGACCTCGCCACCGCCGTCCTCGATCAGGCGCTGCATCTCGCCGACGGTCTTGCGCGGCACGATGATGCCCGGCATTCCGGCGGCGCCTTCCGGCAGCGGCAGATCGAGCTGGGCGAGCCGGTGCCCGTCGGTCGCCACCGCCCGCAGCGTCGGCGCCTGCGCGGTACCGGCGGTGTGGAAATAGATGCCGTTGAGGTAGTAGCGGGTCTCCTCGGTCGAGATCGCGAACTGGGTCTTGTCGATGAGGCGCTTGAGATCGGCCGCCGGCAGCCTGAAGCTGTGGCTCATCTCGCCGGCCGCGAGATCCGGGAAGTCGCTCTCCGGCAGGGTCTGCAGGGTGAAGCGCGAACGACCGGCGCGGATCGACAGCACCGCGCGGTCGCCGGAGGCTTCCAGCACGATCTGCGCCCCTTCGGGCAGCTTGCGCACGATGTCGTGAAACACGTGGGCCG
>DASXXS010000034.1:0-10300 GCA_036502925.1 Xanthobacteraceae bacterium
AGCGGCCGCACCCGGCGGCCGAGCGCGTCGCCCTGATAGGTCAGCGCCAGCGTGGCCCCATGGCCGGCCAGCGTGCGGGCGATGCCCCAGGCGATCGAATGGTCGTTGGCGACCCCCATGACGAGCCCGCGTTTTCCCTGCATCAGCGCCGGCATACCAGAACCCCGCTCGTTATTGTTGCTCGCCCGCCGGGCCAGAAGAGACAGCTCATTTCCACGTTGTCGCATTTTCGAGCGGAAAACCGGATGCCGCTTTTCCTGAAAATGCCCTAAGCATCCAGCCGCTTGAACACGACCGATGCGTTGGTGCCGCCGAAGCCGAACGAATTCGACAGGACGCAGCCCAGCGTCACGCCGTCGCGGCGCTCCCGCACGATCGGCATATCGGCAAAGGCCGGATCGAGCGTCGCGATATTGGCGCTCTCGCAGATGAAGCCGTTGTTCATCATCAACAGCGAATAGATCGCCTCCTGCGCGCCGGCGGCACCGAGCGAATGCCCGGTCAGCGATTTGGTGGCCGCGATCGGCGGCGTATCCCGGCCGAAAACCTCGCGGATCGCCTCCATCTCCTTGAGGTCGCCGATCGGCGTCGAGGTGGCATGCGGATTGATGTAGTCGACGCGCGCCTGCACGGGCTTGAGCGCCATGCGCATGCAGCGAGCCGCGCCCTCGCCCGATGGCGCCACCATGTCGTAGCCGTCGGAGGTGGCGCCGTAGCCGGCCAATTCGGCGTAGATCTTGGCGCCGCGCGCCTTGGCATGGTCGAGCTCCTCGAGCACCAGCACGCCGGCGCCGCCGGCGATCACGAAGCCGTCGCGATCGATATCGTAGGCGCGCGAGGCCTTGTCCGGCGTCTGGTTGAATTTGGACGACATCGCTCCCATGGCGTCGAACAGGACGGAGAGCGTCCAATCGAGCTCCTCGGAGCCGCCGGCAAAGATCAGGTCCTGCTTGCCCATCTGGATCACCTCCATCGCATTGCCGATGCAATGGTTGGAGGTCGCGCAGGCCGACGAGATCGAATAATTGACGCCCTTGATCTTGAACCAGGTGCCGAGCGTTGCCGAGGTGGTCGAGCTCATCGCCTTGGGCACGGCGAAGGGGCCGACGCGCTTGGGTCCTTTGCTGCGGGTGATATCGGCGGCTTCGACGATGGCACGGGTCGACGGTCCGCCCGAGCCCATGATGATGCCGGTCATCTCGTGGGAGATTTCGTCGTCCTCGAGACCGGCGTCGCGGATCGCCTGCTCCATGGCGATGTGGTTCCAGGCCGCGCCGCCGCCGAGGAAGCGCATGGCGCGACGGTCGATCACGCCTTCCGGATCGAGGCTCGGGGCGCCGTGCACCTGGCAGCGAAATCCAAGCTCCGCGTATTTGTCCGCGCGCACAATCCCCGACTTCGCCTCGCGCAGGCTCGCCAGAACCTCCTGGGTGTTGTTTCCGATCGATGAGACGATGCCCATGCCGGTGACGACGACCCGCCTCATGGAAGCCTCTTCCGCATCATTTTTGCCCTATCGCATTCCGGGACGGAAAACCGGAGACCCCTTTTCCTGAAAATGCCCTTTTGCTTGTCGCATTTCCGGACGGAAAACCGGAGACCACTTTTCCTGAAAATGCTCTTTTGCCTTGTCGCATTTTCGGACGGAAAACCGGAGACCACTTTTCCTGAAAATGCTCGTGAGAGTCCGCGCAACCTGGTCTGGTTCCGGAGCGTCACGCACCGCTCGGCTGCATCTCATCCTGACGGAACAGGCCGACCTTGAGATCCATCGCCCGGTAGATGATGGAGCCGTCGGCCTTGAGCCAGCCGTCCGCCACCCCGAGCACTAGCTTGGATCGCATGACCCGCTTGATGTCGATGCCGTAGATCACCTGCTTCATGGTGGGCAGCACCTGGCCGGAGAACTTGACCTCGCCGAGCCCCAGCGCGCGACCTCTCCCGGACGAGCCGAGCCAGCCCAGGAAAAAGCCCAACAGCTGCCATAGCGCATCAAGGCCGAGACAGCCCGGCATCACCGGATCGCCTTTGAAGTGGCAAGGGAAATACCAAAGATCCGGCTTCACATCGAGCACGGCGCGCACCAGCCCCTTGCTGTGCTCGCCGCCGACCTCGCTGATCTCGGAGATGCGGTCGAACATGAGCATGGGAGGCAGCGGCAGCTGCGCATTGCCGGCCCCGAACAATTCGCCGCGGCCGCAAGCCAGGAGTTCGTCGTAATCGTAGCTCGAGCGCCGGTCCATCATCCTGTCTCGTCTGTCTTAAGCAGTGCTGATCCAATATAAGCGGTAGAGGGGGGACAAAGCCAGACATCCGCTCCCCTTGGGCGCCGCCCGATGACGCGGAGGCGATCGCCGCACCCCGGGGCGCGCCGGTTGCATTTTCGGAGCGACATGTTACAAACGCAACGATCGCTCGAAGTGGCTGCTACAGTGGGGTTTTGACTGCCCATGACACTGCCCAGAACGCCGCCGGTAACCGCCGCGCGCAGCATGGTTTTCACCCCCACGCCGGCGTGCGAACCGCAACCGATGCAGGCGCGGCCTGCCGCTCTCACCGGTTGTCCCTGGCATGACGTCAAGGCGATGCTGCGGGCAGTGGGGCTGCGGCCGACCCGCCAGCGCATGGAACTGGGCTGGCTCATGTTCGGCAAAGGCGACCGGCACATCACCGCCGAGTTGCTCTACGAAGAAGCGAGCGCCGCCAAGGTCCCGGTGTCGCTGGCGACCGTCTACAACACGCTCCATCAATTCACCGATGTCGGGCTGTTGCGGCAGGTGGCGGTCGACGGCTCGAAGAGCTATTTCGACACCAACGCGTCGCAGCATCACCATTTCTTCGTCGAGGGCGAGAACGCGCTGCTCGATATTCCGGATGCCGATTTCTTTGCTGGCAAGCCGCCGATCCCGCCCGATGGCTACGAGATCGCGCGCATCGACGTGGTGGTCCGCTTGCGCCGGAAATCCAGGTAATCAGGGATCGGGGATCAGGCGTCAGGACGCGGGCACGGCAGTCCCCTGACTCCTGAACCCTGAGCTCCTGAACCCTGACTCCTGGCTATTCCACTTTCTCGTTCGCGTAGACGCCCCACAGGCGCTCCTGCACGATCCAGCCGTCGAAGCCGGGCCCGGAAATGTGGCACCAGGTCCCGCTGCAATGCTTCACGGCGGCGAGCACGCCCGGTTGCAAGCGGGCGACGAGCGCGCTCTGCGCATCGGCCTTGTCGTAGAGCGGCACCAGCTCGTCCTGTTGCTTGGCCGACACCAGCGCGGTGCGCCGGCCGGACAAGAGCGAGTGGTAGACCCAGCCCTCGGATCCCTCCCAGTCCCGGATGCGGCGCCAATTGTCGGATTCGGCGGTGATCTCCACCGGCAGACCGGAGCGGGTGAACACGAAGGCAATCTCATGGTCGCGATTGGGCCCGCCCCGCACGGTGACGCGATCGGGCTTGAGGCTGACGAATCGCGGGACCGGCAGGCCGCTGGCGGCGCCCACCGCCATGTCTGCGGCCGCCTCGGCCGCGGTCGCGGCGAGCCCGATCACGAGCGCGAGAATGCCGGCCCGCGCGCAGGCGCGTGCGACCCGGCGGCGCGCCTTCGCGCGGCGTGGCTGCGTGCGGTCATGTCGGCGGGCGGCGCGGGCGAGGATCATGCGGCGGAGCAAACACTCGGGCGAGCGGCGTGGATATGACACAATGCTTTGTCTTGACCGGATGCTTTGTCTTGACCGGACGTTCTGGTAGAAAGGTACAGACGTCACGATCACCCGCCGAGACGAGCCGAGTGTCGGCCGGCACGGTTAAAGAGGCCTGAACGCCTGACAGAAAAACGGCAAGTGATGCCGTTTTGCCACGCCCATGTATTTCCAGGAGCGCGCGACCTCGCGAAGGCAGCGCGGGGCAGCGGATTTCTGGTCCGCAAGTGCGGCAGAAGGGCCCGGTAGCAGAATGCCGAAACCCAAAAAGTCTCTGGTGGTCATCACCCGCAAGCTGCCGGACACTGTCGAGACCCGTATGCGCGAGCTGTTTGATGCCCGCCTCAATCTCGATGACCAGCCCATGAGCCAATCCGAGCTGGCCGAGACCGTGAAGACGGCCGATGTGCTGGTGCCCACGGTGACGGACCGCATCGACGCCGCCGTGCTCAGCAAAGCCGGAGAGCGGCTCAAGCTGATCGCCAATTTCGGCAACGGCTTCGATCATATCGACGTCGCTACGGCTTTGAGCCGCGGCATCACGGTGACCAATACGCCGGGCGTGCTCACCGAGGACACCGCCGACATGACCATGGCGCTGATCCTGGCGGTGCCGCGTCGGCTGGCTGAAGGCGCCGCCGTCCTCTGCGCCGACAGGCCGTGGGCCGGCTGGTCGCCGACCTGGATGCTCGGCCACCGCATCTGGGGCAAGCGGCTCGGCATCATCGGCATGGGCCGGATCGGACAGGCGGTGGCCCGGCGCGCCCGCGCCTTCGGCCTCCAGATCCACTATCACAACCGCCGCCGCGTGGCGCCGCGCATCGAGGAGGAGCTCGGCGCCACCTACTGGGAAAGCCTCGACCAGATGCTGGTGCGCATGGACATCATCTCGATCAATTGTCCGCACACGCCGGCCACCTATCACCTCCTGTCGGCGCGCCGGCTCAAGCTCGTGCGTCCGCAAGCCTATATCGTCAATACCGCCCGCGGCGAGGTGATCGACGAGAACGCGCTCGCCCGGCTGATCGCTGCGGGCGAGATTGCGGGCGCCGGGCTCGACGTCTTCGAGCACGCGCCGGCGGTCAATCCAAAGCTGGTCAAGCTTGCGCACAACAACAAGGTGGTGCTGCTGCCCCATATGGGCTCGGCCACGATCGAAGGCCGGGTCGACATGGGCGAGAAGGTCATCGTCAATATCAGGACCTTTCTGGACGGCCACAAGCCGCCCGACCGCGTGCTTCCCTCGATGCTGTGAGGCGCGCCGCTTGCGAGGCTCGCGCGGCGCCGCACAGACGGCTATCATTCACCTCACCACGAAGCTCCGGAGGAACCCGATGCAAGTACGGATCGCGGGCGCCGCATGCGCCCTCATGGCCGGTGTCGGCATGGCGGGCGCCGCCGCGGCCGCAAAGCTCGCGCCCAACGACATCCAGACGACCTTCTTCACCGGTCAGCCGTTCACTTCCGCAACGCCCCAGAACATCAAATACACGATGGTATTCTCCGCCGACGGCAAGATGACGCGCGAGCCGCTCGGAAAAGCCGGCGTCAAGGGCGAAGGCACCTGGAAGCTCAGCAAGGACGGCTTCTGCACGACCTGGAAGAACTCGGCGGCCAATTGCTACACTCTGGTACCCAGCGGCGACAACAAATGGTCGGTCATGAAGGGCACCGCCTCGATCGGGACCTGGACGAAGTGATCTGGCGCCATGCTCCCGCGCGTCACTTGTGCAGGGACAGATCGTGGATGGTGGGATGCTCGCCGGAGAGCGGATTGGCCGGATCCCACGCATAGGCCAGCGTCTCGAACCGCAGCGAGCGGGCGTCGAGCATCAGCAGGCGTCCGACCAGGCCTTCGCCGAAGCCGACGATCTCGCGGATCACCTCGAGCGCCATCAGCGAGCCGAGCACGCCGGTGAGGGCTCCCAGGATGCCGGCTTCGGCGCAGGCCGGGACGCTGCCCGCCGGCGGCGGTTCGGGAAACAGGCAGCGATAGGTCGGATTGGGAGCGCCGCTGCCCGCGCGCCCATCGCGCCCATCGCGCTCGTGCGCCCGGATGGTGGTGAGGGTGCCGTCGAAGCTGCCGACCGCGGCGGTCACCAGCGGCCGCCGGGCGAAGTAGCAGGCATCCGAAACCAGATAGCGCGTGGTGAAATTGTCGGAGCCGTCGGCGACCAGATCGTAGCGCCCGATCAGCGCCAGCGCATTGTCGGCGGTGAGCCGCGTGGCATGGGTCTCGACCGCCACATGGGGATTGAGGCGCGCGATCGCGGCGGCAGCGCTGGCGACCTTGGGGTCGCCGATCTCCGGCGTGCCGTGAATCACTTGTCGCTGCAGGTTCGAAAGCGCGACCGTGTCGTCGTCGATGATGCCGAGCGTGCCGACGCCGGCGGCCGCGAGATAGAGCAAGACCGGAGCCCCCAGCCCGCCCGCCCCGATGACGAGGACGCGCGCGCGCTTGAGCGCGGCCTGGCCGGGCCCGCCCACCTCGCGCAGCACGATGTGGCGGGCATAGCGCTCGAGCTCGTCGGAGTTCAGCATGAGCGGCCTTATATCATCTTCCGGGCGCCCGCGTGTCGCAGTGCTGCGGCGAAGCATCTGCGGACCATATAGGTGGAAGCATCTGCGATTTCACGAATGCCCGCATTCACGAATGCCCGCATTTGCGCGGCGCCGGCGATCGGATAGGCTTGCCTTCGATCCCACGCCCCGAGCTCCCAGGCCCGATCAGTTGCGAGTTGACATGCGCGTCGCCGGTGCGGCTCTCATTTTTTTGATGACGCTGTGGCCGGCGATGGGGCAGGCGCAGAACGCTCAGCCGGGTCGGCCAGCCAACCGCATCCCCCATCAATCCGCCGCTCCCAAGAACCATCCGGCGACCGCCGATGCCCAGAACGACGCCAAGACCGACACAAAGATCGACAGCAAGACCGACACGAAGAAAAAGAGCGCCGCCGCGCCGCCGGGGCGCGATCTCAATGGTGGCCTGTCGGTCGCGGATCGCAGCTTGATCCAGTTCGACCTCGCCTGGATCGGTGCCTATAACGGCCTGATCGCCGGCGAGGCCAACGACAAGACCACCGCGGCGATCAAGTCCTTCCAGAAGGACCACCGCTTCAAGGAGACCGGCACGCTCGCCCCGCCGGAGCGCGCGCAGCTTGCCGCCTTGTCGAAGGAAAAGCAGGATCAGGTCGGCTGGCGCATGGTGGACGACAAGGTCACCGACGCGCGGATCGGCCTGCCGACCCGGCAAGTGCCCAATTCCGGCCCCGGCAAGACCGGCAGCCGCTGGTTTTCCGCCCAAGGGCAGATTCAGGTCGAGACCTTTCGGGTGCGCGGTCCGGGCACGATGCTGGCCGACATATTCGATCAGCAGAAGAAGGAGCCGCCCGGCCGCCACATCGAGGTCAACCTGCTGCGGCCCGACTTCTTCATCCTGTCCGGGCTGCAGGGACTGAAGAAGTTCTATGTCCGTGCCGAGATCCGGGACGGCGAAGTGCGCGGCATGACCATACTCTATGACCAGGCCACCGAAGGCATCATGGACCCGGTCGCGGTGGTGATGTCGAGCGCGTTTGCGCCTTTTCCGGGCAGCGGCATCGCGCCACTCGCCGGAGCGCCCGCAAAACGCAAGGTCGAATATGGCACCGGCATCATCGTGACCCCGGCCGGCCACATTCTCACCGACCGCCGCTTGACCGACGGCTGCAATGTCATCGGGGTCGCGGGTTACGGGAATGCCGAGCGGGTGGCCGAGGACCCGGCAGCCAGTCTCGCACTGCTGCGCATCTACGGCGCGCCTGATCTGGTCCCCCTCCCTCTCCTTCCTCCGCTTGCGGGGGAGGGAGGGGGTGGGGACGACCACGAAGGCGCCAAGGGCCCCGGCCTGACGCTCGTGGGCATCTCCGATCCGCAGGCCCAGGACGGCGGCAATGCGGTCTCGACCGTGGCTTCGCATCTCAGCGGCGACACGATCCTGCCGGCGCCGCCGCGGGGATTCGATGGCGCTGCCGCCATCGACACCCAGGGACGCCTGTTCGGCATGGCCGAGCGCAAGGACGGCGCGGCCGCCAATGCGGGATCAGGGGCTTCGCCGGCATCTGCGACGGTGGTCCCGGTGGCGACGCTGCGCAAATTTCTCGATGCCCAATCCGTGAGCCCGGCAGCCGGCCGCACGGGAGCGGACGCCGCCAAGGCGGCGCTGGTCCGGGTGATCTGCGTCCGGCACTGAGCGGGTTGCTAGTCCGCCTTGGAGGGATCGCGCTTCGCTCTGGCGTCCGAGAGCGCCTGCCAAAGCGCGATCCCGCCCCGGTCGATCACGGTCTTGTCGCAAGCCTCGCAATGATATTCGCGGATCTCCTCGCCCGTGAAGGTGTGCTTGTCGACCAGATCCATCTCCTGGGCGCATTTCGGGCACTTCATCTCAGCCTCCAAAACGTCGGTCATTCGTTGGTGAATTTCGGCGGTCGTTTTTCGACGAACGCCGCCATGCCTTCCTTCTGGTCGGCGGTTGCAAACAAGGTCGCAAAGACGCGGCGCTCGAAACGCGCGCCTTCGGCGAGCGGAGTCTCGAAGGCGCGGTTGACGGCTTCCTTGGCGGCGAGCAGCGCCGGCAGCGACATGGATGCGATCGCCTCGGCGACCTTGAGGGCCTCCTGCATCAGGCTTGCGGCCGGCACCACCCGCGCCACCAGGCCGGCCCGTTCGGCCTCGGCAGCATCCATCAGGCGGCCGGTCAGGATGAGGTCCATGGCCTTGGCCTTGCCGAGCGCGCGCGGCAGCCGCTGCGTGCCGCCGATCCCCGGGATGATGCCGAGCTTGATCTCGGGCTGGCCGAACTTGGCATTGTCGGCGGCGATGATCAGGTCGCACTGCATGGCAAGCTCGCAGCCGCCCCCCAAGGCAAAGCCCGCGACCGCGGCGACCACCGGCTTGCGGGCGCGCGCCACCGCGTCCCAAGTGCCGGCGAAGTCGCTCACGAAGACCTCGACGGCGGACTTGGCCGCCATCTCCTTGATGTCGGCACCCGCCGCAAACGCCTTGTCGGAGCCGGTGAGCAGGATGCAGCCGATGCCCGCATCGGCGTCGAAGGCCGCGACCGCCTGGCCGAGCTCGGCATTGAGCCGCGAATCGAGGGCATTGAGGGCCTGCGGGCGGTTGAGGCGGATGAGGCCGACGCGGCCGCGCTGTTCAACGAGGATATCCTGATAGGTCATGACAAGGGTCTCGCGGTGAGCCGGAGCACTAGCCGAAATTTCACAAGCCTGCCACTCTTGGCCGACAAGACTTGGCTTACAAGACTTGGCCTGCAATGCGTTTGCGGGAGGACTCCATGTACCGGAAAACAATCGTGATCGGAGCCGGCGCCGCTGTGCTGGTGAGCGTCATTCTCGGCTCGGCGGCCACCAGATCGGCGCGCGCCGCGGAGGATGATCCGCCGCTGTCGCTCGCGCGCGACGGCTTTTTCTATGTCGGCGGCAGGAACACCACCGTCAACGGCCGCACCTATGTGGTCGATCAGATGTATGTGGAGATGCGCATCCCGGCGCAGCAGACGCATCCGTTCCCGATCATCATGGTGCACGGCGGCACCCGGACCGGCACCACCTATACGGGGACGCCGGACGGCCGCGAGAGCTGGGCGCAATATTTCGCCCGCCGCGGTTATGCCGTCTATGCGGTGGACCAGCCCGGACGCGGACGCTCCGGCTATCTGACGGAAGCCTATGGGCCGCAGTCGCTCGCCGACGGCGAGAGCGGCCAGCGCCGTTACCTGCAGCAGGAAAAATTCAAGCTGTGGCCGCAGGCGCATCTGCACACGCAGTGGCCGGGCAGCGGCGCGCCCGACGATCCGGTCACGCTGCAGATGACCGGCAGCTATGTGCCGGAGATCAAGGATTTCGCCAAGGCGCAGTTTCTCAACCGTGACGCGCTGGTGGCGCTGCTCGACAAGATCGGACCCGCGATCCTCCTGGTGCATTCGCAAGCCGGCGCCTTTGCCTGGCCGGTGGCGGACGCGCGGCCCGATCTGGTGAAGGCGATCGTGGGGGTCGAGCCCAACGGCCCGCCGGTGCATAGCGTCGAGCTCGTCGGCGCGCCGGATTGGTTCCGCGAGGGTCCGGTTGCGCTGCCTTACGGGATTACGGCCGTTCCGCTCGCCTACGCTCCCGCCGTCAAGGACGCATCCGAGCTCAGCTTCGTGAAGGAGGACAAAGCCGATGCGCCCGATCTGGTGACCTGCTGGAAGCAGGCCGAGCCGGCCCGGCAACTCCCCAATCTGCAGCGAATGCCGATCATGGTGATGACCTCGGAGGCGTCCTATCACGCGCCCTATGATCATTGCACCGTGAAGTACCTGCAGCAGGCCGGCATCAAGCCGACCTGGATCAAGCTCGCCGACCTCGGCATCAAGGGCAACAGCCACGTCATGATGCAGGAGAAGAACAACAAGGAGATCGCGGCCGTGATCGAGCAATGGCTCGACAAGGCGCTGCCGCAGGCGCCGTGATGCTCAAGCCGCCTGCGCGAGGGCCTCGCGCAGGTTGGCGGCGCTGACCTCGAGCGCGCGGCGCTCCTGCGGCGCCAGCTCGGGCTCGAGGACCTGCAG
>DASXXS010000035.1:0-25678 GCA_036502925.1 Xanthobacteraceae bacterium
CGGCAACCTGCTCAAGGACCGCGACGTCGGCACGGTCACGCTCGACAGCGTGAAATGGGCGAAAACGGCGGCAGTCAAGGCGGTCACCAAGGTCAGCCAGGTCCTGCAGCCGGGCGATGTCGTCTATGTCGAGCCGCTGGCCGGCAAGGACGGCCAGTTCCGTCTGCGCCAGGTGCCCGAAATCTCTGGGGCCATCGTGGCTATGGATCCATATACGGGGCGGGTGCTGGCCATGGTGGGCGGCTTCTCCTACGACCAGAGCCAGTTCAACCGCGCCTCGCAGGCGCTGCGGCAGCCGGGCTCCTCGTTCAAGCCGATCGTCTATGCGGCCGCGCTCGACAATGGCTACACGCCCTCGAGCATCGTGCTCGACGCGCCCCTCGAGATCGATACCGGCAGCGGCATCTGGCGTCCGGAAAACTATGAGCAGAACTTCTACGGCCCCTCGACGCTGCGCTTCGGCGTCGTGCATTCCCGCAATGTCATGACGGTTCGCCTGGCGCAGGACATCGGCATGCCGCTGATCGGCGAATATGCCAAGCGGTTCGGGGTCTATGACAATCTGCCGGCCTATCTGTCCTACGCGCTCGGCGCCGGCGAGACCACGCTCATGCGGATGGTCGGCGCCTATGGGATGATCGACAACGGCGGCCGCAAGATCCAGCCGACGCTGATCGATCGTATCCAGGACCGGTACGGCCGCACCATCTACAAGCATGACCAGCGCGAATGCCGCGGCTGCGACGCCGCGAAATGGGCGAACCAGAACGAGCCGACGCTAGTCGACCGGCGCGAGCGGGTGCTCGACCCCATGACCGCCTACCAGATCACCTCGATCATGGAGGGCGTGGTCCAGCGCGGCACCGCGGCGGGCTCGGGCATCAAGGAGCTGGGCAAGCCGATCGCCGGCAAGACCGGCACCACCAATGATGAAAAGGACGTCTGGTTCATCGGCTTCTCGCCCGATCTCGTGGTCGGCGTGTTCATGGGTTACGACAAGCCCAGGCATATCGCGGACCGCGCCACCGGCGGCGCGCTCGCCGCCCCCATCTTCCGGGATTTCATGAAGGTCGCCCTGGCCGACAAGCCGGCGATCCCGTTCCGCGTGCCGGCCGGCATCAAGCTCATCCGCGTCGACACGAAGACCGGAATGCGCGCCGGCCCGGGCGACCGGGACGTCATCCTCGAAGCCTTCAAGCCCGGCACCGCCCCGCCCGACGGCTACTCGGTCATCGGCGTCACCGACCCGGACGGCCGGCCGCTGACGGTGTCGCCGGAAGCCGACCGGGCGATCCGCGGCGGCGGACCGACCGGGCTATATTGATCGGGCGCTCAAATTGCCCTTGCCGGATCGCCTGAGCCTCTCATATTCAATGATATTCAACAGTGACTCGCATGCGGCAGCCGCCGCCGATGGAAAGATGTCATGCGCGCGGAAATCCAGAGCATCGTCGATGAGATCAAGCAGTCGGTCGTGCTGCTGAGGAGGCATCTTTGACGTCGACAAGGCGCGCACCCGGCTGGCCGAGCTCAACCGGGAGGCCGAGGATCCCAATCTCTGGAACGACCAGCAGCGCGCCCAGCGCGTGATGCAGGAGCGCACCGCGCTCGAAGGCCAGCTCACCGCCATCGGCCGCATCGAGCAGGATCTCGACGATCAGATCACCATGATCGAGCTCGGCGAAGCCGAGAAGGACAAGCAGGTCGTCGCCGACGCCGAAGAAGCGCTCAAGCGGCTCAAGACCGACGTCGCCCGCCGCGAGCTCGAAGCGCTGCTCTCCGGCGAAGCCGATGCGAACGACAGCTACATCGAGGTCCATGCCGGGGCCGGCGGTACCGAAAGCCAGGATTGGGCGAACATGCTGTTGCGCATGTATACGCGCTGGGCGGAGCAGCACGGCTACAAGGTCGAGTATCTGGAAGAGACCGAAGGCGAGGAGGCCGGCATCAAGTCGGTGACCGTCCAGATCAAGGGCCGCAACGCCTATGGCTGGCTCAAGACCGAGAACGGCGTGCACCGGCTGGTGCGCATATCGCCCTTCGATTCGAATGCGCGGCGGCACACCTCGTTCGCGAGCGTGAAGGCCTATCCGGTCATCGACGACCGCATCGTGGTCGACATCAAGGAAGCGGACGTGCGCACCGACACGCTGCGCTCGAGCGGGGCAGGGGGCCAGCACGTCAACAAGACCGAATCGGCAATCCGCCTGACCCACATCCCGACCAATATCGTTGTCTATTGCCAGAACGACCGCTCGCAGCACCGCAATCGCGCGCAGGCCTGGCAGATGCTGCGCGCGCGGCTCTATGAGCTCGAATTGAAGAAGCGCGAGGAGCAGGCCGCCATCGAGAACGCGGGCAAGACCGATATCGGCTTCGGCCACCAGATTCGGTCCTACGTGCTGCAGCCCTACCAGATGGTGAAGGACCTGCGCACCGGCGTCTCGACCTCCAACACCGGCGGCGTGCTCGACGGCGACCTCGATCCGTTCATGGAAGCCGCGCTGGCGCAAAAGGCGTTCGGCGGCGGCCCCGCCGAGATCGAGGACGTGGAGTAGGGCGGGGTACGGCCCCCGGCCCGGATCGTCGCGCTGCACCACCGACAGGAGGATATCATGCGCCCATGGCTCACAATCGCCGCCGCCGGGCTGCTCGGCTGCCTGAGCGTTGCAACGACGGCAACCGCAAGAGCCGACGAGGTCGAGCTCATGACCACCGGCGCGGTCGAGCAGATCATGAAGGGACTGATCCCTTCCTTCGAGCGTGCGACCGGCCACAAGGTCAGCATGAGCGTCTACGGCACCGGGCCCGCGGTCGCCAAGATCAAGGACGGCACCTTTGCCGATCTCATCCTGCTCGGGCCCGATGCGCTCGGCGAGCTGGCGGCGGCCGGCAAGGTCGACGCCGGCACCATCACGCCGGTATTCCACTCGCGCATTGGCCTTGCCGTGCGGGCCGGCGCAAAAAAGCCGGACATCGGCACCGACGCGGCGCTCAAGCAGGCGCTGCTCGACGCGAAGTCGATCGGCTACAGCATCGGTCCGAGCGGCGAGCATTTTTCCAAGGTCGTCATCGTGAAGCTCGGCATCGCCGACCAGCTGCGGCCCAAGATGACCAATATACGCGGCGCCCCGGTCGGCACCGGCGTGGCCAAAGGCGACGTGGAGATCGGCATCCACCAGATCGCCGAGCTGCTGCCGATCGCGGGCATCGATATCGTCGGCGATCTGCCGGCCGACCTGAACAAGACCATCGTCTACGCGACCGGCCTCACCACCATGGTCAAGCATCCGGACGTCGCGAACGCGCTGGTGAAATACCTGTCGCTGCCAAGCTCGGTGCCGGTGATCCAGAAGAACGGAATGAACCCGGTCTGACCGGCGAGGATCGCGTTGGCCGGCGCCGATTCGAAGCTATCCGACCTTGCGCATGTCGAAGCGCGCCGGCGCTGGGCGCAGCGCCTGCCAGGCGGCGGCCAGCGCGGTCAGGAGCCCGAGCCCGAGTATCTGCCAGGCCGGCGGGATGCCATAAACGAGGGTGAAGTTGTTGCCGAGCGTCTCTGACGGCGCATAGCCGCGGCGGGCCCATATCCAGGCCACCTCGAGCAGCGCGGTGAACAGGCAGGACACCACCGCCAGGATGGCCAGCGCCTTGGCGTCGGTTCCGTGCCCATGACGGTCCAGCACCCTCCAGGTCATGAGCCAGAAGAACATGCCGCTCAGCAAATACTGCTCCGGATAGGTGCCGCGCGACACCAGCACGTGAAGCAGCGCCAATGCCGCGATCGCATAGATGGCGTTGTGCAGCCGCTGCCAGCCTTTCGTCCCCATGCGCGCGATCGCGACATCGAGCGACGTAAGCCCCAAGGCGATCAGGCCGAGGGTCGACAGCGTCGCTACGATCAGCGAAAGGCTCGTCGCCATCTCCTTGGCGATGACGGCCACGTTCCAAAACCGCAAGGCAAAATAGACGATGATATGGGCGATCGTGTAGGCAAGCGCCGCCACGCCGATCATCCTTCGCACGTCGATAAGACCATTCCAGCGCAAGATCGTCAGCGCCGGCGTCACCGCCAAGGCCATGAGCAGGATCGCGGTCGCCCAGACGCCCGACCAGTAGGTCAGGCCGCCGAGCCACAGCGGATAAATGCCGAACTCTCCGTTGCCCAGCTGGTAAGCGAGCCGGATCGCCGGCACGAGCATCAGCGCGAATGCAGCAGCCTTCAGCGCGGAAAATCTGCGCTGCCGGTCCTGCCACGGCCAGATCAGTTTCAAGGCGGCTGCTCCGCTGGGATCGCTTGCTGGCAGACCCGTCAGGAGGAAGGTTATCGCAGGCGTGCGGGGCGATCCATATGGCGAAGACCAGGGTGAGGCGACGTAAAGCCTTGCGCCCCATTAATCCGGCGGCCGCAGGCGGTAACCGACCCCGGTCTCGGTCAGGATATATTGCGGGCGTTCGGGATCGGCCTCGATCTTTTGCCTGAGCTGCCGCACATAGACGCGCAGATATTGCGCATCGGTCAGCTCGTCCCACAATTCGCCGAGCAGGAATCTGTGGGTCAGCACTTTGCCGGCATGCTGCACCAGCACGCGCAGGAGTTCGTACTCCTTGGGCGAGAGCTTCACGTCCTTGTCGCCGACCTTGACGATGCGCCGCACCAGGTCGACGACAAGATCGCCGGTGTGAAAGACCGGGCGCTCTCCGTGCGCCTGCAGCTGATGGCGCAGCGCCGCCCGCAGGCGGGCGAGCAGCTCGTCCATGCCGAACGGCTTGGTGACGTAATCGTCGGCGCCGAGATCAAGCGCCTGCACCTTGCCGGCCTCGTCGCCGCGGCTGGACAGGACCACGATGGGAACGCTTTCGTCGCGCGCGCGGATCGTCCGCAACAATTCATGTCCGGGAATGTCGGGAAGCCCGAGATCGAGGATGATCAAATCCGGCTTTTTCGCCAGCAGGTCGAGCGATGTCTTTCCATTCGGCGCTTCCAGGACCTCGTAGCCTTGCGTGGTCAAGCCCATCCGCAAGAGCTTGCGGATCGGCGGCTCGTCATCGACCACGAGGATCTTGAGGGGCGCGGCGCTCATGCGGCCGACTTTTCGCTGGCTGCCGGAACCGGCAGCCGGATCGTGAACACGGCGCCGCTGCGGTCGGCGCGGTTCGCCGCCGTGATGGTTCCCTGCATGGCTTCCACGAAGCCGCGCGATATCGCCAGCCCGAGCCCGGTGCCGGCCCGCACGTGGTCGCCCTTTTGGGCGCGATGGAACTTGTCGAATATGCGCTCGAGATCGGCGGCGGGAATGCCTTCACCCTCGTCGAGGACCTGCAGCGAGACCGAGTCGCGCTCGCGCCAGCTCAGGATGCGGATGGTGGTGCCCTCGGGAGAATATTTCGCGGCGTTGTCCAACAGATTGAAGAGGACCTGCTCGAACAGGACCGCGTCGAGCTCGAGCATCGGCAGTCCGGCGGCGAGCTCGAGCTCGACGTGGTGACGCGCCAGGATCTTGCCGGCGCGCCGCAGCGAGCTGCCGACGATCTCGCCGACGTCGTGCAACGCGGTGTTGGGAACCACGGCGCCAGATTCAAGCTTGGTCATATCGAGCAGGTTGGCGATGAAGCGGTTGAGCCGTTCCGATTCGTCGATGACGGTGGCGAGCAGATCCGCCTTCTCGGCCTGGTTAAGGGCATGGGACAGGTCGCGCAGGGTGCCGGCCGCGCCCAAGACGGAGGCCAGCGGTGTCTTGAGATCGTGCGAGATCGAGGTGAGGAGCGCCGAGCGCAGGCGATCGGTCTCGACCGTGCGGCGCGCCCGCTCCAAATCCTCGACCAGGTGGACGCGCTCGATGGCGAGCGCGCCCTGGTCGATCAGCGCGTCAAGCAGCCGGCGCTGGTCGGGGGTGAGGATCGGCCCCGGCTTGTCGCTGTCGATGCCGACGATGCCGATGCTGCCGCGGCCGGTGCGCATCGGCAAGAACAGCCGCTTGGCGCCGGGCAGCGTGTCGGAGCCGCGGCCGGCGGAGCGGTTGTTCTCCCAGACCCAGTTGGCGGCGGCGAGGTCGGCGTCGCCGAGCGTATCCTCCGGCGGATAGCCCGCCTTCACCGCGATGGTGCCGCCCTCCGGCAGCAGCAGGACAACGCGGACGTTGAGCATCAGCGCGGTCTGATAGGCGGTGGCCCAGAGCACATCGTCCAGCGTGCCGGCGCCGGCGAGCTTGCGGCTGAAGGCATAGAGCGATTCCAGCGTGCGCACGCGGCCCTGCGCGGCCACGGTCTGGGCGCGGCCGCGGGCGGCGACGTGGGAAACGATGACCGCCACGACGGTAAACAGCAGGAAGGCGGCGACATTGACCGGATCGGTGATGGTGAACGTGTAGATCGGCGGCAAGAAGAAGAAATTATAGCAAAGCGATGCAGCGACACTGGCCGTGAGCGATGGCAGCAGGCCGTAGCGGACTGCGATGACGACAATGGCCGTCAAGAATACGAGATCGACGGTCTCGATGCCGCCGAACAGATGCTGGATCAGCTCGCCAAGACCGAGGGCGAAGCCGACCGCCAGGACGGCGGCCAGGTAGGGCAGCGGGTCGAAGGCAGGGGCCTGGTCCGCCGTGCGTACGCTCTTTTTCGGGAGCGGTTCGCCGGTGAGCTGATCGCCGGCGATCACATGCACGCTGATATTGCCGCTGCGCCGCACCAGATCGTGCACGACCGAGCCATGCAGGATTTCGAACCAGCGCGTGCGGCTCGACTTGCCCATCACGATCTGCGTTGCGTTGTTGGCATGGGCGAAATTGAGCACGTCGTCGGCAATACGGCGCGAGCTCGCCGGGATCGTGATGCCTTCCCCGCCAAGCCGTTCGGCGAGCCGCAGCGTATCGGCGATCCGGTCGCGCTCCTCCTCGCTCAGTTGCTGGCTGCGCGGGGTTTCGACACAGAGCGCGGTGAATGGCGCATGCAGCCGGTCGGCGAGCCGCTTGGCGTAACGGACAAGGCCGGCCGAGCGCGGGTCCTCGCTGATGCAGACCAGGATGCGCTCGCCGGCAGCCCACGGTCCCGAAATCGCGTGCGCCTGCATCTCGGTGAGCAATTGCTCGTCCACCCGGTCGGCGGTGCGGCGCAGCGCCAGCTCGCGCAGCGCCGTCAGGTTGGCGGGAGAGAAGAAATGCTGGAGCGCGCGCTCGGCCTGCTGGGGAACGTAGACCTTGCCCTCCTTGAGGCGTTCGATCAGATCGTCGGGCGTCAGATCGACCAGTTCGACCGCGTCGGCGCGATCGAAGACGGAGTCGGGCACGGTCTCGCGCACGCGCACATGGGTGATCTGCGCGACCACGTCGTTCAGGCTTTCGATGTGCTGGATATTGACCGTGGTGTAGACGTGGATGCCGCGGCTCAAGAGCTCCTCGACGTCGAGATAGCGCTTGGGATGACGGCTGCCCGGCGCATTGGTGTGGGCGAGCTCGTCGACCAGGACGATCTGCGGGCGCCGCGCGATGACGGCATCGATATCCAGCTCCTCGAGCCACTGGCCTTTGTATTCGAGGCGCCGGCGGGCAATGACCTCCAGCCCCTCCAGCAGCGATTCGGTCTCCCGGCGACCGTGGGTTTCGACGATGCCTACGACGATATCGTAGCCGTCTTTTTTCCGGGCGCGGGCCTGTTGCAGCATTTCGTAGGTCTTGCCGACGCCGGGCGCGGCGCCCACGAAGATCCTGAGCTTGCCGACGCGCTTTTCCTCGCGCCGGGCCGCTTCGAGCAACGCCTCCGGCGAGGGTCGCTGGTCAGCGTCGCGTCGCTGTTCTGACATCAGGGCTCATGCGTTCCGCCGCTGGTCGGGCCGGACCAACCTTACATTAGCATGATCCGGCTCCCCTTGCGCGGACCACGTTTAGCGGGCCCCGTAGCGATCGAGCGCCAGATTCAAGGCCAGCACGTTGACCCGGGGCTCGCCGAGCAGTCCCAGAAAGCGGCCTTCGGTCTGCTCCTGAACCAGCTCGCGCACGCGATCTTCCGACAGGTTGCGCGCCTTGGCGACGCGGGGGACCTGGAACAGGGCGGCGGCGGGGGAAATATCCGGGTCGAGACCGCTGCCTGAGGTCGTCACCAGGTCGACCGGGACCGCGGCGGAAGGATTCTCGGCCTTGAGCTTGTCGACATCGCCCTGCAGCCGATCGGCCAGCATCTTGCTGGTCGGGCCGAGATTCGATCCGCCCGAATTGGCCGCATTGTAGGGCGCATCCACGTTCTTGGTCGGGTCGTTCGGGTCGGGCGTGTTGGTGGCCGACGGCCGGCCGTGGAAATACTTGTCGTCGGTGAAGACCTGGCCGATCAGCTCCGAGCCGACCACCATGCCGTCGCGCTCGATCAGGCTGCCTTGCGCCTGGTAGGGAAACAGCACGCCGGCGATTCCCGTGATCGCCAGCGGGTAGACGAGCCCGGTGATGAGCGTGAGCGCGACCAGGAGCACGATCGCGGGGCGGATTTCCTTCAACATGATCTTTCTCCTCAGACCAGGTGCAAGGCTGCGACCGCGAGGTCGATGGCCTTGATGCCGACAAACGGAATGATGACGCCGCCGACGCCGTAGATCAGCAAGTTGCGCTGCAACAGCGGACCCGCGCCGATCGGCCGATAGCGGACGCCCTTCAAGGCGAGCGGAATGAGCGCGATGATGATCAGCGCGTTGAAGATGATGGCCGACAGGATCGCGCTTTCCGGCGTCGCCAGGTGCATGATGTTGAGCGCCTGCAGTTGCGGATAGAAGGCCAGGAACATCGCCGGGATGATGGCGAAGTACTTGGCGACGTCGTTGGCGATCGAGAAGGTGGTGAGCGCGCCGCGCGTCATCAAGAGTTGCTTGCCGATCTCCACGATCTCGATCAGCTTGGTCGGATTGGAATCGAGGTCGACCATGTTGCCGGCCTCGCGGGCGGCCTGCGTGCCGGTATTCATGGCGACGCCGACATCGGCCTGCGCGAGCGCCGGCGCGTCATTGGTGCCGTCGCCGCACATGGCGACGAGCTTGCCCTTGGCCTGCTCGTCGCGGATGAGCCGCAACTTGTCCTCAGGCGTCGCCTGGGCGAGGAAATCATCGACGCCGGCCTCGGCCGCGATCGCGGCGGCCGTCATCGGGTTGTCGCCGGTGATCATGACGGTGCGGATGCCCATGCGGCGCAGCTCCGCGAAGCGCTCGCGAATACCGCCCTTGACGATGTCCTTGAGGTGGATGACGCCGAGCAGCTTGCCGTCCTTGGCGACGGCGAGCGGGGTGCCGCCCGATTTCGCGATGGCGTCCGAGATCAAGTGGATTTCGCGGGAGACCTCGGCGCTGACGGCGGGCTGCAGCACGCGGACCGTCGCGCCCATCGTCACCGGCGGCGAAGTCAGGAACGCCAGGATGGCGTCGACCGCGCCCTTGCGCACCCAGGAATTGCCGACCTCGACGCCGCTCATCCGGGTCTGCGCCGAGAACGGGATGAAATTGGCCTTGAGCTCGGCGAGATCACGGCCGCGTATGCCGTACTTCTCCTTGGCGAGCACGACGATGGAACGGCCCTCGGGCGTCTCGTCGGCGAGCGAAGCAAGCTGCGCCGCGTCCGCCAATTCCTGCTCGGTCACCCCCGGCAGCGGCTTGAACTCGGTTGCTTGCCGATTCCCGAGCGTGATGGTGCCGGTCTTGTCGAGCAGCAGCGTGTCGACGTCGCCGGCGGCCTCGACCGAGCGGCCCGACACGGCCAGCACATTGAAGCGGACGAGCCGATCCATGCCGGCAATGCCGATGGCGGACAACAGCGCGCCGATCGTGGTCGGAATAAGCGTCACGAACAGCGCCACCAGGATCACCACCGACACCGCGCCGCCCGCATAGGTCGCGTAGCTCGGGATGGTCGCCGTGGCGAATACGAAGATGATGGTGAGGCCGATGAGCAGGATGTTGAGCGCGATCTCGTTCGGCGTCTTCTGGCGCTCGGCGCCCTCGACCAGCCTGATCATGCGGTCGATGAAGGTCGCGCCCTGCGCCGCGGTGATGCGGACGCGAATCCAGTCGGAGATGACCTGGGTACCGCCGGTGACCGCCGAGCGGTCGCCGCCGGATTCGCGGATGACCGGCGCGGATTCGCCCGTGATGGCGGCCTCGTTGACCGAGGCGACACCCTCGATCACCTCGCCGTCGGAGGGGATCATGTCGCCCGCCTCGACCAGCACGACATCGCCGATCTTGAGACCGATGCCAGGCACCAGCCGGTAGCTCTGCTGGCCGGAACCCGTGATGAGCTTGGCCTGCGTTTCCGTGCGCGTCCGCCGCAAGGCCTCGGCCTGCGCCTTGCCGCGCCCCTCGGCGACGGCTTCGGAGAAATTGGCGAACAGCACGGTGAACCATAGCCAGACGATGATCTGGACTTCGAACAGAAGGTGCTCACCTCCGGTCACCAGATCGCGGATCAGGATGATCGTGACCAGCGCCGTGACGATCTCGAGCACGAACATGACCGGGTTCTTCATCAGCGTTCGCGGATCGAGCTTGACGAAGGACGCGCCGATGGCCGGCCACACGATCTTGGGATCGAGCAGAGCGGAGGCGGGTGTTTGCTTGCGAATGTTTGCGGCGTTCATGGCGGTGGCTCCAAGGAATTCGATCAGAACAGCGTGTTCGCGCGCATCGCCAATTGCTCGACGATGGGTCCGAGCGCGAGCGCCGGGAAGAAGGTGAGGCCGCCGACGATGACGATCACGCCGACGACCAGACCGACGAACAGGCCGCCGGTGGTCGGGAACGTTCCGGCCGAGGCCGGCACGGTCTTCTTGGCGGCGAGCGAGCCCGCGATCGCAATGGCGGGAATGATCATCCAGAAGCGGCCGACGAACATCGCGACGGCGCCGGTGAGGTTGTAGAACGGGATGTTGCCCGAGAGCCCGGCGAAGGCCGAACCGTTGTTGCCGGTCTGCGATACATAGGCATAGAGAATCTCGGTGAAGCCGTGCGGTCCCGCGTTATTGGTGGCGGCGACCGCCGAGGGGATGACGGTGGCGACCGCGGTCCAGCCGAGATACATCAGCGGCAGGACCAGGATGGCGAGCATCGCCATCTTGACCTCCTTGGCCTCGATCTTCTTGCCGACATATTCGGGCGTGCGGCCGACCATCAAGCCGGCGACGAAGATCGCGATGATCACGTAGAGCAGCATGCCGTAGAGACCGGCGCCGACGCCGCCGATGATGATCTCGCCGAGCTGAATATTGATAAGCGGGATCATGCCGCCGATGGCGGTGAACGAGTCGTGCATGGCGTTGACGGCGCCGCAGGACGCCGCGGTGGTGATGACGGCAAACAAGGCGGAGGCAACGATGCCGAAGCGGACTTCCTTGCCCTCCATGTTGCCGCCGGTGAGGCCGAGCGCGTCGAGCACAGAGGTGCCCTGGGCCTCGGCGGCGTAGCATACGATCACGCCGGAGATGAACAGCACCCCCATCACCGCAAAGATCGCCCAGCCCTGGCGTTGGTTGCCGACCATGCGGCCGAACACATTGGTCATCGCCGCGCCGATCGTGAAGATCGAGATCATCTGCACGTAATTGGAAAGCGCGGTCGGGTTCTCGAAGGGATGCGAAGCGTTGGCATTGAAGAAGCCGCCGCCGTTGGTGCCCAGCATCTTGATCGCCACCTGGGAGGCGACCGGGCCGACCGCGATGGTCTGCTTGGCGCCTTCCAGCGTCATGGCATCGACATAGGGACCAAGCGTCTGCGGCATGCCCTGCCAGACCAGGAACAGCGCATAGGGAACGCAGATCGGGATGAGGATGTAGAGCGTGCAGCGGGTGATATCGACCCAGAAATTGCCGATCGTACGGGCGGAAGCGCGCGCGAAGCCGCGGATCAGCGCCACCGCCAGCACGATGCCGGTCGCCGCCGACAGGAAGTTCTGATGGGTGAGGCCGAGCATCTGCACCAGATAGGACAGCGTGCTTTCGCCGCCGTAATTCTGCCAGTTGGTGTTGGTGATGAAGCTCACCGCCGTGTTGAAGGACAGGTCCTCGGCGACCGCGGATTGATCGGCCGGATTGAACAGCGGGATCACTCCCTGCAGCCGCATCAGCGCGTACAGAATCACAAATCCGCCGGCATGAAAAAACAGCATGCCGACGACGTACATCACCCAGGTCTGCTCGCGGCGCTCATCGACGCCGCTGATGCGGTAGAGCGCCGTCTCGACCGGGCGGAATACCGGCGACAGGAAGGTGCGCTCGCCATTGAAGACGCGCGTCATATAGGCGCCGAGCACCGGGACGATCGCCACGATGATCGCGCAATAGAGCAGAATTTGAATCCAGCCGATGACGGTCATGGTCGTTCGAGCCTCTTGTTAGAACAGCTCCGGCCGGAGCAGGGCATAGACGAGGTAGAACATGAGCCCCGCGGTCACGAGGCCGGCGAGCGAATAATCGAAGATCATGGCACGTGTTCCTCAGAGTCGGTCGCAGGCGACGGCGTAGCCCACCGAGAGGGCGAAAAAGGCGAGGCCGAGGGCCAACATGATGATGTCCATCATTTGCATGCTCCTAGCGGTGGGCGGAATGGCGCGCTGTCGTCTCCACGAGCGCGATGCACAATTGTTGATGTGCGGCAAGAGCGCGAGACCTTCGCGCTCGCTCGTTCGAGCAGATCAATTGGCACTTGACGGATATTTTTTCGAGGCGGAAGCGCGAGCACCTTTATAGGAATCTCATATAGACGGACATTCCGATGTCCGAGAAGTGCCGATATTGTTGCAAGAGGAGAATTGTAAATCAGCGAGCAAAGGCGCCGCTTACCGAGAATTGCCGCTGTTGTGTCACTCTTGCCGTTTTGTGCTCCCGTATCTTGATTTGCGGTCAGACCGCACGGGAAACGCACGCTCCTACGCCTCCATGTTCCTGTTCTTATGAATTCTTATGAAATTTCTATTTCGTCGGCTTGTGTTCCATCTCGTATCTTTATGGGCTTTTGGCCATGTTCCGGAGGCGGCCACCCAGGCCGCGCAGATCATGAGATGGTGTCATGTTCTCCGGGCCGGATCTCGAAGGTCACCTGGATGAGCTGCAAGATCAGCTGAGGCGCGCGCAAGTCGTTACGCGCGATCTGATGTCGAAGGTTGTCGCGTGCCGCCGTGTCAACCTGCGAAGCGATGCGACCAAGACCGCCAAGATCGATCGGCTGATCGAATCGGAGGCATGGACCGAGGCGGCGCTTCTGCTTGTCGAGCTCGAATTGCCGCAATGGAAGTTGCGCCGGCTCGTTTGCGAAGAGGGGGCTTGGCTCTGCTCGCTGAGCAAGCAGTGGAATCTCCCGGCTTGGCTCGGCGATTGTGCCGAAGCCCGGCATGAATCGCTGCCGCTGGCGATCCTGAGCGCCTTGATCGAGGCGCGCCAGTGCGGTGAGCCGCCGTTCGCCCCGATGGCGAGCTCGGTCCCGCAATGCGGGATCAAGGCAGGTTCGGCGGTCGAAATCGTGTGCTGCGACAACTTTGCATGAGCCGACCTTCGTTTCGGCGACAGCCCCCAAGAGGCGCAATTCAATCCGCTTATTCCGCATTTATGAGAACGCCTGCGATCCTCTCTCGAATTCATATGCGTCCGTGAGCACATTGCCGGCATCGATCAGCGACCTGCAAATGTGGCCTGATCGGGTTTTTGGCAGGAGCGACTCAATGCTCACGCTGCTTCACACGATTTCGCTTGCGATTGCCAACAGATTGGCGAAAGGCGCGTCGCTGTTGTTGCACCTGCAGCGCTCCGTCGCACAGGCACGCGCGGATCGGGCGCGGGTCGAGGCCGAGCTGTTCCACGGCCGCTACCATCTTTCATCGAAGAACGACGACGATCTGCCGCTCGTTCGCTGACGCGCGTGCCATCTGACAGCCAGTTCAAAGGAGAAGTCTCATGAACAAAGCCGAACCTCCCTCGCCGCAGGCCTCGCGTCTTTCGCCCCTGTTCCGCGTCGGCAAGAACAGCCGCGGCCACTGGGTCGTGCAGGATCAACAAGGGCTCCGCGGCGGGCTTTTCGTCGATCGGGCTGAAGCTCTCAAGTTCGCAATGTTCGAGAACGGCAACCGTCCGCAGGCGGTCATCATGGTTCCTGGCGTTCTCGAGCTGGACATGGTCGGCAGGCCGCAAAGGGTCTACGCGGCGGCCACAACACAGATTCCCTTTCGGCGATCCGCATAGCTGCGCTCGCGGCTCCAACGAATGCCGCCTGAGGGTATCGCGATGATCACCGGAAAACATGTATCGAGACTGTCGGGCTACGCACCGGCGCTCCCGACGCCGTTCGGGGAGTATGGAAACGTCGACAGCGCCGCCCTGGAAGCCCTCTGCGACCGGCAGATCCAGGCAGGAGCCAGCGCGTTGGTGGTTTGCGGGACCACCGGCGAAGCGCCGACCCTGACCCGCGCCGAGCACTATGCGATCGTCTGCCTTGCGGTCGGTGTGGCGCAGGGCCGCGTGCCGGTGATCGCCGGCGCCGGGTCGAACTCGACCAGTCAGGCGATCGAGCTGGCCAGGGATGCCGAGGCCGCCGGCGCCGATGCGGTGCTCTCAGTCGTACCCTATTACAACAAGCCCATGCAGGCCGGAATGCACGCTCACTTTCGCGCGATTGCCGATGCGACGGGCCTGCCGATCATCCTTTACGACGTTCCTTCGCGCACGGCCTGCGGCCTTGCCGATGATACGGTCGCGCGACTTGCGGAATGTTCCAGCTTCATCGGCCTGAAGGATGCGACCGGCGACCTCGTGCGTCCGCTCCGCTTGCGGTCACGATTGGGGCCGGAATTTCGCTTGCTGTCAGGTGACGACGCGACCGCATTGGCGTTCATCGGGCAAGGCGGCAATGGGTGCATTTCGGTCACCTCGAACGTCGCGCCGGGCCTTTGTCGCGCCGCCTACCTGGCACTGAAGCAAGGCCAATCGGCTCGATTCCAGCATCTGGCCAAGGTCGTGGCGAGATTGAGCAGCGCATTGTTCAGCGAAAGCAATCCAGTTCCCGTCAAATACGCGCTGAGCGCGATGAAGATGATGTCGCCGGGAGTGCGCTTGCCGCTTGTTGAACTGAAGAATGAGAGCAAAGCGGAGATCGATGCGGTTTTGGCGCAAGTGTGCGAGGGATATGCGGACTACATAATCGGCAATGCGGCTGGGCATGATCCGCGGATTCGATCATTCGGCGGCCGGCAGCCCAAGGGGAATTCTGCCGCCATGGCCTAATCGGCCGCGTGGTGGGTTCATATCGGGGGTCTGCGTTCGCGGCGCTTTTTGCGCTCGCGATCGTCAAGCTGCGGACTTGGCTCTAGCGCGCCGAATTCGTGGCGGTTGCGGCCGCGGGGGGTCAGTCGTGAGGGGCCTGGCTGTAACATGCCTGTCATATCGTTGGCTCTCGCCGGCGCGAAGCTTCCGCTCGGGCTCGGCCTCCCGTCGAATTTGCACTTCGCGGTTTCACTCTTCTATTGACGAAGCGCTTTGGCTGAGTCATCGGGTTGGCGCTCACTGCGGCCCGGATTATTGGCTGTATCCCACGCCCGATAAGGACCGCTCCGACCATGAGCAGCGACAGTAGCAGTCGAATGAATATGCCCTTGCCGGGGCGGTGACGGGCGCTCGAGCAGGCTCCCGTGATCGTCGAGTGGCGGTCAAAGGATGAGCCATGAGTGCTCCGATCCAGAAAGCCGAGCGCTGGTCGCCCCTGGGCCTGGGCCCGCGAGGCCTCGTCCCGAACATCTACGACGGCATCGTTTTCGTTCTGGTGTTCGCGGTCATCGTCGCGGTGGCGCACGGCGCCCACGAGATGAAAGCGCCCCTGTCGACCCTCGACATCGCGCCGGTCACGCTCGATCCGCGCAACCTGCCCGAATACGCGCTGCGCACCACGATGCGGATGTTCGCGGCGATCTTTGCCTCGCTCTTGTTCACCTTCGTCGTCGCCACCCTTGCGGCCAAAAGCCGAAAGGCCGAGCTGGTCATCATTCCGGCTCTCGATATCCTGCAGTCCGTGCCGGTGCTCGGCTTTCTCACCTTTACCGTGGTCTTCTTCATGGGGCTCTTCCCGGGCAGCCAACTGGGCGCGGAATGTGCCGCGATCTTCGCGGTCTTCACCGCCCAGGCCTGGAACATGACGTTCAGCTTCTACCAATCCCTGCGCACCATTCCGGCCGATCTCGACGAGGTGAGCCGGCATTTCCAGCTCTCGCCCTGGTTGCGTTTCCTGCGACTCGAGGTGCCGTTCGCGGCGCCCGGCCTGATCTGGAATACGATGATGTCCATGTCGGGCGCCTGGTTCTTCGTGGTGGCTTCGGAAGCCATCATGGTCGGTGACACGACGGTGAAGCTGCCCGGCATCGGCTCCTGGATCGCGCTGGCGATCGAGCAACAGGATATCCAGGCGGTGGTGCTCGCGGTCGCCACCATGGCGGTCGTGATCCTGGCCTATGATCAATTTATCTTCCGGCCGATCGTGGCCTGGGCCGACAAATTCCGGTTCGAGCAGACGGCGGCGCAACAGCGCCCGCAGTCGTGGCTCTACGACCTGATACGCCGTGCCCGCCTGATCAATCGGATGTCCGACAGTGTCGGTTGGGCGAGGACGCATGTGGCATATCTGCCTTCGATCAGGATTCCTGACTCGGTCACCCGGAGCCTGTCGAAGCGTCCCAAGCTCGGCAGAGCCGGGGACATGATCTGGCTCGCCGTCGTTCTCGCCGGAGCAACCTATGCGGCCTGGTCGGTGGCGGAGTATGTCCGCACGACGCTCGGCCCCGATGATGTTCTCCAGGCGTTGGGCTTTGGGCTCCTTACCCTGCTGCGGGTGGCGATCCTCATCGCCATCGCAAGCGTGATCTGGGTGCCGATCGGCGTGTGGATCGGGCTGCGGCCATGGGCGGCGGAACGGGCGCAGCCGATCGCGCAGTTCCTGGCCGCGTTTCCGGCCAATGTCCTGTTCCCCATTGCGGTCGTCGGCATTGTGTCGCTCAAGCTCGATCCCAACATCTGGCTCAGCCCGCTGATGGTGCTGGGCACGCAATGGTACATTCTGTTCAACGTGGTCGCCGGAGCGAGCGCCTTTCCGACCGATTTGCGCGAAGCCTCGACGGTCTACCGCCTGCGCTCCTGGCAATGGTGGCGCGATGTGATCCTGCCGGGGATATTTCCGTATTACGTGACCGGGGCGCTGACGGCCTCCGGGGGCTCCTGGAACGCCAGCATCGTCGCCGAGGTCGCGACCTGGGGCGATACCAAGCTCGAGGCGGCCGGTCTCGGCGCCTATATCGCGAAAGCGACCGAAGCCGGTGATTTTCCGCGCGTCGTTCTCGGCATCGCGGTGATGTCGATCTTCGTGGTTACAGTCAACCGGCTGCTGTGGCGACCGCTGTATCGGTTGGCCGAGCGGCGGTTTCGCCTGGATTGAAAAGGAATCGAGCCATGGACACAGCCGTTTTGGAGCGCGCACCCGTATCGGCTTCCGGCGCCCTGGTCGAGGTCGCCGGCGTCCGCCACTTCTATGGCGAGGGCGGGGCCAGGGGCCAGTGCGTGCTCGAAGACGTCAATCTCAGCTTGCGGAGCAATGAGATCGTCGCCTTGCTTGGACGGTCGGGCTGCGGCAAGTCCACGCTGCTTCGCATCATCGCCGGTCTGCTGCGGCCGACCTCCGGAACGGTGAAGATTGGCGGCGTCGAGGTCGAAGGCCCGGCGAGCCAGGTCGCCATGGTGTTCCAGAGCTTTGCGCTGTTTCCCTGGCTGACGGTGCTCGAGAACGTCGAGATCGGGCTGGAAGCCCAGCGGGTCGATCCGGTCGCGCGCAAGAAGCGCGCGCTCGCCGCGATCGACCTCATCGGCCTCGACGGCTACGAGATCGCCTATCCGAAGGAACTTTCGGGCGGCATGCGGCAACGGGTCGGGCTTGCCCGCGCGCTGGTCGTGCATCCGCAGGTCTTGTTGATGGACGAGCCGTTCTCGGCGCTCGACGTGCTGACCGCCGAAACCCTGCGCACCGATCTTCTCGACCTCTGGTGCGAAGGACGCATGCCGATCTCGTCCATTCTCATGGTGACGCACAATATCGAGGAAGCCGTGCTGATGTGCGACCGCATCCTGATCTTTTCCTCCAATCCCGGACGCATCCTCGGCGAGATCAAGGTCGACCTGCCGCAGCCGCGCAGCCGCCTCGACCCCCAATTCCGCCAGCTGGTCGACGACATCTATGCGCGGATGACATCGGGGCCGGCGAGCAAGGCCGCCCGCGAAGGGTTCCCCGGCACCGGCATTTCCCTGGTCCTGCCGCGGGTATCGTCGAACGTCCTGGCAGGCTTGATGGAGGCGGTGGCCGCCGAGCCGTATAACGGGCGCGCCGACTTGCCGGCGCTCGCGGCGAGCCTGCAGATGGAAATCGACGAGCTCTTTCCGGCTGCCGAAACCCTGCAGCTCCTTCGCTTTGCCGAAGTGGCGGAAGGCGACATCCGCCTGACCGAGCCGGGCAAGCGTTTCGTGCGCGCCGACCTCGACGAGCGCAAGCGCCTGTTCAAGCAGCACCTGTTGACCTATGTGCCGCTCGCGGGCCACATCAAGCATGTACTCGACGAGCGGGCCACGCATCGCGCTCCCGCGAGCCGCTTCCGTGACGAACTGGAAGATCACATGTCCGATGAGGACGCCGAGAAGACGCTGCGTGCGGTCATCTCCTGGGCCCGTTACGCCGAGGCCTTCGCCTATGATGAGGACAGCGGCGTCTTCAGCCTCGACAATCCGACCTGAGGACCTGCCGTGCTGGCGGTTGATCTCGGCTCCCTAAGCGGATTTGCCGACGGAAAACCGGATTCGGCCTTGTCTCGAACGGAGCGCGCCCTGCGCTACAACGAATCGGCGAGCTTGCTGCCAGCGTTGAGGAATTTCTGCGGGTCCACCGCCTCGCCGTCGATCCTGGTCTCATAGTGCAGATGCGGGCCGGTTGACCGGCCGGTGGTGCCGACCTTGCCGAGGCTCTGGCCGATCTTGACCTGCTGCCCGACCTTCACGTCGATCTCGGACATGTGGCCGTAACGGGTGGCGAATCCATTGCCGTGGTCGACCTCGACCATGTTGCCGTAGCCGCCGCTCCAGCCCGCCGCCGTCACCGTGCCGTTGGCGGTGACCAGGATCGGATCGCCGATTTCGGCGCGGAAGTCGAGGCCGGTATGCATTGCGGGCCGGCTCAGGAACGGGTCGATGCGCTCCCCGAAGCCGGAGACGATTTCGCCTTCGCCGAGGATCGGCTTGCGCACCGGGATGCTGACCAGCGAACGGGTCAATTGCTCGATCTCCACGCGCGCGACCTTGACAGCGTAGAGTTGCCGATCGAAGGCGGCTGCGGTGAACGGAGGCAGCGCCGGCACGAACGGGCCGCCAGTGCCGCTCTCTATGCGGGGCTTGGGCGCCGGAGCGATCTTCCTGGTATCGACGCCGAGATCGGCGAGCACGCCGCGCAGGCGTTGCGCTTTGGAACGGTAGCCCTCCTCAAGCGCATTAAGGAGAGCCCGGTGACGGGCCTCGACCCGGTCGAGCGACGCCTGCACGCCAGCGAGCGTGCCATCGATGTCGTCGCTTCCGGCCAACGCGAGGCGCCGGGTCGCCGGACTTGCAGCGCCGAGCTTGGCATCGCGTGCCGCCGGCGGAACGAACTTGGTCGCGTCGCCCAACGGCGAAGGCTTGACCGGCGCATTGTGTTGCGGCGTGCCGACGCCGTTGCGCGCGGGCGGCTTGATCGAACCGGTGGCGGCCGCGTCCGTCAGGGCGCTGAGCGCGGCGGCGCGCGATTCCAGCATTGCCTGGCGGCGCGACATCTGATCGAGCTTCTGTTCGTATTGCTCCTGGTCGAGCAGTTGCCGGCTGGACAGACGATCGATCTGCGCGCGCAGCTCGGCGATGCGGTCTTCGTAGCCGAATTGCATCTCGGCTTCGCGGCTGACCAGCCGTGTCAGCACGTCGTCATGGAATGCAAAATAGGTCGCCGTGGTGATGCTCCACGCCGCCATGATGACCAGCGTGCCGACCACGATCCAAAAGGCGATCGGTCCGATTCGCAACTGACGCCCGGCATGGACCAGGGTGTAGTCCGCGCCCGGACGCGGCGCCGCCGCCACCGCGCGGCGTGGCGATCGGGCATTGGGGTAATGGGCAGGATGATTGCTTGACGGCTGATAAAGTTCCGACCGGTGAGGCATTGACGCATCCTCGCCGGGTTTCAATCCCGCTGTACCGGCGCTACCGACGCCAATTCGACCCGAACAGGGTTAATTTTCCCCGAATTCGCCGCGGAAAAGTGGAAGAGGGAGCCTGCAGGGCGTTGATTTTCCAGGGTCAGAGCGCCTTGGCAGCTTGCAGCACTTCGGCAGCATGGCCCTCGACCCTCACCTTGGGCCAGATATGGGCGATGCGGCCATCCGGGCCGATCAGAAAAGTCGACCGAAGAACGCCCGTGAAGCTCTTGCCGTACATTGATTTTTTCCCCCACGCCCCATACGCCTCGAGCATCCGGTGGGTCTCGTCGGAGAGGAGCCCGACGCTCAGGTCATGCTTCCTCTTGAACGCCTCCTGCGCCTTTACCGGATCGGCCGAGACTCCCAGGATATCAGTGCCGGCCCTGGCGAACTCGGCACGCAGCTGCGAAAACGCGATGGACTCCCGGGTGCAGCCGGGGGTGTCCGCCCTCGGATAGAAATAGATGACGAGCTTGCGACCCTTGAATTCGGCCAGCGAAACACTGCCGCCACCGTCGCGCGGCAGCGAGAACGCGGGAGCTTTCTGGCCGACCTTGAGCTCAGTCCCCATTTGCGCCTTCCTTTCGTCCCTTTCTTGAGGTCAATGGAGGGCGGGACCATACGCGTGAGAGTGCTGGCGGGTCGACCGGATTCATGCGGGTCTTCGACCGCGGCACAACCAGCACCGGGCCGGAAGGCGGCGGGGTTCGGCGGTCGAGGGGACGCCGGGTCGGGGAATGGCGGATCAGCAAACGAATCCGAGCGTGAGCGCGCTTCGGAGGCTCGAGGCCAGCCTCCAATCGCATTTCTGCGAGCAGTTGGCCCGCGACTTGGCCGGCGATGGCGACGTGCAGGATTGTCTGGCACCATTTCGGATTACGCAGCTGCCGCGCTGGCGGCAGCTGTTGGATCTGCCCGCGCGCTTGTTCGAGGGTCGGCCGAAGCTGCGCAAGTGCAGCCTTGCCGCCGGCGCCATGATCGCCCTCGTCGGGATCGGGATGCTCGGCCTGTGGTGGCGCCTGGCGAGCGGGCCGATTGATCTCGATGTGGCCTCGCCCTGGCTGATCGCGGCCATCGAGGAGAATTTCGGCGGCTTTCATCAGGTCAAGGTCGGGGGCACCCAGCTCGAACGCGACGCCAACGGACGCACTGCCCTGCGCATGCGCGACATCGTGGTACGCGACCCCGACGGCACAATCGTCGCCAGTGCTCCCAAAGCCGAAGTCGGCCTCTCCAGCGCCGGGCTCTTCTCCGGACACGTGCGCGCCGAGCGGCTCAGCCTGGTCGGGGCCGAGATGGCGGTGCGGATCGAGCCCGACAGCAAGATCACGGTATTTGCCGGCGCCAACAAGCGCCCGTTCGTGACCGCTTCCGCGGCAGAGGTTCCGGTCCAATTGGACGGGAAACCGCTGCCGCGCACCGCCGACCCGGCTGTTACAGCCACGACCGCGACCAAGTCAGCGCCCGCGACCGGCCCGGTGATCCCGGACTTCGGCGCCCTGCTGGCCTGGCTCGACGGGCTTGGCGCCACCGGTCTCGACGGTCATGAATTGAGCGAGCTTGGTCTCAAGAGCGGAAATCTCACCGTCGACGACCAGCGCAACGGCAAGCAGTGGTCATTCCGCGACATCAATCTCAGCCTGACGCGGCCGAAGACCGGCGGCCTCGCATTGACCCTGAGCTCCGACAGCACCGAGCCGCCGTGGATGCTGCGGGCCGCCATGACGCCGGGCCCCTATGGCCACCGGATCGTCGACATCGAGACGCAAAAGCTGCCCGCCAAGGACATGATGTTGGCGATGCGGCTGGTGGGGGAATACGAGCCCGATGTTCCTTTGTCGGGGCGAATCCACGCCGATATCGGGCCTGATGGCATCCCGCAGGCAATCGACGGCCGGATCGTGGCGGAAAGAGGCTTCCTCGTCGATCTCGATGAGCCGCAGATCAAGGTCGCCGTTGACCGGGCCGAAGTCAATCTTGATTGGGATGCCCAACGCCAGTCCCTGACCATGCCGTTCCAGATCGTATCGGGCGGCAACCGCGTCACGCTGCTTGCAAAGATCGACGCGCCGCGCGAGCGCGGCGGCAATTGGGGCGTGGAGGTGACCGGAGGAACCGTGGTGCTGGCTTCGGCCGCTGTCGCCGATCCCAATCCGCTCATCCTCAATCGCTTTCTGTTGCGGCTGCGGGTCGACTCCGAGAAGCAACGCATCGATGTGTTGCAGGGCGACATCGGCAACATGGAAGTCGGTCTCGCCGTTTCCGGCAATCTCGACTATTCGACGTCGGATCCGCGTCTCACGCTCGGAGTGGCGGCCAACCGCATGTCGGTGGCGGCCATGAAGAAGCTGTGGCTGTTCTGCATCACTCCGAAGGTGCGCAGTTGGGTCGACGACCACGTGATGAGCGGAACGGTGGAGCGGCTCGCGATCGCCACCAACGCGCCGCTGTCGACGCTACGCACGAGCGGGCCGCCAATTCCGGACGATGGGCTGTCGATCGAGATCGTCGGCGGCGGCGTCGAGATTCGGCCGGTTGACGGGCTGCCGCCGATCCGCGACGCCGACCTGACGCTGCGGGTCGGCGGACGCAAGGCCGTCCTCAACCTCGGCCGCGGCGGCGTGGAGCTGTCCCCCGGCCGCAAACTCACGATCAGCAACGGCGTGTTCGAGGTGCCCGACACGTTCCCGAAAGCGCCGCCCGCCAAGGCGCGCTTCCGTCTCGATGGACCCGTCCAGGCCGCCGCCGAGTTGCTGGGCCTGGAACGGCTGCGGGATTTTTCCGGCTCACCGCTCGATCCCGCGACCAGCCGCGGAACCGTCTCGGCGCAGGTGTCGGTCGGGCTGCCGCTCAAGGAGGACCTGCCGCCCGGCTCGTCGATCTACGCCGTCAACATGGACGTCGCGAATTTCTCCGCCGAGCGCATGGTGATGGGCCAGAAGGTCGAAGCCACCGCCCTGCACGTGGTCGCGAACAATCAGGGTTATTGGATCAAGGGCGATGCCAAGCTCAACGGCATTCCGGCTGCGCTCGACTACCGCAAGCCGCGCGGCGACGGCGATGCCGAGGTTCGCATCCAGAGCACGCTCGATGAGGCTGCGCGCGCAAAGCTCGGCTTCGATCTTGCCGGGTATGTCAGCGGCCCGGTGCCGGTCAAGGTCAACGGCCGGATCACCGCATTCGAAGGCGGCGAAAGCCGGTTCGCGATCGACGCGGACCTGACCCAGTCCCGGATCGATAATTTGTTGCCGGGCTGGACCAAGCCAAGCGGAAAATCCACCCATGCGACATTCACGGTCGTCAGCAGGCCGCCCTCGATCCGCTTTGACGACATCGTGATCGATGGCCCCGGCACATCGGTCAGGGGCACGGTCGAGGTCGACGACAGCGGCCAGGTTCAAACCGCCAATTTTCCGACCTTCAGCCTTTCGGACGGCGACAAGACCATACTCAAGGCCGAGCGCGGTCCTGACGGCGCCCTACGGGTGATGATGCGCGGCGACGTCTACGATGGCCGGAATTTCGTCAAATCGGCGATGGCCGGTCCGGCCGTCAGCCTGAGCAAGCAGGAGACCAAGGACGTCGACCTTGATGTCAAGGTGGGCACGGTCGTGGGCTTCCATGGCGAGACGTTGCGCGGCCTTGATCTCACCCTGTCGCGGCGCGGTGGCGCCATCAAGAGCCTGGCGGTCAGCGCCAAGCTCGGGCGCGATGCGGCATTCAGCGGCGATCTGCGCGGCCGCCACGGCGGCCGCCAGATTATCTATATCAATGCCAAGGATGCCGGAGCCTTTTTCCGCTTCACCGACATGTACGGCAAAATCTTCGGCGGCGAGATGTGGGTGGCGATGGACCCCACCTCCGCCGATACTTCGGCGCAAGACGGCCTGCTCAATATCCAGGACTTCTCGGTCCGCGGCGAAGCCGCGCTCGACCGCGTGGTCGCCGGCGCACCGGGCGGCCAGCGCTCGGGCGTCGATTTCTCGCGCATGCGTGTCGAGTTCACCCGTACCCTTGGCCGCTTCTCGATCCGCGAGGGGATCGTCAGCGGGCCGACGATCGGGGCCACGGTCGACGGATCCATCGACTATCTGAAGGACGACGTGCGGATGCGCGGGACCTTTATTCCGCTCTACGGCCTCAACAACATGTTCGGCCAGATTCCGCTGTTCGGCATTTTCCTCGGCGGCGGCAGCAAGGAAGGCCTGGTCGGCGTCACCTATGAGGTGGTCGGCCCCACCAGCGGGCCGGTCCTGCACGTCAATCCGATTTCAGCCGTCGCGCCCGGGCTGTTGCGGAAGTTCTTCGATTTTCCCAATGGCAACGGTCAGATTCCGGCCAGCAGCAATAGCCAATCTCCCAACGGCGACACCCAATACTCCACCGGCAGCGTGCCCCAGATCTACGGCGATCCGGTCCGCTGAAATCAGCGGAGTAATCGCGGCGGTGAATCGCTGCGGGTTCCTTCGCGCCGTCGTCACGCCGGCCGCAGCAGCACGTGCCGCTTTCTGCCGAGCGAGAGCTTGATGACGCCTTCCGGCGTCAGCTCGCGCCCGGTGAGCACCATCTTTTCGTCGGTGACCGGGACGTCGTTGACCTTGAGGCCGCCACCCTTGATCTGGCGTCGCGCCTCGCCGTTGGATGCGACCAGACCGGCCTTGACGAAGGCCACAAGCACCCCCAGCCCGGGTTCCAGCTCGGCCCGGGCGATCTCGACGGTCGGCAGGGATTCCGACAGAGCGCCTTCCTCGAAGGTTCGCCGCGCGGTCTCGGCCGCCTCTTGCGCGGCGGCGCGGCCGTGCAACAGGGCGGTTGCTTCGGTTGCCAGCACCTTCTTGGCTTCGTTGAGCTCGTGACCCGCGAGGGCGGCGAGCCGCTCGATCTCGTCGAGCGGCAGCTCGGTGAACAGCTTCAGCAGACGGGCGACATCGGCATCCTCGGTGTTGCGCCAGAACTGCCAGTAGTCATAGACGCTGAGCATCTCCTTGTTCAGCCACACCGCGCCCGCTGCGGTCTTGCCCATCTTGGCGCCCGACGCGGTGGTGATCAGCGGCGTGGTCAGGCCGAAGAGCTGCATATTTTCCATCCGGCGGCCCAGCTCGATGCCGGAAACCACATTGCCCCACTGGTCGGAGCCGGAGGACTGCAGCCGGCAGCCATAGCGCTTGTAGAGCTCGACAAAGTCATAGGCCTGCATGATGGAATAGTTGAATTCCAGGAAGGACAGCGGCTGCTCGCGGTCGAGCCTGAGCTTGACGCTCTCCATGGTGAGCATGCGGTTGACCGAGAAATGCCGCCCGACCTCGCGCAGGAAGGGGATGTATTTCAGCTCGTCGAGCCAGTCGGCGTTGTTCGGCATCACGGCCGCGTTCGGCCCCTCGCCGAAAGAGAGGAAGCGGTCGAATATCTTGCGGATTCCCGCCATG
>DASXXS010000036.1:0-8948 GCA_036502925.1 Xanthobacteraceae bacterium
GTTCATGGATGGTGACGGCCAGCACCCGCCGGCCCTGATCGAGCAGCTGGTGGGCTACTGGCTCGATCAAGGCTATGACGTCGTCTACACCGCCAAGGCGAACCGCGAGAACGAGCCGCGGCTGTTCCGGATGGGGGTCAAGGCGTTCTACCTGCTGATCAACTGGGGGGCACGGCAGAAGATTCCGGAGGATGCGGGCGATTTCCGCCTGCTGTCGCCGCGCGCCGCGGCGGCGCTCAAGCAACTGCCCGAGCGCAACCGGTTCTTCAAGGGCCTGGCGAGCTGGATCGGTTTCCGCCAGATCCGGGTCGACTATCAGCCGGCCGACCGCACCCACGGCCGCAGCACCTGGAGCCTCTATTCCCTGATCGGGCTTTCGATCGAGGGCCTGACATCGTTCTCGGTGGCACCGTTGCGGCTTGCCAGCCTGCTGGGCTTCCTGCTGTTGGCCTTCGCCCTGATCTTCGCGGTGGATATTCTGGTCGAGACCCTCGTGTACGGGCAGTCGGTGCCGGGCTATCCCTCGGTCATCATCGGCCTGATGGTGCTGGGCGGGGTGCAGTTGTTCATGATCGGGATCATGGGCGAATATATCGGCAAGATGTTCTCGGAGGTGAAGGCGCGCCCGATCTATTTCGTGGCCGAGCAAAGCCTCAAGACCGCGCAGGAGACCGGCCACGCGGAGGATCAATCGACGCGGACGGCGGCGGAGTGATGAAGACCAGGCTCGTGTGCCGGGGTTCCCGGTTGCCGGGCGAGGGAAGAAATTCGCCGCACCGCCGCACGAGCGGCCGCGCGAAACGGCTGCGTGGCTCGGGGTGAGGCGTGTTGCACAAGGCGTCCGGCGGACCGGTGATTTCTGGCGCGGCGGACAACCGCTCCGGGCAGCGGCGCATCTGGCTTTGCGCCGATGACTACGGCATATCGGCCGGCGTCAATGTGGCGATCCGCGATCTCGTGGTGCGCCGGCGCCTCAATGCCGCCTCCGTCATGGTGGTGGCGCCGAGCTTTCATCGCTCGGAAGCGCAGGCGCTCGATGTCCTCAATACCGGGATGGTCCGCGCCGCCATCGGATTGCATCTGACGCTGACGGCGCCGTTTCGTCCGCTCAGCGGCACCTACAGGCCGGTTCGCGGCGGCGCGTTCCTGTCGCTGCCCGCCACGCTGGCGCGCGCGTTCCCGCACCGGCTGGGTCACGACGCGCTGGTGCGCGAGATCACCGCGCAGCTGCGGATGTTCGTCCAGACATTCGGCCGCGCCCCCGATTTCATCGACGGGCACCAGCATGTGCAGCTGTTCCCGCAGATCCGCGACGCGGTGCTCGAAGTCGCCAAGGCCAATGCGCCCGGCGCCTGGCTGCGGCAGTGCGGCCGGGCGGGCCCGCCGCGCCGCTTCAGTCTCGGCGACCGCAAGGCATGGCTGCTCGACCGCTTGAGCCGCGACTTCCGGCAGCGCGCCGGCGCGCTCGGCCTGCGCACCAATCCGGCCTTCGCGGGCGCCTACGATTTCCGCGACGACGCCGATTTTGCCGGCCTGTTTGCCGCCTTCCTCGATCAGCTGCCCGACGGCGGCTTGATCATGTGCCATCCCGGTTTTGTGGATGCGGAACTGCAGCGGCTTGATCCGCTCACAACGCTGCGCGAGCGTGAATATGCGTTCTTGGCCGGCGAATCGTTCCCGGACATGCTGGCAAGCCACGGCGTCGCGCTGGCTTAGACCGTCCTGGACTTGTGGAATAAGTGCCGTAGCCCGCATGGAGCGCAGCGGAATGCGGGAGCGCCCTTCCCGGATTACGCTTCGCTCCACCCAGGCTACAAGGCCGGCCCCCTCCGCTCAAGAAAATTTGCCCAGGGCTGTCATTCCGTTGGCACGAGGGCCTGCCTACATCAGTCGGGTCGTCACGGAAGGCCACGACCATGACCCCACAGGAACGCGAACTCGTCACCGCACTGTTCGATCGTCTCGCCACGCTCGAGAACCAACCCCGCGATCCGGACGCCGAACGCACCATCATCGACGGGCTGCGGCGGGCCCCCCATGCGACTTATGCGCTGGTGCAGACCGCGCTGGTGCAGGACGAGGCGCTCAGGCGCGCCGATGCCCGCATCCAGGAGCTCGAAGCCCAGTTCGGCGATGAGCCGCCCACCCAGCCGACCGGTTTTCTCGACGGCATGCGCGATGCGTTGCTGGGCCGGCGCGAGCCGCCGCGCGGCGGCTCGGTGCCTTCGGTCCGTCCGGGTCAATATCAAGGACAAGAACCCGCCGCGATGGGCGCGGGCCCGCGCGAGGAAGCCGCGCTCGCTCCGGGTGCCGCCTCGCGGCCAGCACCGGCGCCCGGCGGATCATTCCTGGGCACCGCGGCATCCACGGCCGCCGGCGTGATCGGCGGTTCGCTGCTCCTCGACAGCATCCGTTCCATGATGGGACACGGCCATGGCGCCTTCGGGATCGCGGATCCGGCCTCGGCGGCCGGCCACGAGCACGGCTCGCCGTGGGACAACAGCGGCGGCGGCGACCTCTCCCGCCAGGCCGGCGCCGATGACATCGGCCGCGACCAGCACCAGGGTGGCGGCGGCAGGTCGGGATTGCTCGACGACGGCGCCGCCGACCACGGGACCGATGCCCCGCCTGACCAGGATGTCCAGGATGTCCAGGATGCCGGGGACTTCGACGACGATGACGGCGGCGATTTCGGCGGCGGCGATTTCGGCGGCGACGACAGTACCGACGTTTAGAGGTCTAGATCACCACGACCTTGGCGCCGACCTTGACCCGGTCATAGAGATCGATGACGTCCTCGTTGCGCAGGCGGATGCAGCCGGACGAAACCGCGGTGCCGATCGTCCAGGGCTCGTTCGAGCCGTGGATGCGGTAGAGGGTCGAGCCAAGATACATGGCCCGCGCGCCGAGCGGATTTTCAGGGCCGCCCTCCATATGGCGCGGCAGGTCAGGACGGCGCCTGAGCATGTCGTCCGGCGGAGTCCAGTCCGGCCATTCGCGCTTGCTGGTCACGCTGTGGACGCCGGCCCAGGTAAAGCCCGGACGGCCGACGCCGATGCCGTAGCGCAACGCCCGGCCGCCGCCCTCGACCAGGTAGAGCAGGCGCTCCGGGGTGTCGATGATGATCGTGCCGGGGGCTTCCTTGCCGTCATAGGCTACCTCCTGCCTGAGGTAACGGGGATTCAAGACCTGTGGCTCGCCGGCCTCGGATTGCCCGTAGAACGGCTCCGCCGGCTCGCCGGAATAGCCGCCTGGCGCTGCCTGATAGGACGGCTGGCCGCGGCCAAGACCACCAAACAAAAATTCGAGGAACCCGCCGCCCAGATTGGGTCCCTGCGCCGCGACCTGCCGCACCGAGTCCGCTTGATCCGGCGCCTGAAAGGTTGGGTGGAGGACGAGCGGGCCGGCGGCGGCGGTGCCGCAGCCGAGCAAGCCTGCGAGAACAGCGGGAGCAAGACGTAGCGGCATGAGTGATGACTCTCGGGATCACGCTGGCGGGATACACAGATCAAACGGAGAGGTGGACGCTGCTCCGTTCGAGCAGCGCCAAAATAAAATCAAACATCGTGGGACTGGTAAAAATGGAAGTTAGAATTGCTATGGATAACGCCGGAAAGAACCTGTTCATCAAGTTATAGTTTCTTTCGAGTAAATGTCGAACGATCATGGTTAATCGATTGTATGCCGATTATACTGATGACATCGCTGACGACGGTGGCCACCGTGGCAAATTTCATTCTCACCTGTGCGGGCGTGGCGCTCGGCCGTAGTCCAGGTCTTCGTCTGGTGGCTGAGCCGAGGCGAGCGCCTATTTGGGCTTCGGCCGCATCGCCGCCGCCGAATTGATGGTCGCGTGCAGGTTGCGGGCGTAATCGATGGCGCCCTGCATGTCCATGTGCAGGGCCGAGCGCGTGTATTCCTTGACGCCCAGCCGCGCCGGCGGCGGCGCCTTCATCATGGTGGCGCACAGCGCCTCGACGGCGGCCTCGAGCTGCGACAGCGGCACCACCTCGCTCACCAGCCCGGCCTCGCGCGCGCGCGCCGCGCTGATCATGGCGGTCGAGTAGACGAAATAGCTCAGCGCCTTGCGCGGCACGCGGTCGACCAGCGCCGACATCACCATGGTGGGCATGATATTGTGCAGCATTTCCGGGACCTGGAACTGGGCGGTGTCGGCCGCGAGCGTGATGTCGCAGACCGCCGCGATGGCGCAGCCAAATCCGAGCGCACGGCCCTTCACCACGCCGATGACCGGCGCCCGCACCCGCCGGAAGGCGTTGTAGCAATCGAACACCACATCGCTGCCGAAACGGCGCTCCAACGCATCGGCGGAGTTGCTGGCCGGCCGGCGTCCGGCGGTGGAGCGGCCGACGCAGAAATCGTCGCCGGCCCCGCGCAGCACGATGATGTCCGCGGCCTCGCCGGATCCGAGCAGAAGCCTGGTCAGCTCTTCGGCCATGTCGTCGCTGGCGGCATTGCCGTCCTGCGGACGGTTCAAGGTGATCTCGAGGATCGGGCCCTTCTGGGCGGTGAGAATGTCGGGAATTGCTGCCTCCTCTTGCAGAGCGTTGGTGGTCGGCTGTTCGTATCTGGCATTTTCTGCTTGTTTGACGGCACGCGCGCCCCGATCAGCGCCCCGGCGGCCGATACGCAACGGGTGTCTTGCCCGCTTTGTCCATATCCTCCGGCGTCAGCAGCACGACCGTCTTCAAGGTCGCGCCGCCGGCCTGGTTGACGGCGAGCGCGGTCGCCGCAACGGATACATTGTCCGGCATATCGACAATGACGTAGGCGTCGACATCGCCGAACGCGTAGTAGAAGGCTTCCAGCTTGCCGCCCAGGCCTTCCGTCATCTTGGCGACGGCGTCGCGGCGTCCGCTGCCGCCTTCGCGGGCGAGACCCTTGGCACCCTCGGCAGTGTAACGCGCTTCGAAAAGATACTTGGGCATGTTGCTCTCCTTGGTCAGATGCGATTGTTTGGCCGCCTCCGCCTCAATATGCTGCGGGACTTGTCCCGTCGAATCAACAATGGCCCGAAGGGGAAGCTCGCATGAAAAACGTCGTCCGCATCCTGGCCTGCGGGAGCCTGGCTCTGGCGAGCTTGGCTCTCATGCCGGTCGCCGGGTCCGCCGTTGCGGCCGAGAAGCCCGAATGGGCGTTCCCGGTCACCGAAAAGGACCAGCCTCCGCCGCGCATCGAGGGCACCAGGCTGCGGCCGCCGCCGCCCGGCAGCACGCTGTCGATTACGCGCGCCAAGGCCGACGACATGTACGACATTCCGAACTGGTATCCGGACATGTATCCGGCGATGCCCAAGATCGTGCAGTTCGGCAACAAGGACACGCAGGCGCGCGCCTGCGGCTCCTGCCACCTGCCGACCGGCACCGGCCACGACGAATCCGCCTACGTGGCCGGTCTCCCGGTCGGCTATTTCGTGCGCCAACTGGCCGACTGGAAGAACGGCGATCGCAAGTACGGCGGCATCATGATCGCGCTCGCCAAGGCCGCGAGCGAGGCCGAGATCAAGGACGCGGCCAACTACTTTGCCGCTGTCAAGCCGCGCCCATGGATCCGGGTGGCCGAGACCGATAGCGTGCCCAAGAGCTTCATCGGCCCCGGCAACAAGCGGCTGGTGCATCCTGCCGGCGGCACCGAGCCCATGGGCAACCGCATCATCGAGGTGCCGGAGAACGAGGAGGACGTGGTCTATCGCGATCCGCGCACCGGCTTCGTCGCCTATGTGCCCAAGGGCAGCATCGCGAAGGGCGAGGCGCTGGTCACGACCGGGGGCGGCAAGACGGTTCCCTGCGGCAGCTGTCACGGAGCGACCCTGCAGGGCATGACCGTGCAAGGCATGGGCGAGGTGCCGGCCATCGCCGGACGCCATCCCAACTACATCGTTCGCCAGATGTGGAACATCCAGAACGGCGACCGCGCCGGGATCTCGGCCGCCCTGATGCGCCCGGTGGTCGAGAAGCTCAGCAACGACGACATGCTGGCGATCGCGGCCTACGTCGCCTCGCGCGCGCCGTGAGGCTTGCCCTGGTAGCCTGGATGGAGCCAACGGGTCGGCGCGAAGCGCCGCCCGATGATAAACTCCGCTAAATCCGGGACCGCCGTCCCGCAGGTCGCTTCGCTCTATGCGGGCTACCAGGACTCGTTAGTTCACCGCTTCCCGCACGCGGGTGACGATGCCGGCACGAGATCGACAAGCTCACAGCAGCTGCTTTGCGAGCTCGCGGAACATCACCCTGTTGCCGTCGGCGGAAAAATGAAAATCGCCGAATATGAAAAGACGCTCATACCAATCGGCATGCGCCTCCTTCTCGGCCTTGAATGCCGGAAACAGGTTGATGAACTTCTTGCAGTTTCGGGCGCAGAAGTCGCGCCACATGGTAACCTGCCGGTTGTCAGGATCGTACGCGGCGAGCAGCGCCGGCCACGGGTAGACCACGATCGATATCGGGATGTCGTTCTTTTTCAACAGGTCGGCAAGCAACTGCATGTTCACCAGGGATCGCTCCATGCCGCCCGCAATTCCAAGCGGCGCATAGTCGTCTCCCGAGTTCCAGTCCGGAAAGAGCCATGCGGTCTCCGACGACGGGGCGATCTTGTTCCTCTTTTGATTCCCCGACAGCCCTTGTATCCGGTGCTTGACAATTATGCGGAGCCTGTCGGTCATGACAAAATGGCGGGCAAGAGTGGATCCAAGGTCATCTCTTTGCGAATAATATGGCACTCTCTCTCCACAGTACTTGCGGTAGCTCGGATTCTCGTCCTCGCAGAAATATCCGGTTGCCTCGTCTCGAACATCGGTTTCGTCGGAGAAAACGACCACCTCATCGAAATGTAAACCGGTTTCGATCAGGAACTTGACCTTCCGATAATACAGCACCGGCGAATACGAGATTACGCCGGTATTGAGGAACTCGATCTTGTCGGCCCGTTCCATTCCGGTGGCGTACAGCATGCCGGCAAACGAATCCTCGAAGTTGACGCCAAGCCCCTCCGCGAACGAATCACCCACGATCAGGACCCGGCGCATGGATGAGCTCGCCGGCACGTCACGCACGCTACCGTCCCGGAAGCCCAGACTGTTGGTGTAGACTTTGAAGCGGGTGTCGCCCCAATTGTCGTAGCCGTCGTAATTCTTCGCCAGGGTGTGGTGAAATATCGGGTCTGCGATGCGGGGAGAACGCCCTTCGTCGTGCAGCACCGCGGAATAAACCAGGTCAAGAACGAGATAGATCGCCAGGCAATAATCGGCCATGGCAAGATGGAAGATCACGCGCAAAATCAGCCCCCCGGCCGAAAAATGCTCCGGACCACCGTGTAGATCAACAAACCACGCCATGTCCAGACGGAATCATCTGGCGCATGGGCTCGCCTCTTGGATCTTGCATGCGCTAGTTCACCGCTTCCTTCACCCGGGCGACGACCTCCTTCGGGGTGGCGTAGAGGCGCCGCAGCACGTCATCGAGCCTGGCTCCGGTCACGAGCTCGGTGTGCAGACCCCTGGCCTCGGCTTCGGCCAGGTAGTCCGGATCGGTCACGGTTTCATCGAAGGCCTTGCGTAGCGCCGCGAGGCGGTCCGCCGGCACGCCGGGCGGTGCGGCGAACGGGCGGGCGAAGAGATTGGGCGAGACGATCAATGCGATGGCCGCCCGATCGGCCTCGCTCCTGGCGAAGTCGAGCGCCAACGGCACTTCCGGATGCTCGCTGCTCTTCTGCAAGGCGAGCTGGACGAAGATGTTGACCTTGTGTTCGGCGATCCAGCCGGGCCGGATCGCCTCGAGGGTGGCAAAGCCCAACGAGCAAAATCCCTGCGTCTCGCCGCGCTCCATGGCCAGCAGCGCTTCATTGGCGCCCGGATAGCCGGGTATGACGCGGAATTTCGTGCCCAGCACGGCATTGAGCACGCGCGGAAACGTGTTGGCGATGGCGGTCGAGCCGGTGCCGCCGACGATCAGCTCGCGGTGCATGACATCGTCCATCGTCTTGACCGCAGCCGTGTGCCACGACAAGCAGGTGCTGGCGTCGTTGTCGGTGCTGCCGATCCAGCTGAACCGGAGCGGATCGAAGCGGGCCTGCGAGGCTTCCAGCAAGGGCTCGAGCAGGATGCCGCGCTCGAAGGTCGCGAGCTCGGTGCCGTCGCGCGCCAAGGTGCTGTAGAGGGCATTCACCAGCGTGAGCCCGCCGGCGCCGGGCGCGTTCTTGACCACGATCGCCGGCGCGCCCGGCAGGTGCTTGCCGAAATAGCGCGCCAGCACCCTGGCATGCAGGTCGTAACCGCCGCCCGCGCTCAACCCGACGCTGATGGTGACGGTGCGGCCGCGATAGAAATCGGCGACCGGTTGGGCGGCAGCCGGCGCCGGCAGCGCAAGCGCCACCAGGGCGAGCCACAGCGCCAGAACTGATCCGCCGGATCCCGACTTGCGGCCTGTCATGATCTCCTCCCATCGGCACCGAGCGCGCGGCGCGTGCGCGCGGCGGATCGTTCAACACCCGATCATAATCGTATTTTCCGTTTGCCGCAGGCCGCCACGATGGAGCCGCATTACGCCTGGTGCGCCTGAAAATACAGGGCGGATACAGAGAACCGCGGTTATGGATTGTGGCAATCAAATCGGTTTGGCCGACGGCGGGACGCAGCGCGTCAGTTTCCATTCCCGGATAAGCTGATTTGCAGGGACGCGTCAACACTGAAAGACTCTTGAAAGATGCCCGAGAGCAACGGCCTCGCGCCGCCCTTCGGCGGCCGGGTGCGCGGGGTGTATCGTGGCTGACTGTGCTGCGGCGGAATGTGCCGGCATTTCACGGGGAGCACGATATGCTTGATCGAAGCTCGATCGGTGCAATCGCGCTGGCGGCAGCGCTGTTCGTGCCGCTGCAGGCCGCGCGGGCGCAGGAAGACACGACGTTCCCCGACCTGTCGGGCCAATGGAAGC
>DASXXS010000037.1:0-10604 GCA_036502925.1 Xanthobacteraceae bacterium
CGCAGGGTCGCGCCATCGGTATTTGGATCTCCGCTATCGCGACGACACCGCGGCCGGCGCCAGGTCGTTGCGGATGATCTTGCCGCCCTTCATCACGAACTTGACCCGCTGCAGCTCGGAAATGTCCGCCTGCGGATCGCCAGACACGGCGATGAGATCGGCGAATTTGCCCTTCTCGATCGAGCCGACCCGGTCCTGCCAGCCGAGCCCTTCGGCATTGACGATGGTGCCGGACTGGATGGCCCGCGTCGGGCTGATGGCGCCGCGCCGCACCAGCGCCTCGAATTCGAGCCCCTGGGTCCCATGCGAGAAGGTGGCGCCATCGACGCCGCTGCCCGCCATGAGCTTCAATCCGCGGGTGGCGGCCGCCATCGCAACCGCCTTCGAGAACACGGCGCTGATCTTGTATTTGCCGCCGGTGCTCTTGTTATCGTTGTCGTCCAAATACGGCTCGGTGTAGCGCACGACGGTCGGATCGTAGTAGAGCCCCTTCTGCACCATCATGTTGACCTGGTCTTGATCCAGGCCGAAACCGTGCTCGATGGTGTCACAGCCGGCGATGATGGAATTCTTCTGCCCTTCGCCGCCATAGACGTGACAGCCGGCCTTGTGGCCCAGCCGATGGGTCTCGTCGATCATGGCCTGCAGCACCGGCATCGGATAGGTCACTTCGTATTGGTCCTCGCCGCTCGGGCTGAAGGAATAGGCGCCGGCCGGAAACAGCTTGATCCAATCGGTGCCGTGCTGGAGGTGCTCGCGCACCGCCTCGCGCCCTTCCTCGACCGAGTGCACCACGCTGCTGGCCAGCGGGTTTGCGGCAGCCGACGCCAGGGTCATGCCGCCCCAGATGATGCCCCGTCCCGACACCTGATAGCGCGGGCCCTCGATGCGGCCCTCGTTGATGGCGTTGCGCATATCGACATCGCCGTAGCCGTTGCCATGGGAGCTCATATCGCGCGCCGTGGTGAAGCCCGCCCGCAGGTCGGCCTGCAGGTTGTGGATGGCGATGAGCGTCGAGGTCTCCCGCGACATGCCGGGCTTGGGGAAGTTGAACATATGGGTATGCGCATCGATGAGGCCGGGCAGCACCGTCGCCGGGCCGAGATCGATCACCTGCGCGCCGGGGGGAATCTTGACCTGCGCCTCGGGTCCGACCTCGGCGATCCGTTCGCCCTGAATGAGCACGACTTGTCGGATCGCGATCTGGCCGGTCTTGGTGTCGAGCAGCCGGCTGGCCCGCACCGCCAGCACCGGCGCGGCCGGCGGACATTGAAATACGCCGCCGTCAGGCCCGTAGCAGGGTTGCGGTCCGGCCCCGCGCCACGGCGTACCCGGCCCGCCCGCGCCCTGGGCATGCAGCGTGCTCGCCAGGACCAATGTCCCGAATATTGCAAGTGCGGCCGTCATCAACGCAGATTTGCTTTGCATCGCTATTCCTCCCGACAGGACTCTTGAAGGTCGCGCCCGGCTTCGATTTGGGGTCCCGACCGTGCCCAACTATACATCGCCGGCTGCCGGGCGCGGTTGGATTTTCTTCATTGCCGCCGCGCCGTGCCGAATGGCGGCTCACGGGCGACGCTCTGGCGTGCGGGAGCCCGAGCGCGTAGCATCTGGGGCGGTCACGCCGCGTTTGCGGCGATCAATCAAGGAACATCAAATGCCCGGCGACCGCAAGCATAGGACCAGCGACCCGCGGCAAGCCGCCGAGGCCGCGTTCAAGGCGGCGACCACCAAGCCCCCGGAGCCGCTGCCGAAGCCGCCGTCGCTGCCGAATGCCAGGGAGCTTGTCTCCTTGCGCATCGACCGGGATGTGCTCGATCATTTCCAGGAGGCCGGGCCGGGCTGGCAGGAGCGGATCAACGAGGCGCTGCGAAAGGCGGCCGGGAAGTAGGCCGCTGCGCGACGCGACAAGCGCGCGCTCACCGCGGGAATTGCCTCCTCAAGCCTGCAACAACGCCCGCAGGCGGGACACCGGGCCAATACGCTCGAGGGTGCCGACCGCGGCGACGAGCTCATTGGCGCGGCCGCTACCGAGGACGGGCGCCATGAGGTCGAGCGCCTTGACCTCGACTTCTCTGGCATCCATCGGATTGCGCGCCGTGCCGCGAACCACGGTGGTGCGATGGCTGAGCGAGCGCCCATCCGCCGTCTCGATCCGCACGATCGCCTGGCGCGCCGGCACCGCCGCCTGCAGCTCCGCGCTCGGCACCAGCTCGACCAGCTTGCGAACGGCAAGCACCCTCGGGTCGCTCATGCGCGCCGCCTCGTGCACGCTGGCGAAGGTGGCGCCGCGGTCGACGATCATCAGCGCGACGAGGTGCTGCAGGCAGAGGTCGGGGATCGGGCTGTTGTCGACGATGCGCAGGCTCGCGGTCGGCATATCGACCCTGATATGCCTGATGGTGTCGGCGCGCACGCCGGGATCGTCGAGCAGCGCGGCGACGGAATCGAGCACCGACTGCAGCGGCGCCCCCACGGTCCATTTCTTGATCGTCGTGTCGAACACGGCGTAGCGCGATCCGAGCTCGGCGAGGAGCTTGTCGGGCGCCGGCTTGTCGGCGAGCGCCGTATAGACATTGTCGTCGCCGCTGAAGGGGTCTTCGACCGCCGAGAATCCCATCGCCACCATGGTGGCCGCCATGACGCCGTTGCGCGCCCCCATGCCGCCGAAATCGAACGCCTTCTCGACATGCTCGCGGTCGCGGGTCCAGAAGCCGAGGCCGGAGGCCTGCTGCGCCGCATAGGAGAAGGTGTGGCGCACCTGGCGCGCGTCGAGGCGCAGCATCGCGGCGGCGGTCGTGGCGGCGACGAAGGTCGTCATCAGGCACGACGGGCTGAATCGCCGGGACGCTTGACCGACGCCGAGCGCGGAGACCATGCGGGCGCCGATGTCATAGCCGAGCGTGACGGCGCGCAGGAGGTCCTCGCCGGTTCGTCCCGCGAGCTCGCCCGTCGCCAGCGCCGCCGAGACGGCGCCGCAGCCGGGATGAACCGGGCCGATCGGATTGGTGTCGTCGGTTTCGTCGGCATGGGCCGCCATGGCATTAGCCAGCGCCGCATTGACGGCCGACGTCACGATGGGGGTGCCGATCACCATCGCCTGCGGCTTGCCGCCCAGGCTGTCCACATAGCGGGCGGCAAGATTGCCGGGCTTGAGACGCGAGCCCGACACCATGGCGGCGAGCGTGTCGAGCACATGCAGCTTGGTCCTGACCATAACCTCGGCCGGCAGGTCGCGATCGAGCGTCTTCGCCACATAGTCGGCGAGCGTCGCGGTGGCCGGGGAGACGGGAGTCAAGTCCCCGGCCGTATCCGCGGGTGCGACCGCTGCCGGCGCGCCCGGCGCCGGCGCGGTTTGCGCGTGCGCGGCCGGAATGGCGCCGGACAAAATCGCCGCGCCGCCGGCATTGATCAGCCAACGCCTGGTGTGATCTGCCTCTTCGCTCATGACGACCCCCATCGGCTTGCGCGAGCGCTTACTTGAAGTAATGAAGATCAGGCGGCGTCTGCCCTTTTTTCATCGGCATCAGCAAGCCGTCGGCACTGAAGAAATACGTTTCCTTGCCGATCGTGACATAGGCGTTGCCCTCGGCGCATACGAACTCGCCCCAGTTCGGCCGTGGATTCGGGTTGCGACGGAAATCCCTGGTCACGGTCCACGGGCGCGTCAGGGCGTGATCGATGACCGTGATCTCGTCATGCAGCAGATTTTTTTCAGCCTTGTCGAGATAGAACCGCTCCTTGAAGACCGACTCATTGTCGTGGTGGAGCGGCAGGCCGGCCGCGTCGTAGTGGCGAGGCCCCTTGAACGGCCCGCGGGTCTCGACCTCGAGCATGTCGTAGCGGCCCGCTTGGCTCGCATCGATCCATCGGCCGATGGAATAGCCGGTGAGCGTCGGCTCGATCTCGGCCGGCCAATCGCGTCCATCCGTATAGATGCGGCGGGTATGCTCGACCCAGTTGACCAGCACATAGGTGGTCTCGGGCGTGACGATGATCTCCATCGGCTGGAATCCGTAGGCGATCAGTGGCATTCCAAAGCCAAGACATGCGGCACCCCGCCAGTCGCCAAGCCCGCCTTCGGCCTGGGATTTGAGATTGGCCTCCAGGATCGCCTGATATTCGGGCGTGAGCGGAGCCTGTTGACCCTTGCCCCAGGGCTTTCCCGGATCGAAGGAGGCCTGCCCGGGTATCCCGGCGGAGCTGCGAAGAATACCGATCCATTGGCCTCGCAGGTCGGGATATTTGGCTTCTTCGCCGGCGGCGGCGACGCCCACCGTCGCGGCGAGCGTTGCGATCAATAGTGCGCCTTTCAGCACTGCCACTCCAATCGAGCGTCCATCGAGCATGATCGTCCTCCATTCGTGCGGCGCCTGCGGTGCTGCCGTCGGTTTTGCGTCTATTTGAAATATCGCAAGTCCGGCGGCGCCTGGTGCTGCTTGGCCGGCATCAAGAGTCCATCCGCGCTCAGGAAGTAGTTTTCCTTGCCGATGACGACATTGACGCTGCCCTCGATGCAGTAAAACTCACGCCATTTCGGCCGCGGATTGAGATTGCGCCGATAGGTCTTGTCGACCGTCCAGGGCCGCGTCAACGCATGGTCGATCACGGTGATCATGTCATGGAGAATGTTCGGGTCGGTCTTGTCGAGATAGAAACGCTCTTTGAAGATCGACTGATTGTCGAAGTGCAGAGGCAACCCGGTTGCGTCGTAGGCGCGAGGCCCCATGAATGGGCCGCGGGTTTCGACTTCCAGCACATCGAAGCGGCCGCTGCCCGCTTCGTCCAGCCATTTTCCGATCGCGTAGCCCGCGTAGGTCGGCTCGATGTCCGTCGGCCAGGGACGTCCGTCGGTGAAGATGCGACGGTAATGGTCCTCGCCGCCGATCAGGATATAGGTGGTCTCCGGCTCGACGATATATTCGTATTCTCCGGTTGACATCATTCGCGGCATGCCGCCCGGGTGACACGTCGCGGTGGGATAATTGCCCAGCCCGCCCTTGGCCTGGTCGGCCATGCTGTCCTCATGGATCTTCTGATACTCCGCCGTCAGCGGGGCTTCCTGCCGGCGTCCCCAGGGCTTGGTCGGATCGAATTTGACTCTCTGGCCGCCCAAGCCAGGGGTGAGAATGACGCTCCATTGGCCCTTCAGGTTGGGGTATCTGGCGTCATCGGCCGCCTGCGCGCTGCCCACCGTCACCAGCAGCGCGGCCGCCAATGCGAAGACGCAAGTCGAGTTTCGATAAAACATGCTGAGCCTCCCTGGAATCTCAAGCAAGATGATTGATCGCGTTCGGCGCGGCGTCGATGGAAACTAGAAGTAACGATGCGGGAAAAGCGCGGGAGCGCCGCGCTGCTGCGGGATCACCGCCCATCGTGGGCGACACTCGGGACGCCGCGTAGTGCCGCTTCGTCCCTGCTCCAAGCGTCGCGCTGAAATCCCGGCGCCGCATGACTCATCCCCCGGCGCTTGAGGCCACGGTGAATGCAAGCGAAACCGTAGCACATTACGCGCGGCCGGCGCGAGGGAATTGCGGATTGCGGCGCGCGAGGATCGCGGTCGAGCGGGCGCCGCTTCAGGAGGGGGCCGAACAGCGCGCGTCGTCAGGCTATTCGGGGATGCCGTTCGTCTGGAACAGCGCTCTGCCGTCCGCGGAAGCAAGATACGCCAGGAAGGCCTTGGCGCCATCCGCATTGGGCGCCACCGCGATCACGGCGGCACTGTAATTGGCATAGTTCTGAATCTCCGCCGGCAGGGGCCCGACCAGCCGCAATCCGCGGTCGCGGTAGAGCAGAATATCGGTGATCCCGCCGAAGCCGAATTCCCTGGCCCTGCCCTCCATCAGATGGTGCATCACGGCGGTCCCGTCCCACAGCCGGATCAGCTTGCTCTGGATCTGCTCGAAAACGCCGATCTTCTTCAGCATGCCGTCGATATAGGTCCCGCTCGAAGCGGTGTTGTAGACCACGGCTTCGGCATCGATGAGCGCACTCTTGAGTGCCTGGGTGCTGGAGACGTCCGGCAGCGGGGCGCCGTCGCGCGCCACCACGCCGACCCCGACCCGCCCGAGATGCATCTGGCCATCGGGCAGAACCTTTCCGGCCCTGGTCAGATCCGCGACGACATTGGGAGACGACACCACGATGTCGGCCGCTTCGCCGCCGGCGACCCGCTTGCCGAGATCGACCGGCGGCTCGTAGGTGAACTTGACCTCCACCCCGGTCTTCTCGCGAAACACTTGTGCCGCGGCGTTGAGGCCCGGCTGCATTCCGCCCGCGGCCAGAACCTTGATTTCAGCCGCGCTCGCGGCCGTGCCGAGGACCAGGCAAGCCGCCGCCAGGGTAGCGGGATTGAGCTTCATCATTGCGACCTCACTTATTATGATCTAACAGAGATGCGCAAGGACGATTTGCACCGGCAAAGTCGTCCAAGGACCGTGGACTGACAGGAGCAATCATGCCTTTGGCGGACAAACATTTGGCGGATAGAATTCTGGTTTCTCTCGGCTTGACGGTTTGCCTGGCGTCGGGCGCATGGGCAGCGACCATCACCGGCAGCGTGACCGGACCCGACGGCAAGCCCTTCATGGGCGCGTTCGTGGTCGCCGAGAATGCGCAGAACAAGATGACGGTGAATGTTCTCTCCGACCAGCAGGGCCGCTATGACATTGGCGGCTTGGCGGCCGCGACATATACGCTGAAGATCACCGCCATCGGCTACCGCAGCGATCCCCGCACCGGCGTGCAGCTGACCGACGACCAGAAGGCCTCGTTCGACTTCGCGCTGCAGAAAACGATGGTGCGCTGGGGCGATCTGAACACCTATCAGGGCCGGCAGCTGCTGCCCAAGACAAAGAACCACGATCTGAGCTACCAGGATCCGTTCTTTACGACCTGTCTGCAGTCCTGCCACTCGTTCCAGACCCGCATGACGCCGACCGCCTTTGACGAGGAGGGCTGGCGGGCGCGCGTCAGATACATGCGCGACACCATGATGGCGGGCGAGGGCGGCCGCCTGAGCGACGAAAAGCTCGAGGATTTCGTTTCCTACCTCACCACCGCCTTTGGTCCCGACGCGCCCAAACCGCAGTCGCCCGAGGAGATGCCGCAATACAAGTCCCTGGTGCGTCCGTTCAGCCCGGCCGCCATGAACATCGCCTATGTGGAATACGACTTCGCGGGATCCAATGGGCTCGGACCCTGGAGCGCGGTCGAGGACAAGGACGGAATGATGTGGATTCCGTACTACGGGCGCGGCAACGAGGTGGTGCGGCTCAATCCCAAGACCGCCGAGCTCACCCGCTTCCCGCTGCCGTTCGCGCAGACGGCCGGCATTCATTCGGTCATTCCCGCCCCCGACGGCACCGTCTGGTTCACCGAAGCGGCGCTGGGCAGGATCGGCCAGCTGAACCCGGCCACCAAGGAGATCACGGAGTTCCAGAATACGCCGCTGCCCGACGGCAAGCGCACCGGCGCGCACACCGTTCGGGTGGATCAATTCGGATTGGTGTGGGTCAGCGGCGGCCCGGCGATCTCGATGTTCGACCCCAAGACCGAGGCGTTCAAGCATTTCGATCTCGGCGGGACTTACGGCAATGTGGTCGGCCAGAACGGCGACCAGTGGTTTACCTCCTTCGTGGTGGATGGTCCGATCGGCAGGGTCAGCCGTGATGGCGTGCTGACGCGATTCTATCCGCCCACCAAGGGCAAGCCGCAGCGCCTGCAGGTGGATGCCGACGGCATCGTCTGGTTCAGCGAACGCAGGGGCGGCAAGATCGGACGCCTCGATCCCAAGACGGCAGAGTTCAAGGAATTCCCGTTGCCCGGGCCGGAGCCCAGCCCCTACGCCATCGGCATCGATCGCAACCACATGATCTGGTATTCCTCGCACGAGCAGGACACGCTCGGCCGCATGGACCCCAAGACCGGCGCGGTCATCGAATATCCGTTCCCGCATTCGGAAATTTCGATGCGGGAGTTCTTCCTCGATTCCAAGGGACGCATGTGGTACGCGAGCTCGGTCAACAACAAGATCGGCTACTTCTACTTCAATGACGAAGCCGGCGAGGCCGCCGGCAAATAGCCGCCACGACCTCGCTTGTCAGCGACGCAGAGCCTCTCACTCCTTCTCCCCGCGTGCGGGGAGAAGGTCGGGATGAGGGGGCGCCGCCGCGAGTCTGAGCTTGTGGAAGCGCCCCCTCACCGAGCCGAGATCGCGTTTTCCTCAGTGCCGTGTCGCCCTCTCCCCGCAAGCGGGGCGAGGGAAGCTGTTGTACAGCAATCACGGCCGCCGATTTCCAGGCGGTATTGGTGATGGCCGCGGATTACTGGGTCCGCTGGACGTCGGGCAGCAGCGGCGGCTGCGGGCCGATGACCTTGGTGAGCGCGCGCCAGGCGCAGATCTCGTCGCTCCATTCCGGGGGCTTGGGGGCCGAGCCGCCGACCCCGATGGCGCCAATGAATTGGTTGCCGTTGATGACAATCGGCAGGCCGCCCGAATTGGCGAAATTGCCGAACGAATACTGGCGCAGCTCGGACGAGCGGCCCTGCAGCACCGCATTCATGGTCGCCTTGCTGGGCTGGCGCGTGTTCAAGACGGTGCGCGCCTTCATCATCGCGGTATCGATATTGATCTTGTTCTGGCCGTCCATGCGATACAGGTACACCGGCTCGCCGAACTGATCGATGATCGCGACGCTGACCCGCACGCCCTGTTTGACCGCCTCATCGATGCAAACCTTGCTGATCGCCTCGGCGGTCGCGATGTTGATCTCGTTCTGCTCCAAGATGGCCTTGGTCGCGTCGCCACGAATCACGAACTGAGAGCCGTCGTCCGCCGCCCGGCTGGGGCCGGCGCCCACCAGCACCGTGGCGCCGACTGCCGCCAGCAATCCGATAGAGAGCTTTCCAAGTCTCGTGTTTCCAAGTGTCATAGTAGATTTTGTCATGGCTGATTTCCTCCAACGCGATGCTCGCTGCGGCATCCGGGGACAACTTGCCTCATCGCACGGGCGGTTACAACTTTGATGTGGCGAGTAGCGGGTAGCGAGTGGCGAGTAGTGAGTAGTGAGTAGTGAGTAGATGCGCCGCTGTGCACCCCCCTATTCGCCATCCGCGATTCGCTACTCACTACTCACTACTCACCATTCACCACTACTCACAACCGAAGTCATCCCCGCCCAGCGGCCGGCACTGAGGCGGCCAGCCGCGCGCGCCCCAATACTCGAGGAGGCCGAGGTCGCGCGCGAGCTTCTTGAACCGCGCGGTCTTGCGTACCGCCGCGTAGCTTGGATGCCAGAACCAGGTGCTGGAGATCGGCTGGAAATAGCCGCCCTTGATCTCGTCCTCGTAGAATTCCAGCACGCGCTCCGGCGCCCCCACATGCATGTAGGCGAAGCTCAGGTTCCCGAGCCGCGGCAGGTCCGCCGGCGCGGCGGCTTTGGCGGGCGCCGATTCGAGGATCTTGGCCGCCGCCTCGGTCATGCCGGGCGGGTAGCTCGACGCCGGCATTTCACGGATGGCGGCGGCGGCTTCGCCATAGCGCGCGGCGGAGGCGAGCACCAGCGCGAGCTCGAGCGTGCGTCCCGGCCGGAACGGCCGCAGCATGGCGACCGCCTTGTCGGTATCACCGTCGAGCCAATAGATCTCGGCGGTATCCGCCGTGTAATTGATGATGGACTGCTCGACGGCTTGCAAATGCGTGCGCATCGCCAGCGATTCCTTGATGCGTCCCATCGCGGCAAGAAGCTGGCTCAAGCCGTGCAGCCCGTCGGCCTGGTTCGGGTTGAGCGCGAGCGCCTGCCTGAAGGCGTCCTCGGCCGCCAGCATCCTTCTCTGCACCATGTTGGCGTAAGCGAGCGCCACGAATCCCTCGGCGCCCTTCGGATCGAGCTCGGTGGCGCGCCGGGCGAGCGCGTCGCTGCGCGGGATCGTCCGCTCGACGACCTTGCGCTCCTCCTCCGGCATGCCGCCGCGCAGCGAGGGCGCGAACAACGGCGTCAGCGCATAATCATAAGCCAGCAGCGCGGCGGCGGGCGCGAAATCCGGCGCCCGCGTCACCACCGGCTCCAGCAACACCGCGGCATCGGCCAATGCCTTGGCGCCGCGCTCGCGCGCCGCCACCTTGGCGCGCAGAAAATCCAGATAGGCGTCGACATCGCCGGTGCGGCTGCGCACCAGCGGCTCGCCGGAAGGCGCCGGCATCTTCAACGCCGCGGCGATCTTCTGCGCGATATCCTCCTCGAGGTCGAAGATGTGGGAACGTTCGGCATTATATTCCTTCGACCAGAGCGCCACGCCGTCGCGGGCCTGCACCAGCCGGACATTCATGCGCACGCGGTCGGTCGCCACGCGTGCCGTGCCTTGCACCAGATAGCTCGCGTTGAGCGCCTCCCCGATGGTCTTGAGGTCGCGGTTCGATGGCGGGAGCCGGAACGAAGACGAGCGTGCCACCACGTCGAGGCCGCGCACGCCGCTCAGCGCCGCGGCGATCTCGTCCGTCATCCCGCCGGCGAAGAAATCCTGCTTCGGGTCGCTGGAATCGTTCTCGAGCGGAAGCACGGCGATTGTCGCAGCCGGGGCGGCGGGCAATTGTGCGCCAGGCG
>DASXXS010000038.1:0-2119 GCA_036502925.1 Xanthobacteraceae bacterium
CGCGTACCCGGGGCCGGCCCGCTGCCATCTGCCGCCGCGGTCTCGGTCACACCGACGAAATCCCAGCCCGGCCGCCACCCCGGCTCGGCCTGCTGGACGGCACGCCGGGTCTCGCCACGGTTGAGCGAGATCGCGGTCACCTGTACCGACACCTCGTCACGGTCGGGATCGCGCAATTCGACTGGCTTGATCACGAGCCGCCCCGGCGCGTCGGGATCGACGACAACTGCACGGACTTCTCGAGGCATGCGCATTCTCCCTGTCAATTTGGGTGTACCCGAATAGACCGGCGCTATTCAGCCACGATGATGTCAGCGGCGGCGTGTCGCTGATTTCTCGCGGCAGCCCTGCCGCAGCGGCACCTCCAGGCGCATCGCGGACGCTTCCGAGTAGCCATCCTCTTGGTGCTGGGCGCGAGGGCGGATGTACCATTTTGAGACAGCGTGGCGGTTTGTGGTGTCATGAGCCGGAAATCTTGGCCGCTTCCCGCAGCCAGTTGCCGATTTCCGCTGTGCGGCGGACAGGATCCACGATCTCGGGGCCGATGCCATAGCGCCAGGCTAGGTCTCGGCGTTCCGGCTCCCCCGGGCCGGACTCGAACCAGCGACCAAGCGGTAAATAGCCGTTTAGATGACAAGTTCCCATGCTCGCCCTAGCGTCGCTGCAGCGAGGAGGCCAGATGGCCGAGGGTCAGCCGGCGTTGAGGCGCCAGCCGCGCGTGGCGTCCCGCTCGATCACCGTCGTGCGCAGGCCGAACGGTTCGGGCGTCACGCCGCGGATCCAAAGCTCTACGCGGGCGACTTCGATTGTGACGAATATGGCGTTCGATCGATCAGGCCCGGCAGGAAAATAGGCATCATAAGCGGCCTTCCAGCGCCTGCGGATCTCGGCCTTGCCCTCGCCAAGGCTGGCTTTCCCGGCGAGCGCGACAAAGGCGTCGTCGGGATCGTGCTGGAAGATGACGGAGACGTGGCTGACACGGCGCATGTCGGCCACCTTGGGCGAGCGGCCATCGGTGAGGAAGCGGAGCGTCCATTCATCCTCATCGGCATCGCGCGGCACCTGGCCCATCGGCCGGGGCCTGATATCGCCCTCGCCAGCGGCGGTGAGCAGCCAGCAATAACGCACCTTTGCGATTGTCTCGGCGGCGGCGCCAAGCAGGTGGCTCACGTCGGCGGCATTGTCTGCAAACGACATTGTTGACCCCTTCGGTTGGTTGCCCGTCAGACCCTACCTGGTGTAGACTATTACGTCTAGACCAGGTAGTCTAAAAATATGGGACGCGCATTGTTCGACTCCGGTAACTTCCTGACGGCGGCGCGATCGCTCGCTTGCGAACGCGGGCCCGCCGCCGTGACGGTCGATTCCGTCATCGCGAGGCTGAAGGCGCCAAAAGGCTCGTTCTACTATCGCTTTGCGTCGCGCGACGCGCTGCTCGGCGAGCTGTGGCTAGCCACGGTGCTTTCCTATCAACGGGGTTTCGCCGCGGCCATCGACGCCGGCGACGGACTTGCCGCCGCACTCCACACGCCGGCCTGGGCACGCCTGCATCTGGATGATGCCCGCCTGTTGCTGCTCTACAGCCGCCACGACTTCGTCCAGGGAGATTGGCCGGCAGCGCTGAAACGCGGCGTGGCCGATCAGGCGCAGCGTTTCGAGGCCTGTCTTAAGGGCTTCGCGCGGCAGGCCTTCGGTCGCGCTGGCCCGGCACAGCTCCGGCGGGCCACCTTCGTCCTGGCGGAGGTTCCAATCGCCGCCGTGAGGGGCCATCTCGAGCGCCGCGAGCCGCCGCCTCTATTGGTCGATGAACTGATTGCCACGACCTATCGCGCGATCGTCCGGCCGCCGTAGCATCACTCTCAAGCATTTATTTGCGAGCCGGGCGTCGCAGCACCGCCGCTGCAGGCAGCGCACAGCGTCCGTGCCCGCCGTAAGCTTCACGCGGCCCGTTGGCATCTGGAAGATGTCCGTTCCGCCTGCTGTATCGAGCACGTCCGGCCGCTCGAGGAAGCGCGCAAACGCTTGGCAGTCCTGGCAGTAGCAGACGAAACGGAAGCCGGTGTACGGCGCAACTTCGTTCGCGACGCCGCGCACGTGGCCGCACCGGCAGCGAAGCGGG
>DASXXS010000039.1:0-11433 GCA_036502925.1 Xanthobacteraceae bacterium
CTCGATCAAGCACGACGTCTCGGTGCCGGTGACGGCGGTGCCGGATTTCATCGCCGAGGCGACCGCCGCGGTCGAGGCCATGGTCCCGGGCTGCCGCCCCTGCCCGTTCGGTCATCTCGGCGACGGCAACGTGCATTTCAATATCAGCCAGCCGGTGGGCGCCGACCGCTCCGCGTTTCTCGCCCATTGGGACGAGGTCAACGCGGCGGTGTTCGCCATCGTGGCCCGGCATGGCGGCTCGATCTCGGCCGAGCACGGCATCGGGGTGATGAAGCGCGATCTCCTGCCGGGCGTGACGGATCCGGTGGCGCTGAGCCTGATGCGCGCCCTCAAGCGCACGCTCGATCCCAACGGCATCCTCAATCCCGGGAAGGTATTGTAGAAGGCCCATCCTGAAAAGTACCGCCACGATGCGGCCGGGTCAGGTCGACCGCGCCGCCCGTGAGGCTCCGCTGGCGGGCCCATATTTTGTCTCGAGCGCCTCGGTGCTCAGGAGCCGCCGCTCGAGCTCGCGCATGGCGTCGTAGTCCATCAGGCGCATGATGGCGTCGATGTCGACCGCCAGATCCGGCCGGTCGGCAGGCTCGCCGCCGGCGATCACTTCCTTCATCGCTTCGAGCGCGCGCGTCATGCCGTGAATGGCGGCCGCCGGCAGCATGCGCGGCAGCGTCACCCGGCGCACGCCGATCTCGGCAAGGCGCTTGATCGGCATCAGCGGCGTGGTCGGCCGGACCCGGATGCCAAAGCCCATATTGACGGTGACCGGGACGCGGGCCGCATCGACCAGACGCTTGATCTGGTCTTCGGTCGCGATCGCGTCGGCGAAGATCATGTCGGCGCCGGCTTCCGCGTAAGCGCGCGCACGCCGCAGCGTTCCCTCGACGCCCTCGATCGCCAACGCGTCGGTGCGCGCGATGATGGCAAAAGCATCGTCGCGGCGCGCCAGGCACGCCGCCTCGATTTTTTTCACGCCTTCGACCAGCGGTATCACTTCCTTGCCCGGCATGTGCCCGCAGCGCTTCGGATGCACCTGGTCCTCGATATTGATGCCGGCAAGCCCTGCTTCCTCGAACATCTGGACCGTGTAGTGCACGTTCATGGGATTGCCGTAGCCGGTGTCGGCATCGGCGGTCAGCGGAATGGACAGGGTGCGGGCCAGCATCCGGCAATGGTCGACGTTTTCCGAAAGTCCCATCACGCCGATGTCGTCGATGCCAAGGCGCGAATTGGAGATGCCGGCCCCCGTGGTCGCAGCCATTTCGAAGCCGGCCTTTTCGACCAGGCGAGCGCTGTAGCCGTCGTAAACGCCGGGGGCGACAATCAGCCCGCCTCTTGCCAGGAGCTCACGGAATTTCTTGGGGCCGTCCTTCATCATCTCGATCTCCCGGATTGCGGGCATGTGCGGGCCGCGACAGCTTGGCCCAGAATAGAGTATGCTCGCGGCGGCGGACAGCGCCTGCCGGCGCAACGAAGGCATCCGGAGGAAACAAGAGTGGCCAGCACGCTCGCCGCAACCGCCGTTGCCGCGGTCCCTGCTTCTGGCGCCCAAAGGCGCGAGCGGACGAAATGCAAGGACATCGCCGCGCTGCAGGGCCTGCCGAGCCGTGACTCAAGCTGAAATTCGATTGAGCCGAAATGTTGCCGCCGGCCATGCTCACCTCATGAACGAAACGCATTCCAGTTTTTCATCCGGCGGCAAGACGTACGTTTTCCATGATGTGCGCGCGGCGCTGGGCGCCGACGCGTATGCGCGGCTGCCCTATGTGGCGCGCGTGCTTGCCGAAAACATCTTGCGCCATCTCGGCAAGCCGGGCGTCACCGAGGGCGTTCTGCGCGCGCTCGCCGATTCACGCGTTGCGCCGGACACGGTCGCGCTGCCGTTGCACGTGCCCCGCGTCGTCGTTCCCGATTCCTCAGGCATTCCGGTGCTGATGGACCTTGCGGCGCTGCGTTCGGCGGTGGCGCGCAGGGGAGGAAATCCGGCGCGCGTCAACGCCACGGTGCCGATGACTTTCGTGGTCGACCACTCCCTGCAGGTCGATGTCGCGGCATCACCCGACGCCGAAGCGATCAACCTCAAGCGCGAGTTCGAGCGAAACGGCGAGCGCTATCGGTTCCTGAAATGGGCCGAGCAGGCGTTCAACGGCTTGACCGTGTTTCCGCCCGGCGCCGGCATTATCCACCAGATCCATCTGGAGCAGGTCGCTGCCGTCACTTTGCTTGACCGGTCGCGGACGCCGCCTGTCGCATTTCCGGATTTCACCATCGCGGGCGACTCGCATACCCCAATGGTGAATGCGCTGGGCGTGCTCGGGTGGGGCGTGGGCGGTATCGAGATCGAAACCGTCGTGCTGGGCCAGTCTTACATTCACCCGAAGCCGGAATTCGTCGGTGTCCGCCTCGATGGTGCGCTTGCGGGCGGCATCACCATGACCGACGTGGTATTGACCCTTACCGAACAGCTCCGCGCCGCCGGCGTGGTCGGAGCGTGTGTCGAGTTCTTCGGTCCGGCCGCCGGAGCCCTGACCGTCCCCGACCGCGCGACTCTCGCCAATATGGCGCCGGAATATGGGGCGACCACCGGCTTCTGGCCCGTCGATGAGCAGACGATCGCCTATCTGCGGATGACCGGCCGCGCGGCCGAGCATGTCGAGCTGGTGGAAGCGCACGCGCGCGCAGCCGATCTGTTCCGCAGGGCCGATGCGGCGGAGCCGATTTACGACCGCGTCATTGCGTTCGACCTCGGCAAGGTCCGGCGGACCATCGCGGGACCGGGCATGCCGCATATTCGGCAGGATACGTCCGGCGTCGCGGCGAGCTTCCGCGAATGCGCCAAAGGCGCTGCCGTCGCGAAACCGCGAACACCCGACGCGCTGCCCGAAGGCGCCATTGGGATTGCGGCGATCACCTCCTGCACGAATACGTCCAATCCGCACGGGATGATCCGCGCCGGGCTTGTAGCCAAGGCCGCGGTCGAGCGCGGTTTGCGCTCGGCGCCCTGGGTCAAGACATCGCTGGCGCCCGGCTCGCGCTCGGTCACAACCTATCTTGACCGCGCCGGATTGCTGGCGCCGCTGGAGGCGCTCGGTTTTGGTGTCATCGGCTATGGCTGCACCACTTGTGCCGGCAAATCGGGGCCGCTCAAGCCCGTTGCCGCCAGGGCCGTCGAGCAGGACGGCCGCGCCATCGCGGCTGTCCTCTCGGGCAACCGCAATTTCGATGGGCGCATCCACGGTCAGGTGGGTGCAAACTATCTCTGCTCGCCCGCGCTGGTGGTCGCCTTCGCGCTGGCCGGACGCGTGACCATCGATATCGACGACGACCCGATCGCGAACGACGCCAAGGGCGCCCCTGTCTTCCTCCGCGATCTTTGGCCGGACGACGCCGAGGTCGACGCCGTTGTCCGGCAGACCGTCACTTCCGAAATCTACGTCAGTACCGTGGCGGCAAGTCCCCAGGTGAAGGCGAGCTGGGACGCGCTTGCGGCAAAGCGCGGAGCACTGTTCGAGTGGGATGCCGCTTCGAGCTACATTGTCGAGCCGCCATTCTTCGCAACCAATGCTGCTGGATTTGCCACGGCGCAGCGTGTCGAAGGCGTGCGCGTGCTCGGCGTCTATGGCGATAACCTGAACACGGATCATGTATCGCCCGGCGGCGAGATACCCCCGGACAGTCCGGCGGGACAATATCTTCAGTCGGTTGGAGTGAAGCCCGCAGCCTTCAACAGCTACGTCGGCCGGCGCGGAAACCATCATGTCATGATGCGCGGCACCTACGGGGGCGTGCGCATCCGCAATCGCATGGCCGGCGGCCGCGAGGGGTGGTGGACGAAAATCTATCCCGAAGGCGAGGCGATCACGATCCCGGGCGCCGCCATGCGCTACCGCGAGCGCAATGTTCCGCTCATCGTTCTCGGCGGGCGCAATTTCGGCGCCGGCAGCAGCCGCGACTGGGCGGCCAAAGGGCCCGCCTTGCTCGGCGTGCGCGCCGTGATCGCACGCTCGTTCGAGCGCATTCACCGTTCCAACCTGATCGGCGTGGGCGTGGTCCCGCTCTTGTTCGCGGAGGCGGACAGCGTCGACGCGCTGAAGCTCGACGGCGGCGAGGAATTTGCGTTTGACGGCATCGCTGGCGGCATCGCTGACGGCATCGCCCGGCGCGGAGCCATCGGCGTCATTGCGCGCCGTTCGAGCGGTGCGGAGCTCCGCTTTGCAGTCACCGCGGACGTCCGCTCCGCCGCCGAAGCCGACCTGCTGCATCGCGGCGGCATGTTTCAGGCTGCCTTGGAGGCCTCGCTCAAGTGACCATCACCGGCAGGCTCTGTGAGAAGATTGTCGCCACGACCGCGGACACCATGGGCGAAACCGCCATCGCCAAGGCGCGCCAGCTCGTCCTCGATGGTGTCGCCGTCGCGGTGGCCGGCGCGCGCATCGAGGAAGCGCCGAAGATCCTCGCGGACTATCTGCGCGGACAGGGATCGAAGCCGGAGTGCTCGGCGCTGGGTTTCGGTTTTCGCCTGGCGCCGGTCCCGGCCGCTTTGCTCAACGCCACGTCCATGCATGTGCTTGATTTCGAGCCGATGTGGACGCCGGCGACACACGCGCTGTCGCCTGCGCTCGCTCCAGCGCTGGCACTTGCGGAATCGATCGGCGCCGATGGCCGTGGCGTTCTTGCCGCCGTCATCAAAGGCGTCGAGATACAGGGCTGGATCCGGCGGGCCTGCGGACACGTGGAGTCCCGCGATTTCAAGTTTCATCCGCCCGGCATGGTGGGGCCGATTGGCGCGGCTGTTGCCGCGTCCCATCTGCTGAAGCTTGACGCCGCCGCCCTCGCCAATGCGATCGGTATCGCGACGTCGCGCTGCGGCAGCCTCACCAGCAACACCGGCACCATGACCAAGTCGACTCATTGCGGCTATGCGGCGTCGCTCGGTCTCGAATCGGCGCTGCTGGCGGCGAACGGCTTCACCGGCGACGACAAGGCGTTCGACAGCGCAGCCGGCTATGCCGCCATATTCTTGCCGCCCGACTTCGACGGCGAGATGCTCATGTCCTTCGGCCTGCCGTTCCGGCTGGTCGACCCGGGCTTCACGCTCAAGATTTTTCCCTGCAAGTTTACGACGCACTACGGCATCACCGCCGCGCTGGCGGCGCGGCCGCGCGTACCATCCGCCGACGCGATCCGCGCGGTGCGGATGCTCGCGCCTGTCGTCCCCACCGGCGACCGCCCGCATCCCAGGACCGGGCTCGATGGCAAATTCAGCGTGCAATATACCCTGGCGGCGGCCTTGCTCGACGGCGCGGTGACGCTGTCGAGCTTCGCGGACGAGCGTCTTCACCGGTCTGATATGCAGACGCTGCTGAGCAAGATCGCCGTCACCATGTCAACGGATATCACCACCGAATACAACGCCGGCCGTTATGTCGACCTGGAGATCGAGCTTGCCGACGGCACGATCGTGCGCGAGCGCTGCGAGCGGCCGCGCGGGTCCTGGGGCGCCGCGCCATTCTCGCAGGCCGAGCACATCGTGAAGGTGCGGGACTGTCTTGCCGGCTCGCTGGCGCCATCGGCGATTGACGAGTGCCTGGAGCTCGGCAGCCGATTCGAGCAGCTGGATGGAAATGGCGTGCGCCGGATGCTCGCGCTGGCGTGCGGAAGAGCGGCGCGCGATGCTGTTGATTGACAACGATGTCGTCAAGCGCGTGCTGACCATGCGCGAATGCATCGAAGCGCAGGAGCGCGCCTTTGCGGGCACGCTCACGGGTGCGTCGGTTTCGCGTCCCCGAATCGACATGTTCGTTCCGTGCAATCGCGCGGACGGCTACTATCGCTGGGGCTCGGTCGAGGGCGCCAGCGACGGCGTTCTGGCGGTCAGGCTCAAGTCGGACATCATGACCTGGCCGGAAGGCCCGGACGGCACGCGCACCGAAAGCAAATACTGCATTCAGCCCGGCACCTATTGCGGGCTCGTGCTGCTGTTCAGCACGCAGGACGGCGCGCCGCTGGCCATTATCCATGACGGCTACCTCCAGCACATGCGCGTCGGCGCCTCGGCTGGCATCGGGGCGCGGCTGCTGGCGCGCGAGAATGCGCATGCGGTCGGGATAATCGGCTCCGGCGGCATGGCGCGGAGCGTGCTCGAAGCGCTCGTGCAGGTGCGGGACATCAAGACGGTAAAGGTCTACAGCCGCATCGCTGCAAACCGCGATGCGTTCGCCAGGACGATGACGGAGCAATTGCATGTAGCCGTCGAGCCGGTCGCGAGCGCGCGCGAGGCCGTCCGCGGCGCCGATATTCTGGCCACCTGCACCGACAGCATGTATCCCGTGATCGAAGGCGGCTGGATCGAGCGCGGCATGCATGTCGTCAATATCGGGCCGCATGATCTCGGCCCGGACGCCGCCGCGCGCATGGATGTCGTCGTCAGGCAGGGCATTGATGCGCTGCCGATACCGGAAGATGGCGTGTTTCGCAAAGGTGTCGGCCACAGCCACGGCGCTTTTGTCGGCGGCAGCCCGGAAGAGCAGAAGCGGCTGCCGCAGTCCTCGCCCAAGCGTGTCGCGCAATCGTCGGGCCCGCTCTATGCGGAGGTTATCTCCGGCAAGGCGCCGGGCCGTACCAACCGCGACCAGATCACCCAGTACCGGCCGGTCGGAAACTGGGGTCTGCAATTCTCATCGGTCGGCGCGGTGGTGTATCGTCGGGCGAAGGAGCAGGGTCTCGGCCGCAGGCTGCCGGCCGAATGGTTCTTGCAGGACATCAAGAACTAACGCTGGAGGGAGCGCCATGAATCTTCCCCGCCGTCGATTTCTCCGTCTCGCCGCGGGCGCCATGGCGATGCCGGCGGTGGCGCGCGTCGCCAGTGCGCAGGCCTATCCGTCGCGGCCGGTGCGCATTGTCGTCGGTTTCGCCGCCGGCGGCTCCAGCGACATCGGCGCGCGCCTGATCGGACAATGGCTGCAAGAGCGGCTCGGCCAGGCATTCGTCATCGAGAACCGGCCGGGCGCCGCCACCAATATCGCAACCGAGACGGTCGTGCACGCGCTCCCCGACGGTTACACGCTCCTCATGGTCGGCCCGTCGAGCACCATCAACGCGACGCTCTACGACAAGCTCAATTTCGTGTTCCTGCGCGACATCGCGCCGGTTGCCAGCACGATGCGACAACCTCAAATCATGCTGGCCAATCCGTCGTTGGCGGCCAAAACCATTCCCGAGCTGATCGTCTACGCGAAGGCCAACCCGGGCAAGACTACGATTGCATCGGCCGGCACGGGGTCGAGCGGTCATCTGGCGGGCGAATTGTTCAAGATGATGGCCGGGGTCAATATGCTGCACGTGCCTTATCGCGGAGCAGGGCCCGCCTTGACCGATCTTCTGGGCGGGCAGGTACTGACCGCCGTCATCGGGATCTCCGGCGCGATCGAGCAGATCAGGGCCGGCAAGCTGCAGGCGCTTGCGGTCACGACCACGGCGCGCGCCACGGCGCTGCCGGACGTTCCAACCATGAGCGAATTTCTGCCGGGCTTCGATGCAGGCGATGTGCTCGGGGTCGGCGCACCCAGGAACACGCCGGCCGAGATTGTTGACAAGCTCAACAAGGAGATCAACGCCGCGCTCGCCGACCCGAAGATGAGCGCGCGTTTTGCCGATTTGGGCGGCACACCGCTTGCGCTCGCCCCGGCCGACTATGGCAAGCTTCTCGCCGACGAAACCGAGAAATGGGGCAAAGTGATCCGGTCAGCCAACATCAAGCCGGAGTAGCGCCCGCGCTACGAGTCTTGAAACAACGATGGCTGGCGCGGGTCGGGCTTGGGCTTGCGCGTGGGTTTTGGCGCGGCCGCGGGCGGCGCGGGCGCTTCCTGCGCCGACACCGGCGCGACCAGCTCGGGCCCGTCATTGGCGGTGCGGTTGACCGCGGTGGAGACCGGATAGGCTTCGAGCAGTGACTCTGGCGCCGGCACGATGAACGCCGCCGCGGTCTGCGCATCGACTGCGGCACAATCGAGCCACAGGTCGAAGGCGCCGGGCGGCAGGATCGCCGGCATGCGCTCGGCGATCGCGCCGAGCAGGCGGTTCGCCGGCGTGGTAATGATGGCGACGCTCTCCACCTCCTCGCCGTTCGGCCCTTCCCAAGTCTCCCACAGGCCCGCGAAGGCGATCGGTCCGGCGGATTTCGCCCGGACGAAGAACGGCCGCTTGCGCTCGCCGCGCTCGGTCCATTCGTAGAATCCATCGGCCGGCAGCAGGCAGCGCCGCCGCTTCATGGCGTTGCGAAAGGCCGGCTTCTCGTTCACGGATTCGCCGCGCGCCACGTGCAGCAGCGCGAACCTCCCGGGGTCCTTCACCCAGGCCGGAAGCAGGCCCCAGCGCACCAGGGCGAATTGCCGCTTGCCCTGGTTGAGCCGCACGATCGGCACCGGCTGGGTCGGGGCGATGTTGTAGCGCGGCGGGAAATTCGGCTGCTCCGGATAGCCGAACAGCCGCCGCATGGCTTCCGGCGCGGTGGTGATGGAATAGCGTCCGCACATTTCGCTCTCGCCTCCGCGCCAAGGCTGCATTGACCCCGGCGCACAAAACTGGTCGAACCCGGATACCGCCGCGGCGGCGCTGCGATCGATCGCGCCGGCCGGGTGTGCCGCCGCGCCCCACGTCAGCATTTTTGAGCCCGGCTCCTGGAGCCAAGATAATCGTGGCGGATGCAAGATCCTATCCCGAGCGCCCATTTCTCGCGGTGAGCGCCGCCATCGTACGGGCCGGGCAGGTCCTGGTGGTGCGGCGCGCGCGGGCGCCGGCCGACGGCCTGTTCAGCCTGCCGGGCGGCGTGGTCGAGATCGGCGAGACGCTGACCCAGGCGCTCATTCGCGAAGTGCGCGAGGAAACGAGCCTCGCGATCGAGCCGGTCGCGCTGGTGGGCTTTCGCGAGGCGATCGCGCGCGACCGCGATGAGCGGATCGAGCGCCACTTCGTCATTCTGCCGTTCGCGGCGCGCTGGCTCGCCGGCGAGATCAAGCTGAACGAGGAGCTCTCCGAGGCGCGCTGGCTCGACCCGGCCGAGCTGAGCGGATTGCCGACCACCCCGGGCCTCGCCGAGGTCGTGACGGCAGCATTCAAGCGCCTGCAGGAGGCCGGCTGAACGCGAACCGCTATGTTCCGATGGGATCGACGCAGCGCCGTAGGGTGGGCAAAGGCGGCCGCGAGACTTCAATTGATGCACCACGCCGGGTCCGCCGTGCCCACGCGGAGCAGCTCAATCTGCCGAGAGACTTCGCGTGGGCACGGCGCCAAGAGCGCCTTTGCCCACCCTACTGGTGATTCCAGTTGATCGAAATCCGACCTAGCGCGGTGCACCGCCTTTTTTCCGGCGGTTTAATCCTCATCTCATATGGCTCGATCGGGCGGCTTGCCAGGCGCAGCTCTCCGGCCTATCCGGGCATGGCCCATCCTGCGATACATTGTCCTGAACCCACATGGCGCGACGCATTCTGATCCTGGCTCTGCTCGGCCTCCTGACGGTGAGCGCGCCGGCCCGCGCCCAGGAGGTAGCCGCGCCCTATGACGTGACGCTGCAGCGGCTTGCCGAAATCCTCGGCGCGCTGCATTACCTGCGCGGCATCTGCGGCGCCAATGAAGGGCAGAAGTGGCGCAACCAGATGCAGGCCCTGGTCGACGCGGAGGCGCCCGGCGGCGATCGGCGGACCCGCATGGTGGCAAGCTTCAATCGCGGTTTTCGCATCTTTCAGCAAAGCTACCGGACCTGCACGCCGGCGGCCGATCTGGTCATTCGCCGGTACCTGGATGAGGGCTCGAAGATCGCCCGCGAAGTGACTGCCCGCTATGCCAATTGAGTTACGTTAACCTTTCCTAAAGTTGCAGCTGGTCAGCCGGCAAACGCGTGTTAACTTGGTTCACCTTGGCTTCGTATTCCACTTGAGGACCGCGCCCGCCGGCGCCTCCCATCAGATCGAATGTTGGCATGACCACGCAGACGATCCAGGCTCCGGCATGCGTTCCCGCACATGAGCAGAAAAGAGCGGCGCTCGGCTATTTGCACGAAGCCTGGACCGAGGCGCGCATCGAGGGCATCGATGGCGACTGCCTGGCGCAGGCGTGCCTGTTCGCGGCTTTTGCCGAATTTGTCACGACCTACGGCGAGGAAGCGGCCGCCCAATTCGCCGAGGGCCTTGCGCTGCGCATCCGCAACGGCGAATTCTCGCTCCCGACCAGAAGCCAGTAGCGATCGATAGGTTGGGTCAGCTAACCCAGTCTATGAAGAAGCGCCTGCATGCGGCTCCGAGCTCTTGAGGGAGTTTTCGGCGCGCCTTACCTTTCCCGCCGACATCTGGCAGATAGCGGACATGAAGGCAGCGCTTCTTCCCGACCGCGGCGTGGTCAAGGTCGCCGGCACCGAGGCCCGCAAGTTCCTCAACGGGCTCGTCACCGCCGACATGGGCCAGGTAGCGCCCACCCGGCCTTGCTTTGCGGCCCTGCTCACGCCGCAAGGCAAGATCATCGTGGACTTCATCGTGGCCGAGGCTGCTGCCGATGGCAGCTTCCTGCTCGATTGCCCGCGGGTGCTGGCGCCGGCGCTGGTCGAGCGCCTCGGCTTCTACAAGCTGCGCGCCAAGATCACGGCGGAGAATCAATCCGAGACGCTCGGCGTGATGGCGATCTGGGACGGCGCCGCTCGCATCTTTCCCTCGCCGGCAAGCTACTACGACCCGCGCCTGCCCGAATTGGGATTGCGCTGCATCGTCCCGCCACCCTTCGGCGCAGTGGCGGCCGCTTTCGGAGCCGAATTGGTCGACGCCGCCGCCTACGAGGCGCACCGGATCGCCCTTGGCGTGCCGGCTGGCGGCCTCGATTTCGCCTATGGGGACGCCTTCCCGCACGAGGCCGACATGGACCAGCTGCACGGGGTTGATTTCCAGAAAGGCTGCTTCGTCGGCCAAGAGGTCGTCTCGCGGATGGAGCACCGCGGTTCCGCCCGCACCCGCGTCATTCCGGTCGCCTTCGCCGGAGCGGCACCCGCAACCGGCATCGCCGTCACGGCGGGCGGAAAAACGGTCGGCGTGACGGGCTCGGCCGCGGCCGGCCGGGGGCTCGCGATGCTGCGTCTCGATCGGGTCGATGAAGCGCGCGCCGGCGGCGCGCCGCTCCTGGCGGACGGCGTGGAGCTGCGGCTGGTCAAGCCGGCCTGGGCGCGCTTTGCATTCCCGGGCGAACACAAGGCGGCGCCGGACTCCGAGGTGGCGAAGTGAGCGCGGCCGTGCTCCACCCCGACGGCCTGCACCGTTGCCCGTGGCCCCAGCAGGACCCGCTCTATTTGGCCTACCACGACACCGAATGGGGCGTGCCCGAGTTCGACGATCGCGCGCTGTTCGAGAAGCTCGTGCTCGACGGCTTCCAGGCCGGCCTCTCCTGGATCACGAT
>DASXXS010000040.1:0-6782 GCA_036502925.1 Xanthobacteraceae bacterium
GCAATCCCCTGGGCGGCGTAGCCGCCGGCCTTGCCGCGCCATTCGCCGGAGGCGAGATAGGCCTCGATGTCCTCTTCCGAGAGCCGCTTGAAGCGCACCCTGGTCTCGACCAGCCGCTGGCGGAACGCTTCCTTCGGGGTCACCAGGCAGACCGCGCTGTGGACCCGGTGATTGCGCCCGGACAGGAGCCGCAGGCATTGCGCGGCCTGATCGAGCAGCTCCGCTTTGGGCAGGATGCGCCGCCCCACCGCCACCACCGTATCGGCGGACAGGATGTAGGCGCCCTTGAGCTCGTCGTCCAAGCGCACCATCTCCAGCGCCGCATCGGCCTTGGCGCGCGCCAGCCGGTTGGCGCAGGCGCGCGGCAGCTCGCCGCGCAGCGGGGTCTCGTCGAGGTCGGCCGGCCGCAAGGCTTCGGGCTCGATGCCGGCCTGACTGATGAGCGCGAGGCGGCGCGGCGAGCCGGAGGCGAGGATGAGCTTGGGGCGACCGATCATGTTTGTCTGCGGTGCAACATGGCAAACGGCGCGGAGCGCGCCGCGGATCAAAAGAGGGAATTCACTTGAACCGGCAAATCACTTGAACCTGCGAGTTCACTTGAAGCTTGCGAGTTACTCGAACCTGCGAGTTCACTTGAACCTGCGGGCTTACTTGAACCTGTAGGTGATGCGACCCTTGCCCAGATCGTAGGGCGTCATCTCGACCAGGACCTTGTCGCCGGCCAGCACGCGAATCCGGTTCTTGCGCATGCGGCCGGCGGCGTGAGCGATGATTTCGTGTCCGACTTCCAGCTTGACTCGAAAGGTGGCGTTCGGGAGCAGTTCCGTCACGACACCTGGGAACTCCAGCAGCTCTTCCTTCGCCATACGCCGCCCAGGGTCTTCCTCCTGCACCGACGGGAATCGAAGCGGTTTCCCGCAGCGGCGCCCAAATCGGCGCAAAACCTAGCGGAAGGTGCTCGCGTTCACAACTGCATTTCCCTTCGTAGCCCGTATGGAGCGTGAGCGAAATACGGGAACGGCGGCCCCGGATTACGGCGCCATAGCCCGTCGAAGACAAGTGTAACGCCCTGGTGTCGCCTCCATCCGGGCTACGGGCGCGCTACCGGAAACGCGACCTGATGCGTTGCATGAGCTGATCGCGGACGGCGCGGTAGGCATCGAGCCGCTGCGCGCGATTGCCCTCGACATCGGCCGGGTCAGCGGTCGGCCAATACTCCACCGCGGCGGCCAGGCGGTGGGTGAGCGCCAGCGCCTTGTGATGGGCTTCCGGCGAAAGCGTGATGATCAGGTCAAAGTTCAGGCCTTCCACATCCTCCAGCTCCTCGAAGGTGGTCGGCCGGTGGCCGGCAATATCGATGCCGATCTCCGCCATGGCGGCGACCGCGAACGGGTCGAGCTCGGCCGCGCGCACGCCGGCGGAAGCGATGTAGAGCGGGGCGCCATGCATCCGCCGCAGGAGCGCGGCCGCCATCGGCGAGCGCACCGAATTGAGCCCGCAGGCGAACAGCACGGCCTGCGGACGCGACGGCGTTGCCTCGGCCATCAGCCCTTCCAGTGCAGCACGCAGATGAGCGTGAACAGGCGCCGCGCCGTGTCGAAATCGACCGTCACCTTGCGTTTGAGCCGCTCCATCAACAGCTGCGAGCCCTCGTCATGGAGCGAGCGGCGGCCCATATCGAGCGCCTCGATCCGCTCCGGGGTCGCGGCGCGGATCGCCTGGTAGTAGCTGTCGCAGACCATGAAGTAGTCCTTCACGATGCGCCGCAACGCGGAGAGCGACATCAGATGCGCCATGGCGGGCGTGCCGTCCGCGCGCCGGATGTCGAGCACGAGGCGGTTGCCGGTGATGCTCAGATGCAACGCAAACGGGCCGCGCTCCTCGCCGACCGGCGCGAACGTATTCTCTTCGAGCAGGTCGTAGATCGCGACCGCGCGCTCGTGCTCGACATCGGGCCCGGAGCGGCCGATCGATTCTTCGTCGAGCGTCACCGCCACCAGACGGTGCGACTTGTCGCCAGGCGACTTGTCGCCAGGCAACTTGCCGCCCTGCGGTCTGCCGCCGGCGGCCGGGGGAGTCATCGCGGATTGAAGCGCATCGCCACGGAGCGGGCATGCGCGTCGAGGCCCTCGGCCTCGCCCAGCACGATCGCCGCCGGACCGAGCGCGCGCAGCTGATCGGGCCCGCATTTGAGAATGGAGGTGCGCTTCATGAAATCAAGGACGCCGAGAGCGGAGGAAAAGCGGGCCGAGCGCGCCGTCGGCAGCACGTGATTGGAGCCGCCCACATAGTCGCCGATCGCCTCCGGCGTGTGCGGCCCCAGAAAGATCGCCCCGGCATTGCGGATCCCGGCCGCCAGGCGCTCCGGCTCCGCGGTTGCGATCTCCACATGCTCGGGCGCGAGCGCGTCGACCAGCGGGATCGCATCTTCCAGCGCCCCGACCAGGATGATGGCGCCGAAATCGCGCCAGGAGGCGGCGGCCACCACGCCGCGCGGCAGCGTGTTGAGCTGCGCCGCCACCGCCGCTTCGACCCGCGCCGCGAGCGCGGCATCATCGGTGATCAGGATCGATTGCGCGCTGGCATCGTGCTCGGCCTGGGCGATGAGATCGGCGGCGATCCAGTCGGCCTGCCCGGTCGCGTCGGCGAGAATCAGAACCTCCGAAGGTCCGGCGATCATGTCGATGCCGACCCGCCCGAAGACCAGACGCTTGGCCGCCGCCACATAGGCATTGCCGGGTCCGACGATCTTGGCCACCGGCTGGATGGTCGCGGTGCCGTAGGCCAGCGCCGCCACCCCCTGCGCGCCGCCGATCCGATAGACCTCATCGATGCCGGCCAGCCTGGCGGCGGCGAGCACGAGCGGATTAAGCTTGCCCTCCGGCGCCGGCACCACCATGACGAGGCGCGGAACGCCGGCGACCCGGGCCGGCACCGCATTCATCAGGACCGATGACGGATAGGCGGCGGTGCCGCCCGGCACATAGAGCCCGACCGCCTCGATGGCGGTCCAGCGATGCCCGAGCTCCACTCCCAATTCATCGGTGAAGCGCTCGTCCCGCGGCATTTGCCGGCGGTGATAGGCCTCGATGCGCTCGCGGGCAAACGCCAGCGCGTCGAGCGCCCGGCGGTCGCAGGCCGCATAGGCGATCTCGATCTCGCTCGCCGTGATCCGAAGGCCGGTGGCGTCGAGATCGAGGCGGTCGTATTTCCGGGTCAGCTCGAGCAGCGCGGAATCGCCGCGCGCGGCGACATCCGCCAGGATAGCGCGCACCGCGTCCTCGACCTCACCCGCGGCCTCGCGCTTGGTATCGAGAAAGGCGCGGAAGCGCCCGGCAAAGTCAGGAGCGCGCGCGTCGAGGCGGATCGGCATGGCTTTGGCTCAATATCCGCCCGAACGGGGCCAGGGTCCGTATCGCACCGCCCGAACCCCCTCATCCCTCCTTCTCCCAACGGGGAGAAGGAGCGAGAGGCCCCGTGTCCCTAACGCGATTTTTCAAGTGTAGTCACCTGCGGTCGATTCTTGAAGACGTCTGTGACCACGGCCGATGAGGAGCGAATCCGCTCGATGGCGGGGCCCGGGGGAGGCGTCAACCCCGGGCGTCGAGCACGTCCGCGATATGGGCCGGGCGCATGTCCACGGTCCAGGTCGGTCCAAGGTCGGCAAGCTCGGCCTCCAGGCACTCGACCTCGAGCCGCAAGATGCCGCCGCCGGAGAACAGAAGCTTCACCACGCCGGCCGGCGCATCGGTCGGCTCGAACTCCACGGCCAGGAGATTCAACACGGCCGCCTTGCCGGCCGGATTGACCTGCCTGCACTTGCAGGCCGAGACGCGCTCGAACCGCAAGGCCGCCCGGCAGCGGCGGAACTCGGGCTTGTCGCCCTCGGCCGAGAGCCAGTCGAAGCGGTCGAGCCCCATCACCAGCCGCTTCTCCTGCGGGCGCCACAACACGTCGGCGACCTTCACGGTCGCATCCTGCAAGTGGGTGGAAATGATCGCCAGGTCCTCCTCGTCGAGGGCCACGAATTTCAGCGACTGCATGGGCTTCTCCTCCCTGCCGTCATGTTGCGTTGGCTATCAGGTAGTTAGGAAATGGCCCGCGCTTGCGCAAGCGCCTTGCCGCTTCTTGTCCCGGCCTTGAGCCGGGACCGTTCCAGACTCCGGCGTTTGGAACGGTCCCGGCTCATAGGGCGGCGAAGACGCGCGTAAACGCGCTAAAGGCCGGGACAACCGCGAAGCAAGCGTCAGAATCAGAACCTAGAACGAGACGCAGGCTGCCCGCAGCACGATGCCGACGGATTGCTGCCGGAACCGCGACTTGTAGGCCTGCGCGATCTGGTTCAGGGCATCGATGTCATCCGGCTTGCCGGGCAGCACGATCTCGACCAGCTTGCTCGGCTCATGCACGATCGTCCCGCGGGCGGTGTCGCGCCACTCGCCGTGGGCGTCGAGCACGGTGAGGCCGTCGGGAAAGCGCGGGCTGATCTCGCGGTCGACGAAGCGGCCCCATTGGGTCTCGCTCACCCCCAGCCGATCGCCGATCTTGCGTCCGAACAGCAGCTCGGCGACCTGTCGAGGCTGCTGGCCGGACTGGCATTGCGACGATTGCGCATTGGCGCCGCCGGACCAGGCGAGTGCGAGAATGATCATGGTTGCCGCGCGCAATATTATTCGCTCCAAGAATCGGTCGCGAGACCGCAACCACGTTAGGGACGCAGAGCCTCTCACTCCTTCTCCCCGCGTGCCATCAGGGCGTTTACGCCCGTCTGCGACGGGCTATGGAGAAGGCGGGATGAGGGGGCGGTTCCGCGAGTCTGAGCTTGTGGAAACGCCCCCTCACCGAGCCGAGATTGGTTTTCCTCAGTGCCGTGTCGCCCTCTCCCCGCAATCCCCGGATCAAGTCCGGGGAGGGCGAGGGATGCTGTCCTGCCCCACAGCCGACCAGAGCCTTACCCGGCGATGCGCTCGATCGCGGCGCCGCAGGCGGACAGCTTGTCCTCCAGCCGCTCGAAGCCGCGGTCCAGGTGATAGACGCGATTGACCATGGTCTCGCCTTCGGCCGCCAAAGCGGCAATGACCAGGGAGACCGAGGCGCGCAAGTCGGTCGCCATCACGGGCGCGCCGGTGAGCTTGCCCACGCCCTCGATGGTGGCGCATTCGCCATTCAACTGGATATGAGCGCCCAGCCGCACCAGCTCCTGCACATGCATGAAGCGGTTCTCGAAAATCGTCTCGGTGATATGCGAGGTGCCCTTGGCGCAGGTCATGAGCGCCATCAGCTGGGCCTGCAGATCGGTCGGGAAGCCCGGGAACGGCGCCGTCACCACCTCGACCGGGGCGATGCCGGCACCGTTGCGGGCCACCCTGATGCCGGCATTGGTCGCCGAAATCTCGGCGCCCGCCTCCGCCAGCACGTCGAGCCCGGCCTGCAGCAGATCGGGGCGGGCATTCTCCAGCAGCACGTCGCCGCCCGCCATGGCGACCGCCATCGCATAGGTGCCGGTCTCGATGCGGTCGGGCAGCACGCGGTGGCGCGCGCCGGAAAGCCTGGATACGCCCTCGACGATGACGCGCGATGTCCCGGCGCCGCTGATCTTGGCGCCCATCTGGTTGAGGCAGTCGGCGACGTCCTTGACCTCGGGCTCGCGGGCGGCATTCTCGATCACGGTGGTGCCACGCGCGAGCGACGCCGCCATGATGGCGGTGTGGGTGCCGCCGACCGTCACCTTGGGAAAGTTGATCTCGCCGCCTTTCAATCCGTTCTTGGCGCGGGCGATCACATAGCCGCCGTCGATCTCGATGTCGGCGCCGAGCCGCGCAAGCGCCATGATGAGCAGATCGACCGGCCGCGTGCCGATCGCGCAGCCGCCCGGCATGGAGACGCGCGCCTGCCCCATGCGCGCGACCAGGGGAGCGATCACCCAGAAGCTCGCACGCATCTTCGAGACCAGATCGTAGGGCGCCGTGGTATCGACGATGCGGGCGGCGGAAATATGCAGGGTCTGCCCGTCATAGGGAGTCTCGCCCGGCCGCTTGCCGCCGACCATCACGTCGACGCCGTGATTGCCGAGGATGCGCTGGAGCTGGCCGACATCGGCCAGGCGCGGCACATTGTCGAGGACAAGGGTCTCCTCGGTGAGTAGGCTCGCGATCATCAACGGCAGGGTCGCATTCTTGGCGCCGGAGATCGGAATGCTGCCGTGAAGCCTGCGGCCGCCTTTGATGCGAATGCGATCCATGCCCCTCTCCTGCGCCATTTGGCGCCTGCCCGGTTTGGCGCCGATGCGCGGGCGCCGCTCCAGCTAGCGGCTCGACTTGTCGTCGGCAATTCCGGCGGAATCGTGGGGTTCGGCGGACGCGTCCAGGGAAGGGTTAAGGCCGGTGTGCATGCCGGCCGGGGGCGCCGTCTCGGCAGCCGCGCGCCGCTTGGCCTGGGCCTTGCGGCGCTTGAGATTTTCCCGCAGCGCCGCCGCGAGACGCCGCCGCCGTCCGGCCTTGCGGGCGGCCTTGCCGCCTTCACGTATCTTGCTGCTTTCGCTCATGAAACGAGATTACGACCGCACCGCATAGGAAGGAAGGCCGCGCAGCGCGCGTGCTTGCGCCCTTTCCGGCCTTGTGGCAATGAACGCTCAGCCTTTGCGCCTCCATCAGCACCTTGCCCGGTCGCCCGGCGCGCTGCCGTAGCTCAGTGGTAGAGCACTCCCTTGGTAAGGGAGAGGTCCTCAGTTCAATCCTGAGCGGCAGCACCAGGACAGGCCTGCCGCCATTAACCTTCGTTGC
>DASXXS010000041.1:0-22742 GCA_036502925.1 Xanthobacteraceae bacterium
GTTGGTCGGCGGACAGCAGAAGCGGTAATGCGTTGAGCACGAGCCGGAGTTCCGGCTCGGCTTGAAATTGGCCCGATGTTCGCGCCGTATCCGGCTGCGAGGAGAATGCGAGCTGGAAACCCATTTCCCTCACAGGCTCGAAGGCGGGGATCGTTTCAAACTCCGAGCTTGGAACGATCCCGGGTCAAGCCCGGGACAAGGCTTGGAACGATCCCGGGTCAAGCCCGGGACAAAGTTTGGAACGGTCCCGGCTCAAGGCCGGGACAAGTTGGAACGGTAGCGGGCAGCTCAGCTGAGCTTCTCATCGGTCGCGGCAGTGGTTGCCACGGTGGCCGCTGCTGCCGTCGGGCCGATCGCCGGGTCCGGTGGGCGCTGCGCGAGCGCGGCGCCGGCGTCGGCGGGCATCCGCCAGAACACCAGGCAACTCAGCGCCGAGATCGCCGCGACGGTCAGCCAGGCGGGCTGGAAGTCGGCCGCCATGATCGTGTCGTGACCGCGCCACCACAGCGTCACGTCGACCGCCAGCGCGCCGACCGCGACCCCGACCGAGATCGACAATTGCTGTCCGACCGCGATCAGCGAGGTGGCGCGGCTCATAAGGCGGTGATCGACGTCCGCATAGGCGATGGTGTTGAGGCTGGTGAATTGGAGCGAGCGGAAGAACCCGCCCAGGGTCAGCACGGCGACAATCCAGATGAAGGACACGCCGGGCATGAAGGTGGCGCAACTCGCCACCAGGGTGGTGCTGATCAAGGCATTCACCGTCAGCGCGCGCCGGAAACCGATATTGCGCAGGATGATGGGAATGATGGTCTTCATGCCCATGGCGCCGATGACGTTGCAGAGCGTGATCAGGCCGGACTGGAACGCCGTCATATGGAAGCCGAGCTGGAACAGGAGCGGCAGCAGGAACGGCATCGCCCCGATGCCGGAGCGATAGACGAAGCCGCCCACCACCGCGGCGCGCAGGCTCGGGATGCGCAGCAGCGACAGATCGAGCACGGGGGCGGGCGTGCGCCGCGCGTGCAGCACATAGGCGTAGGTCGAGACCGCGCCGGCAACGATGAGCGCGACCACCACGCCGGTGGGCAGGAAATTGAGGCCCAGCACCGAGCCGCCGAAAGCAAGGCCGCCGATCCCGGCTCCGGCCAGCAGGATGCCGACGGTGTCGAGCGGATCGGGTTTTTCGGCGCGCACGTCGGCGATGAAGATGGTCGCCAGCACGATGCCGGCCAGTCCCATCGGGATGTTGATCAGGAAGATCCAATGCCACGAAATATAGGTGGTGATGAAGCCGCCGAGCGGCGGGCCGATCAACGGCCCGACCAGCGCCGGCAGCGTGACCCAGACCATGGCATTGATGAGCTCGCGCTTGTCGACGCTGCGCACCAGGATAAGGCGGCCGACCGGCGTCATCATGGCGCCGCCCATGCCTTCCACCATGCGGGCGAGCACGAACTGGGTAAGTGAATGCGACAGCGCGCAGCCGATCGAGCCGGTCATGAATACCACGATCGCCGTGCGAAACACCCGCCGCGCCCCGAAGCGGTCGGCGGTCCAGCCGCTGACCGGCAGGAACACCGCCAGCGAGAGCAGATAGGCCGTGATGGCGAGCTTGAGCGCCAGCGGGCTGGTGCCGATGTCGGCCGCGATCGCCGGCAGCGAGGTGGCGATCACGGTCGAATCCATGTTCTCCATGAACAGCGCCACCGCCACGATGAGCGGCACGATGTGTTCGCGAACGAGTGGAACTGGCGCGGTGGGCAGGGGCATTCGAGGTATTTTTTATTTGTCATGGCCGGACCCTCGGATCAAGTCCGAAGGCATGCTTGTTCCGGCCATCCCGATCAGGAGTGCACGGTGCTTACCCTATCGGGATCGCCGGGACGAGCCCGGCGATGACACGGAATCTTGTCGAATCGGCTCGGGCTTGACCCTCAAGGGCAGTGATCGTACCGAGATTTCTTGACACGATCCCCCGAATCAGACTATTCAGGAAATTGAAACTCACGAAGTGTGCCCGGGCGGGAAACCGCGCCGGGCTTTTTCCTGCCCGCAGTTTCGGCCGTCGCCGCAGCACGCCGGGCCATCGCGTCCGTTTTTCAGGCTGACAACGCCGACTCGAGGCGCCAGCATTCTCGCCCGGCAGGAGATTTTTATTCCCCACCGCCTGTTTTCCTCGCCTGCCAATTTCAAGGGAACAAGGGGGCGAAGATAGATGGATCTCCTCCAGCGCCCGAGCGACGTACATGGCAAGCGAGGCACCAAGAGCCCGCCGAGCCCCTAGGCACCGCCGTCCCGCCGTGCTATCGACCTCCGCCAACCCAAAATGGGTCGTCGATTCGGACGCGGGACCTTAAGGTTTCGCGGCAGACCGCCTCTTTCCACCGGTCAGCGACGGCGCCCAACAGGCCCGCAAACGGGCGACGGAGTTGGCGATGGCCTTGACAGCGAACGGCAATCTCACCGAGGCGCTCACCTTCGATGACGTCCTGCTCAAGCCGGGACTGTCCGAGGTGGCGCCCGCGGACGCGGACATCCGCACCCGCATCACCCGCGGCATCGAGCTCAATATTCCGATCATCGCCTCGGCCATGGATACGGTGACCGAGGCTAAGATGGCGATCGCCATGGCGCAGGCCGGCGGCATCGGAGTCATCCACCGCAACCTCGAGCCCGAGCAGCAGGCCGCCCAGGTGCGCCAGGTCAAGAAGTTCGAGTCCGGCATGGTGGTCAATCCGGTGACCATCCATCCGCAGGCGACGCTGGCGGAGGCGCGGGCGTTGATGAAGGAGCACGGCATTTCCGGCATTCCGGTGGTCGAGCGGGCAGGGGGGTCCTCGTCGATCAATGTGCCGCCGAGCGCCCCCGGCAAGCTCGTCGGCATCCTCACCAACCGCGACGTGCGTTTCGCCACCGATCCGCGCCAGACGGTGGCCGAGCTGATGACCAAGGAGAAGCTCGTCACGGTGCGGGAAGGTGTCGAGCAGGACGAGGCCAAGCGGCTCCTGCATCAGTTCCGCATCGAGAAGCTTCTGGTGGTCGATGCGCAGTACCGCTGCGTCGGCCTGATTACCGTCAAGGACATCGAGAAGGCGGTCGCCAATCCGGACGCCTGCAAGGACGAGCAGGGCCGCTTGCGGGTGGCGGCCGCCACCACGGTGGGCGAGCTCGGCTTCCGGCGCACCGAGGCGCTGATCGAGGCGGGCGTCGACCTTGTGGTGGTCGACACCGCGCACGGCCATTCCAAGCCGGTGCTGGACGCGGTCACCCGCATCAAGCGGCTGTCGAACGCCGTGCAGGTGGTGGCGGGCAATATCGCGACGGCGGACGGCGCCAAGGCGCTGATCGATGCGGGGGCCGATTCCATCAAGGTCGGCATCGGGCCGGGCTCCATCTGCACCACCCGGATCGTCGCCGGCGTCGGCGTGCCGCAGCTCACCGCCATCATGGACGCCGTCGCGGTGGCACGCACGCGCGATACGCCGGTCATCGCCGACGGCGGCATCAAATATTCGGGCGATCTCGCCAAGGCGCTGGCGGCCGGCGCCGACTGCGCCATGATCGGATCGCTGCTCGCCGGCACCGACGAAACGCCGGGCGAGGTGTTTCTCTATCAGGGCCGCTCGTACAAGACCTATCGCGGCATGGGATCGGTCGGCGCCATGGCGCGCGGCTCCGCCGACCGCTATTTCCAGCAGGACATCAAGGACAGTCTCAAGCTCGTGCCGGAAGGCGTCGAAGGCCAGGTGCCCTACAAGGGCGCTGCCGCCACCGTGCTGCATCAGCTCAGCGGCGGCTTGCGCGCCGCCATGGGCTATGTGGGCGCCCGCACGCTCGCCGAGCTGCACGAGAAGGCGCAGTTCCTGCGCATTTCCGGCGCCGGACTGCGCGAAAGTCATGTGCACGACGTGACCATCACGCGCGAAAGCCCGAATTACCCGAGCCGCGTGTGAGCACGATCCGGACTTGTCCCGGCCCCTTGAGCCGGGACCGTACCAGACTCAGTCCCCGCGAAGGCGGGGATCGTTTCAAATTCCGAGTTTGGAACGATCCCGGGTCAAGCCCGGGACAAGGCTTGGAACGGTCCCGACTCAGGGCCGGGACAAGTTGGAGCGAAAGGCGAAATAGGCGTCCAAGCTGAGCCCGCCCATCTTGACTGTGGAAAACCATGACAATCCGCGATGTTCTGCTGCCGCTCTTCGTTCAAGTGATCCTGACTTTCGTGCTGCTGTTCTGGATGGCCTTTCTGCGCACGACCTGCGTCATGAGCGGCTCGGTCGCGACCCGTGACATCGCGCTGCGCGAGCCGAACTGGCCGGTGCGCGCCACGCAGGTTGCCAATGCGTTCCAAAATCAGCTCGAGCTGCCGATCCTGTTCTATGTGCTGACCATCCTGGCCTGGGACACTCACCACGCTGGCACGGTTTTCGTGGCTCTCGCATGGCTGTTCGTGATCTCGCGCGTGATCCAGGCCATCATCCACGTGACCGACAATCACGTGCGCCGGCGCGGCCTGGCTTTCATCCTGGGCGCGATCGTGCTCGCGATCATGTGGGCAAACTACATGATGGACGTTCTCATCGGGATATGACACCCGGCGCCCGCCTATCCGCAGCCATCGAGGTCCTCGCCGAGATCGAGGCGCAGCGCCGGCCGGCGGCCGCCGCGCTGAAGGCGTGGGGCCTGGCGCGCCGCTTCGCCGGATCCGGCGATCGCGCCGCCATCGCCGGCATCGTCTACGACGCGCTCCGGCGTAAGGCCTCGGCGGCTTTCCTGATGGGTGGGGACGGGCCGCGCGCCTTGGTACTCGGCATGCTGCGGCTCGAGCGCAAGCTCGACGTGGAAGCGATCGCGCGCCTGTGCGACGGCACCGGCCATTCGCCCGCGCCGCTCGAGGCGCCGGAGCGTTCGGCCCTTGAAAGCGCCACGCTTGCGGGCGCCCCGCCCTGGATCGCCGGCGACTATGCGGAATGGCTCGATCCACATCTCGCCCGCACCTTCGGCGAGGAGCGCGCGGCGGAGGGCGCGGCGCTCGCCAGTCGCGCGCCGCTCGATCTGCGCGTCAACGCGCTCAAGGCCGACCCCGAGCGGGTGCTTGCCGCGCTCGCCCATCTGGGCGCCAAGCCGACGCGCTGGTCGCCTTTCGGATTGCGCATCAGGCTCGACCCCGAGGCCAAGAACCCGGCGGTCCATGCCGAGCCTGCCTTCATCAAGGGATTGGTCGAGGTGCAGGACGAGGGCTCGCAGCTCGCGGCGCTGCTGACCGATGCCCGGCCGGGCCAGCATGTCGTCGATCTGTGCGCCGGCGCCGGCGGCAAGACGCTCGCGCTCGCCGCGATCATGCAGAACCAGGGCCAGATCTATGCGACCGACAGCGACAAGCGGCGGCTCGCGCCCATCCACGAACGCGTTGCGCGCGCCGGCGCCCGCAATATCCAAATCCTCACACCGAAGGGCGTCGGGGACGTTCTCGCCGGTCTCGCCGGCCGCGCCGATCGCGTGCTGATCGATGCCCCATGCACCGGCATCGGCGCCTGGCGGCGCAATCCGGACGCCAAATGGCGGATGCGCCCGGGTGCCCTCGAGATTCGCGTGCAGGAGCAGGCCGCGCTGCTCGACCGCGCGGTCGGCCTGCTCAAGCCGGGCGGCCGCATCGTCTATGTCACCTGCTCGCTGCTGGCTGAGGAAAACGGCGACCAGGTGCGCGGTTTTCTGCTGCGGCATCCGGATTTCACCGCCATGCCGGGGGCCGATGTGACGCGGCCGCTGCGCGAGCGCGCGCTGGTGTTTGCGCACGCCGTGCTCATGACGGCCGAGGGGCTAATGATGACGCCGCGCCGCACCGAAACAGACGGCTTCTTCGTGTCGGTGCTCATGCGGCGGGCGGAGGCCTCCGCGGCGGCCACGGCCACCGAATCCGATGTTACGGAGCCCACCGTCACGGAGTGGTGACCGACCGCGATTGGCGAAAGCGCAGCGGTCTTGACCAAAGCCGCTGCAGGCCGCACATGGCGCGCACAGAGGAACCAATGCACGACAAGATTCTCATCGTCGATCTCGGCTCGCAGGTGACCCAGCTGATCGCGCGGCGGGTGCGCGAGGACAAGGTCTATTGCGAGATCGTGCCGTACCAGAATGTACAAGCCGCGTTCATGGCCATGCGCCCGAAAGGCGTGATCCTCTCAGGCGGGCCGGCGTCGGTGCTCGAGGAGGGCGCGCCGCGCGTCCCGATGGCGATCTTCGAGGCGGGCGTGCCGGTGCTCGGCATCTGCTACGGCGAGCAGCTCATGGCGGCTCAGCTCGGCGGCAAGGTCGAGGGTGGCCATCACCGCGAATTCGGCCGTGCCGAGGTCGAGGTGACCAAGCCATCCGCTCTCTACGACGGAGTGTGGCAGGTCGGCGAGCGCTATCCGGTCTGGATGAGTCACGGCGACCGCGTGACGCAGCTGCCGCCCGGCTTCGAGGTGGTCGGCACCTCGCCCAATGCGCCGATCTCCATGATCGCCGACGAGCGGCGCCGGTTCTATGCCACTCAGTTCCATCTCGAGGTCGTGCATACCCCCCATGGCGCCGCTCTCATCCGCAATTTCGTGCGCAAGATCGCCGGGTGCTCGGGCGACTGGACCATGCGCGCCTTCAAGGAGGAGGCGATCGAGAAGATTCGCCGTCAGGTCGGCAAGGACAGCGTCATCTGCGGGCTCTCAGGCGGGGTGGATTCCGCGGTGGCGGCCGTGCTGATCCACGAGGCGATCGGCGATCAGCTCACCTGCGTGTTCGTCGATCACGGCCTGTTGCGGCTGGCGGAAGCCGAGAAAGTCGTGAGCCTGTTTCGCGGCCACTACAACATCCCGCTCGTCCATGTTGATGCGGCAGAGCAATTCCTGTCCGCGCTTGCGGGCGTCAGCGATCCCGAAGCCAAGCGCAAGGCGATCGGCAGGGTCTTCATCGAGGTATTTGAAGCGGAAGCAAAAAAGCTCGGCGGGGCGAAATTTCTGGCACAGGGCACGCTCTATCCCGACGTGATCGAGAGCGTGTCGTTCACCGGCGGCCCCTCGGTCACCATCAAGTCGCACCACAATGTCGGCGGGCTGCCCGAGCGAATGAACATGGCGCTCATCGAGCCGCTGCGCGAGCTGTTCAAGGACGAGGTGAGGGCGCTCGGCCGCGAGCTTGGCCTGCCCGATATTTTCGTCGGCCGGCATCCGTTCCCGGGCCCCGGCCTCGCCATCCGCTGCCCCGGCGAGATTTCACGCGAGAAGCTGCACATCCTGCGCCTCGCCGACGAAATCTATATCGAGGAAATCCGCCGCGCCGGACTCTACGACGACATCTGGCAGGCTTTCGCGGTGCTGCTGCCGGTCAAGACCGTGGGCGTGATGGGTGACTTCCGCACCTACGACTACGTGGTCGCCCTGCGCGCCGTCACCTCGAGCGACGGCATGACCGCCGACTTCTACCCGTTCGACATGAGCTTCATCGGCCGCGTCGCCACCCGCATCATCAACGAGGTCAAGGGCGTCAACCGCGTGGTCTATGACGTAACGAGCAAGCCGCCCGGAACGATCGAGTGGGAGTGATGGGTAGTAGAAAAGGATATTGTGGAGGACGATTGGCAATCAGGTGCGGGCGATAGTCTCCGACATGAAAGGGAACGTCTTGACCCGCTTCATCACCCCCTTTGGATTTCATTCGACCGCAGCAGAGGTCATTAGCGGGGTCAACTTGGCGAGTCGGCGGGCTATCGTCACCGGTGGCGCGTCAGGCATCGGTATCGAGACCGCCCGTGCTCTTGCTGGAGCCGGCGCCTCGGTCACGCTGGCGGTTCGCCGTCCGGACGCCGCCGAACCCGTGGCCATCGAGTTGCGTCGGTCGACCGGGAATCAAGCAATCGATATAAGGACTCTCGATCTTTCGGATCTTCGCTCGGTGAAGTCCTTTACCGACGCGTGGGAAGGCCCGCTGCACATCTTAGTCAACAACGCCGGCATCATGGCAGTGCCCGAACTTGAAAAGACCCCTCAGGGAGTCGAGTTGCAGTTCGGCACCAACTTCCTTGGGCACTTCGCGCTGACCATCGGATTGCAGAGGGCTCTCGCGAAAGCCAACGGTGCCCGCGTCGTATCACTCAGCTCCAGCGGCCACTTCTTCTCGCCAGTCATCTTCGACGACCTTAACTTCGATTTCATTCCGTACACGCCGTTCGGGGCTTACGGTCAGTCTAAGTCGGCCAATGCACTCCTGGCTGTGGGCATCACGCGCCGCTGGGCAGACCAAGGCATTGTCTCCAACGCTGTGAATCCAGGCGCGATCGCGACGGGCCTGCAGAAATACACCGGCGGTCTGAAGACCCCAGTCGAGCGCCGCAAGACTCCCGAGCAGGGCGCGGCGACATCAGTGCTCCTCGCCGCCTCGCCGCTGCTCGACGGCATCGGCGGCCTCTATTTCGAGGACTGCAACCAGTCCCCACGGGTCACCGCGCGTCCGACGGATTTCAGCGGCGGCGTTGCTCCCTATGCCGTCGATCCAGATAATGCGGCGCGGCTGTGGGATGTCTCTCTCAAGCTGATCGCCTAACTGCGTCTGTCCTACGACGTGACGAGCAAGCCGCCCGGAACTATCGAGTGGGAGTGAGGGTTCTTGGAGCATGATCACACTCTACGGAATAAAGAACTGCGATACGATGAAAAGGGCCCGCGCCTGGCTGGATACGCACAAGGTCGCCTACGCGTTCCATGACTACAAGGCCGCGGGCATGGATAAAGCCACGCTGGAGGGTTGGGCCAAAAAGGTCGGCTGGGAAACGCTGCTCAATCGCGCCGGCACCACCTTCCGCAAGCTGTCGGATGCCGACAGGGGCGGCCTGAGCGAAAAGAAGGCCATCGCGCTGATGCTGGCTCAACCTTCGATGATCAAGCGGCCCGTGCTCGATAAGGGCGGCCTGCTGACCGTCGGCTTCAAACCGGAAACCTACGAACGCGTGTTCGCCAAACGATAAACGTGCTAATCCCAGCCGCGTTTTCAGCCACGAATTTGACTGCCGAATTCACACCTTTGCTCCCTCCAAAGCCAGCACTACATTGGGCGCAGGCAGCAGCGGCCAGCAGAAATGCTGTCGTGCTACCGACTGATTTCCGGCTCGACGAGCTTTGCCAGATTCTCCAGTGATTGTTGCCATCCGAGGTAACACGCCTCCAGTGGAATGACGTCCGGCAGGCCTTCCTGGACGATGTTTAATTCGGTGCCGACCGGCACAGTCCGCAAAGTCACCGTGACCAGAAGCTGGCCCGGTAGATTGGGGTCCTCGAACTTGTCGGTGTAGCGTAAGCGCTCATTGGGCGTGAGCTCCACATACTCGCCGCCGAATGCATGGCTGTCGCCGGTCGTGAAGTTGCGGAAGGACATTCTGTGTGTGCCGCCAACCTTCGCATCCAGATGATGCACGGTGCATGCAAAGCCATTGGGCGGCAGCCACTTTGCGATCGCATCCGCCTCGAGGAACGCGCGATAGACCTTCTCCGGCCTGGTTGCCAGCACACGATGCAGACGAACGGTGTTAGGCACTGTCGTATCTCCTTATAGGGTGACGTTTCCTGGAGGCTCCCGCCAATCAGGCGCCGGGTATCGGCAGGACCGGCATGACCTCGACGCATTCGCCGGGAAAGTTCGTGAAATGGGGATGCTTCTCGAACAGCTTGGCGGCTGCCGCGTGCGAATCCGCGCGGACGATCGTGTAAGCGCTCAACTCATTGGTGACGTCCTCGATGCCTTGACCGGTCACCCTCTTCGTCTTGCCCAGCGGTCCGCCCATGCCGATGATCGCGGTTTGATGTTTGTCGGCCCATGCTCTCCAGGCGGCGATCCCTTCTTGCATCTTTGCGCGCCGTTCCTCCTCAGGAAGCGCGTTCCAGGCCATCATGCGTGGGCTGGTCTTGCTGCCGAGGAAAACCGCGAGATATGTGTCGTTTGTGCTCATGACGATTTCCTTCCTTTGTGCGTTGGTTGAAACAAAAGCTCGACAAAGCGGCGCCGGTGTTTGACGCTCGAGGCGGCGATTTGATGGCGGTATCGCCAGCGTCGCGGATCGCACGGTTTGGTTCGTAGACTTCCGGTACCGTCCGTTCCGACCTGCAGGATCAGCCCGCCGCGGCGGACTTGAGCGCCTGCACGTCGATCTTCTTCATCTTCATCATCGCGGCCATCACCCGCGCGGCCTTGCCGGGATCGCCGGTCATCAGGTCGGGTAGCCCGGCATAGTTGATCTGCCAGGACAGGCCGAACCTGTCCTTCAGCCAGCCGCACACATTGTACGACCCGCCTTCACCCAGCACAGTCCACAGCCGGTCGATATCCGCCTGCTCGGTGCACTCGACCAGGAGCGAAAAGGCTTCGTCCAGCTTGTGGGCCGGGCCGCCATTGATTGCGGTAAAGCGCTGGCCTTCGAGCTCGAAGGCGACCACCATCACGCTGCCCTTCGCGCCGGGTCCGGTGTCGCCATAGCGCGAGACATGGGTGATGCGGGAATTATCGAACAGCGAGACATAGAGCTTGGCGGCTTCCTCAGCCTTGGAATCGTACCACAGGAACGGGGTGATTCTCCGAATGGCCATTGGTCAACCTTTCCGGGTTTGAAGGACTTTCCGTTCGCCGGGAGCTCCCCGGTCAAGCATGTGGAGAGACCTGCAGCGGACCTCATATCTTTTTGGCGAGCGCGGCGAGCTGATCGGCGCACTGGCCCCAGCCGGGATGAAAGCCCATCTCCTCATGGGTCTTCTTGTCTTCCGCCGACCAATGCCGCACCGTGGCGGTATAGCGTGTCTTGCCGCCTTCATCCTCGAAGGTGATGATCGCGGTCATGAACGGTTTGCCGGAGGGCATCCAGTCGCCCGTATAGGCGTCGGTGAACACCAGCTTCTGGTTCGGTACGATCTCCAGATAGGTGCCGGGGCAGGGGATCTCGTTGCCGTCGGGCGCCTGCATCACGACGCGGCTCGCGCCGCCGACCCGCAAATCCATCTCGGCCACCGGAGTGGTAAAGGGTGCGGGCGCGAACCACTGTTTCAGCAGGTGAGGCTCGGTCCAGCAGCGGAACAGGTTCTCGCGCGGGGCATCGATCAGCCGGGTCAGGACCAGCTCGTGTTCGGCAGTCATTTCTGTCTCCCTTCGTTTCGGTTGACCCAAGGACGCCCCGGCAGGGTGGAACCCGACAGGGGCCTGTGATTTTTGCGGCAGGAGGGTGGGCCAGCCATATCGGCGGCAGCATCCCGACCTGCCGGTGCGTGAGGGGGGCTGAAAATTCTTGCGGAACCCTGTCGGATTGTGTGGTCCTGTTTCGTCTTTAGGGTATCGGAGCCAAAGGGGAGATTTCCATGGCACAGAGTCCGCAAGTGAAAGAGAATCCGCAAGTCAATCCGCAAGTCAGAGGGGGAGTGGTTCCCTATCTGACGGTAGACGGTGCGGCGAAGGCGGCGGAGTTCTACAAGAAGGCGTTCGCGGCCGAGGTCGCCACCATCCACCCGCCGGACGAGAAGGGCCGCACCATGCACGCCCATGTCTATATCAACGGCAGCTCGCTGATGATGAGCGACGCCTATCCCGAGCACGGCCATCCGCTCAAGGAACCGGCCGCGTTCAACATCATGCTGCCGGTGCAGGATGTCGACGCCTGGTACAACCGCGCCATCAAGGCCGGCTGCACCGCCATCATGCCGCCCGCCGACATGTTCTGGGGCGACCGTTACGGCCAGCTCAAGGACCCGTTCGGCGTGCTGTGGGCGATCAACGGGCCGATCAGAAAGTAATTCGGAAGCGCTGGGAGAGGAAGGATAAGGAGCATTCAAGGAAGTCGGTCCAACGGAGACTCTACTTCCTCTTCCCGCCCATATCACTGAGCGACCGAAGCCGCTGCACCGGCGCCTGAATTAGCGTTGCGGTGGCGCAGCGGAGGATCGGTAACGGTCCGCCGCCTTGGCCCGAGCCTTGGCGGTCTCGATTTCACGGTCGCGCGGCGGAGCGCTGGTCACGAGTGACCCGAGCAGCTCGCGCGCGGCTTGGGTCACCTGCGCGACCGCGTGGTCGAAAACGGGTTGATTGGCCTTGGATGGCCGCGCAAAGCCGCTCAGCTTGCGGACGAATTGCAGCGCAGAGGCGCGGATCTCTTCCTCCGTCGCGGGCGGGAGGAAATTGTGCAAAGTCTTGATGCTTCGACACATGGCAGGGACCTTTCGTCATCAGTCAATCCTCGCGCTCTGGTATCGATGTGCCGTTGAGCGCGCAAACGCACTCGGACGGTCGCATGCGGCGGACACCCTGATCAAGTGGTGGGCGTGCGGCTCGACCGCTTGTGCCGGAGTGGCCGGGGCATCAGACTGTGCCCGCGCGCCGCTCGGATAGAGCCCAAAGAGGAGCCATGATGAAAATCGGGATACCCGATGACTATGCCGATGTCGTGCGAACACTGCCATCGTTTGGGAAAATGACCGCCCACGCGGTCTCGATCTGGACCGATGCCGTTCGTGAGGTTGATGCGATGGCCGAGCGGTTCAAGGACGTGCAGGCACTGGTGCTGCTGCGCGAGCGCACCCCGATTTCGGCGGCGCTGGTTGCGCGCCTGCCCGCCCTGAGATTGATCACCATCAGCGGGCCCTATCCGAACATCGATGTCGCCGCTTGCACGGCGCACGGCATCGCGGTGTGCGCCTCGGCGAACCGGGCTTCCATGGCGACCCCGGAGCTGACCTGGGCGCTGATCATGGCGGCCATGCGTCACATTCCCGACGAAGTTGCTCGTCTCAGGGGCGGTGCCTGGCAGCGCCAGATCGGTCGGGTGCTGCACGGCCGCAGGCTGGGCATTCTCGGTTTCGGCCGGATCGGCAAGGTGGTCGCTGGCTATGGCCAGGCCTTCGGCATGCGCGTGCTGGTGTGGTCGCGCGAACGCGGCCGAGCGGAAGCCCGCGCGCAAGGATTTGATGTCGCCGCCAGCGCGGATGAGCTCTATGCGCGAGCTGACGTGCTTTCCATTCATCTGCGGCTGACGCCAGAGACCCGCGCCTGCATCACCGGCGCGGATCTGGCCCGCATGCAGCCCAGCTCGCTCTTGGTCAATACCGGCCGGGCCGAGCTGATCGAAGCCGGCGCGCTGGTCGCCGCGCTCAAGGCCGGCCGTCCCGGCTCCGCCGCGGTCGATGTGTTCGAGCACGAACCGGTGCTTGGCGCGCATAATCCGCTGCTGGCCTTGCCCAATGCCCTGTGCACGCCCCATCTGGGCTTTGTCGCCCTCGACCAGCTTGATGACTATTTTTCCGACCAGTTCGACCGCGTGTTGGCGTTCGAAGGCGGACGGCCCATCGACCTGATCAATCCGGAGGTGCTCGGCAAATCCGCTGTCCACCGGCGCTAGAGCGCGCGGCAGGCGCTCACTCGACCTTGAGATTGAGCTTCTTGATCAAGGCCGACCATTTTGCCTCTTCACGGTCGATGTCGGCGGCATATTGTTCCGGGCTCGATGGCAACGGATCGCCGCCATCGGCGGCAATGCGCTCGCGTACGTCGGGCGCAGCGACCAGAGCACGCAGTTCTTTATTGAGTCGTGCGATGATCTCGCGCGGGGTGCCGGCCGGCGCCAGCAGGCCGTAATGCAAGACGGCTTCGAAACCCGGCAGGCCGGATTCATTCACCGTCGGCACGTCGGGAAAGAGGCTTGAGCGGGTCGGGCCCGCCACCGCCATCGCGCGCAGGCTCCCGCTCCGCAGGCTGCCCATCGCGGGCGCAATGACATTGAAGCCGACCGGAACATGTCCGCCCAGCAGATCGGTAGTGAGCGCGGCGGTCCCCTTGTAAGGTATGACCGTCATCTCGGCACCGGACATCGACTTGAAAAGCTCGGCTGCCAGATAGCCGCCGGTGCCGGGGGGTGGGGTGCCGAAATTGATCTTGCCCGGCTCCCTCTTAGCCATCGCGATCAGTTCGGCGATGGAGTTCGCCGGAAACGAAGGATGCGCCATCAGCACCACGGGCGTGGAGGAGATCAGGCCGATCGGGGCAAAGTCGGCGCGCGGATCGTAGCCGGCATTGACATAGAGGCTGGGGTTGATGGAGGTCGATCCGGTATGCGCCAGCACCAGGGTGTAGCCGTCGGCAGCAGCTCTCGCCGCCATGCGCATGCCGATGACGCCGGCTGCACCGCCGCGGTTGTCGATGACGAGTGGCTGGCCGAGACCGGCAGCAAGCTTGTCGGCAACGATCCGGGCGACCGCATCGACCCCGCCGCCGGCCGGGAAGGGCACGATCAAGGTGATCGGGCGCAGCGGATATTTATCAGCCGCCGCGGCCAACTGCGGATTACCCAGTGCAGCCAGGACCAGAACCGCGGCCGCGGTGATGCTTGCTCTGCGATGCCTGCAACACATGTGTCGTTTCCGTCTCGATCGCGATCGGCCAGCGTCCGGCGCCACAGACGGGCCCACCGCGGTATCATCGGCAGATCGGCCTGTCGCACAATCCCTATTCGGCGTCCGCCGCGCGAGCAGGCATGGAATGCTCAATGGGCTCGTGCACGATCACCCCTTCGAGCGGATCGACCTTATCATGCCAGGGCGCCGTTCGAGGGCTCGGGTTGTGTCCTGATAGCCGCCCTCCCATCGTCGGCGAATGCGGGACGGCTGAAATCGATGTCCTTGGTGTGATTCTCGTTGTCGAGGCGTGGTGCCAGCAGCAGCACCACATGAATCTGGGTCATGTAGCCGTAACCGGCGGGAAATGGAAGAACTTAACCTTTCATTAACCATCCAGCGCGCTAATCGGGTTTGACCCCTGATTAAGAGTCGCAGGCCGACCATTGAACATCGCCGCTCAACCTCAGCAATCCATTCGCTTCCGTGGCCGCTCGTTCTTGGCTTTCGCGCTGACCCCGGAGCCGCCGGTCAGCGATTGGCTGGCGGAATTGGACAAGTGGACCCGCAATTCTCCGGGCTTTTTTGCCGGCAAGCCGGTCATCCTGGACCTCGCCGCTGTGACGCTCAGCGAATCCGCCATCGCGCATTTGATCGACCAGCTTTCGGAGCGCGGCATCAGGATCATGGGGCTCGAAGGCACCGATCTGGCCACGCTCGGAGCCGGTTTGCCTCCGGTACTTTTGGGCGGCCGTTCCGGCGGCGAGGAGAGGCCGCCCGACCACCCGGCGGCAGACGCTCCAGAGACTCCAGCCGAGCCCGGCGCGGCCCCGCCGCAGCGCCAGGCATCGCTGCTGATCGAGAGTCCGATCCGTTCCGGCCAATCGGTAAACTTCCCGTTCGGCGAGGTGACCGTGCTCGGTTCCGTCGCATCGGGAGCCGAAGTGGTCGCCGGTGGATCGATTCACATTTACGGCGCGCTGCGGGGCCGCGCCATGGCCGGCTCGATGGGCGACGCCCGGGCGCGGATTTTCTGCAGCCGCAACGAAGCCGAGCTTCTCGCCATCGATGGATACTACCAAACCGCCGAGACCATGGATGCGAGCCTGCGCGGCCGGCCCGTTCAGGTTCGGCTCGAAAATGCCGGACTTAATATCGAAGCCTTGGACTGAAACAGCGCAGAAGGGGAGCAAGATGGCCAAAGTCTTAGTCGTCACATCCGGCAAGGGCGGCGTCGGCAAGACCACGTCCACTGCCGCTCTCGGTGCCGCCTTGGCGCAATCGGGCCAATCCGTCGTGGTCGTCGATTTCGACGTAGGCTTGCGCAACCTCGATCTGGTGATGGGGGCGGAGCGTCGCGTGGTGTTCGATCTGATCAACGTCGTCCAGGGCATCGCCAAGCTCCCGCAAGCCCTGATCCGCGACAAGCGCATCGAGACGCTGTGGCTTCTGCCGGCCTCGCAGACCCGCGACAAGGATGCCTTGACCGAGGAGGGCGTGGCGCGCGTGATCAAGGAGCTGCGTGCCAAATTCGATTGGGTGATCTGCGACAGCCCTGCCGGCATCGAGCGGGGCGCCACGCTGGCGATGCGGTTCGCCGATGCGGCCGTCATCGTGACCAACCCGGAAGTGTCCTCGGTCCGCGATTCCGATCGCATGATCGGGCTTCTCGATTCCAAGACCGAGAAGGCCGAGAAGGGCCAGCGCATCGAGAAGCACATCCTCATCACCCGCTATGACGCGGCGCGCGCCGCGCGCGGCGAGATGCTGAGCATCGAGGATGTACTGGAAATCCTGTCCACGCCGCTGCTCGGCATCATCCCGGAAAGCGAGGAGGTGCTGCGCGCCTCGAATCTCGGATCGCCCGTCACGCTCAGCAATGCGGCCAGCGCGCCGGCCCGCGCCTATCTGGCCGCCGCGCGCCGGCTCAAGGGCGAGGACGTGCCGATGACGATCCCCAACGGCAAGAAAGGCCTGCTCGACAAGCTGTTCGGACGGAGGGCCGCATGAGCATATTCGGCTGGTTCAGAAGACGGAGCTCCGCCCCGGTTGCGCGCGAGCGCCTTCAGATTCTCCTGGCCCATGAACGCGGCGTCCGCGGCCAGTCCGATCTGCTGGCCATCCTGCGCGAGGAGATTCTGGCGGTGATCGAGAAGCACGTTCCGATCGAGCGCGACAACGTCCAGATCAAGATGGATCGCGGTGACGCGGTCTCGACCCTCGAGATCGACGTCGAGGTTCCGAACTCGGCAGGCCTGTTGCTCTCGGCTTGAAACAACGCGCAACGCCCGTCACGCGCGACGCGGCGGGACTACGTCCTTGAAATCATCGAAGCTCTTCCGGGCCGGCTCCTTTGGCAGCGCTCCCGCGGTTTTCATGGCCGGCCTTGCTGCGGCCATCCCGATGAGGATCGCGCCCGTGTGTCTTGCCGATATTGTACCGCAACGCGGGGCCGCCCGAACTCCGCACCCAACGAAAACGGGTTCCGTTTTCTGGAAACGGAACCCGCTGTCGCGTTGGCGACTTCAGCCGAACGTCGTTTAGTCGAGCGGCTCAACCTTGACCAGGGCGTGGTCGTGATTGCTGCCGACCCAGAAGGTCACCGGGTTGGTCGAGTTGTCGACGAACACCGTGCGCATATTGGTGTCCTTCGGCATCAGATATTCGACGTCCTTGCCGGTCTTGGGATCGAGCCGAACCACGCGGTCGGTGGCCATTCCGCCGGTCCAGATTTCACCGTTCTTGTCGAACACCGCCCGGTACGGATTGGTGTACTGGGTCGGCAGCGCATATTCGGTGAACTTTTCCGTCACCGGGTCGAATTCCGCAATCTTGTTGCCGCGGTACTCCGTCACGATGACATGGTCCTTGTCATCGATCACCATCCGGCGCAAGCGCGCATGCGGCGTCGGCGGGGCGTACCACGTGACCTTGAGGGTCTTGGCGTCGATCTTGCCGAGATGGCCTTCCGTGAACTCGGCCATCCAGAGATTGTTGTGCGAGTCGGAGGCGACTTGATAGATCCCATACCTCGAGCCGCCGGAGATTTCATCGGTCGGATGGAATTTCTCCCATTGTCCGGAGGCGAGATCGACCCGGAAGATGTCCTGGGTACCGACGCTCTTGGTCCAGACCTTGCCGTCGACCTCGTGGTGCAGGCCCACGAAGTTCAGCTGCACCCGAACGTCATTCCACTTCGGATCGAGTGGATAGTATTTGATCTCGCCGGTCTTCGGATCGAGATTCCCGAGCGAGCCCTGATACATGGTATCGAACCAGAGGGTTCCCTTCGTGTCGAAGTCGATCGAGAGGTTGCCTTCGGGCGCGTCGGGCTTGAACTTCTTCACCGGGTATTCGGTGAGCTTGAGGGTCTTGGGATCGAACTTGGAGATGAACTGATTGCCGAAATCGGAGTACCAGACCACGCCGTCCCTGGCGATCACGTCATGGGGCTCGATCACCGCCCGCGGCAGCGAGTACTCGGTCACGATCGCCCGCGTGGCCCGGCCGGTCGGGCGCGGCAGCGTCTTGAGATCATATTGCCACTTATCGGTCGAGCTCAGATTGATGGTGGCGAGATATTCCGCCATCTTGCTGTATTGCTCCGGCGCTCCGGCGCGGGAGGCGTCGAGCATGCGCTGGGGCTTGATCGGCTGGCTCACCGCACCGTAACCCGCCATGCGGCTGATGACTTGCGCAAATTCGGCGGCATCATGGGTCGAGCGCACGATGCGCTCCAGCGTGTGGCAGCTCGTGCAGTTCAGCAATTGCGCCTTCTGATCCTCGGTTCCCGGAATGCTCATCATCCATTCGGCGTTGGTGAGCTGGCTGGCGAGGTTCTTGGTCTTCTGGAGCTTGATGTCGGCGGTGGCGGTCGACTCGGCGGAAACCGTCGCCGTGGCCGGGGCAGCGAGATCGTAGCCGACGGCGCGGATGGCGAGCGTGTACTGGCCCGGCTCCAACCGGTTCTCGGGGAAGGTGTAGCGGCCTTGCGCATCGGTGGTCACGCTGACCATGATGGTCGAGCCGGCCTTCTTGGCGCTGACCACGACGCCTTCCATTTTGCCTTCTTCGGCGGAGCTGACTTGCCCGGTCAGGGCTGCCCCGTTTGCCGCCCAAGCCTGATGGGATACGCCTTGAGATAGAATGACGGCCAGACCGGCGGTCATGCTCAGCATGAGTTTGGTTCGCATTGAATTTTCTCCCTAGCGATCGGGTCGCAACCGGAATTTTCCAGACGGACGCAGGAGCGCATCACCCGGACTGTGGAACGAATCCGCGCCGGATGACCCGAAGCAGCCTCTATCATAGCAGCCCGTTGGGCCCGCCGAAAGCCGTGCAGGAGGCGTTTTCGCCAGGGCCAGGCATTCGGCCGGTAGACCAGCTTGGCCGCCGAGCGAGCCGGTTTCTTCAGGGCCTCAAGGCGCGCTCTACCGACCCCGCATTCCTTTGCAATCGATCGCGCGCTTCGAGCCAATAACGCATACCGCTTTTCCTGAAAATGCTCTAAAGAGGCGCCATGGAAGCGGGTGCAATGGAACTTGCCATCCTGACCGGGTTGCGGGTGTTCGGGAGCTGAGTATGTCGGCGCAGGAGGACATCAAGCGGATCACGGCGCCCGATATCCGCGCCCGCAAGGGCGGCGAGCCGATCGTCTGTCTCACCTCCTATCACGCCCATACGGCCCGCCTGGTCGACCGTTATTGCGACGTGATTCTGGTCGGCGATTCGCTCGGCATGGTCATGCATGGACTCGAGACCACCGTGCCGGTCACGCTCGAGATGATGATCCTGCAGGGGCATGCGGTGATGCGCGGCTCGCGGCGTGCCTTGGTGGTGGTCGACATGCCGTTCGGCAGCTACGAGCAATCCAAGGAGCAGGCCTTCGCGTCGTGCGCGCGCGTGCTGAAGGAGACCGGCTGCGGCGCCATCAAGCTCGAAGGCGGACGCCGCATGGCCGAGACCATCGCGTTTCTGGTCGAGCGCGGCGTGCCGGTGATGGGCCATGTCGGCCTCACCCCGCAGTCGATCAACACCATCGGGGCGTTTCGGGCACAGGGCCGCGACCAGGCCGACTGGGGCCCGATCGAGGCTGACGCCAAGGCGGTGGCGGACGCCGGCGCTTTCGCCGTGGTGATCGAGGCGGTGGCGGAGCCGCTCGGACGCCGCATCAGCGAAATGGTTGCGATCCCGACCATCGGGATCGGCGCGAGCGTCGCCTGCGACGGCCAGATCCTGGTGCTCGAAGACATGCTCGGCCTGTCGCCGCGGGTGCCGAAATTCGTCAAGCGCTACGGCGATCTCGGGCCCGGCATCGAAGCCGCCATCGCGGCCTATGCCAAGGACGTGCGCAGCCGCGCCTTTCCGGGCCCCGAGCAGGTCTACGGCATGCGGCCGAAGGCGCCGAAGGCTCCCAGGCGACTCATAGGGAGCTAAGGCATGAGGGTCGGGGAGGTGAGGCTCGGGGCGCTGCCGGCTGCGCTGGCTTGGCCGTGCTGCGCCGCTGCGACGATAAGGGCCCATCTTTCAGTGCCTTAACGGGGTTTGCGTGCGGGTTTTGCCTTGCCGCCGCCATATCGATAGAGTATCGGCCCTGGTGAGCGGAACCGGCGGCTGGCGCAACCCACGGGACATCCCGAAGGCCGTGTGACGGCGCGCCCGATGAGCTGTTAAGGCGAGAACCACATCCGTGTCCGATATCTTTCAGGAAGTTGACGAGGAAGTCCGGCGCGAACAGTTCAAGAAGCTGTGGGAGCGCTATCAGGTCTACTTCATCGCGGCGGCGGTCCTGGTCGTGCTCGCGGTGGCGGGCTGGCGCGCCTACGATTGGTGGGAGACCAAGAAAGCCGCAGAGGCGGGTGCGGCCTTCGAGGCGGCAATTGCGCTCAGCGAGCAGGGCAAGCACGCGGACGCCGAGGCGGCTTTCGCCAAGATCGCCGAGAGCTCGACTACGACCTATCGCTCGCTGGCGCTCATGCGGGCGGCAGCCGAGCTCGCGCAGACCGATCCCAAGGCTGCCGTCGCGGCCTATGATAAGATTGCTGCGAATTCATCGGTGAGCCCGGAGTTGCGGGATCTCGCCGGCTTGCGGGCCGGCGCCCTGCTGGTCGACAATGGCTCCTTCGCCGATGCCCGCCAGCGGCTTGAGCCGTTGACCGAAGCCGACCACACGTTCAAGCATACGGCGCGCGAATTGCTCGCGCTTGCGGCCTGGCGCGCCGGCGACACCGCAGCCGCCAGGCACTGGATCGAGATGATCAGCACCGACCCCGGAACGCCGCCCGACGAGCGCAACCGCATGGAGATGCTCAGCGCCCTGATGGCCTCCGAGGCGAAAGGTTGAGGAGGGCTCAGCCAATGAACCGCTTGGCTCGCACGGTAACGGTCGCGTCGACGTTGTCGCTCGCTCTCGTGCTTTCAAATTGCAGCAGCTTTGATCCAACCGACATCCTGGACGGCGCGTTCGCGAGCCAGAAGAAGCCGTTGCCGGGCGAGCGCAAGCCCCTGTTTCCGCAGGGTACGCCTGGGGTTTCGCAGGGCCTGCCGGCCGACTTGGTCAAAGGCTATCAGCCGCCGCCCGCTACCGACGCGACCCAGAACGCGCAGGCTGCGCCCGCCCAGCCCAAGCCGAAAGCGAAATCCAAGCCGAAGGTTGCGGCGGCGCCGTCCGCCAACCAATCTCGCTCGTCGGCCGCCACCGTGCCGGCGCCTGCATCAACCGGATCCGCGGCGTCGCCATCCTCGCCGTGGCCGGACCCGCCGCCGGCCCGGCAGTCGGCCGCACCGTCCGCCGGACAGGTCGCTTGGCCGGATCCGCCGGCGCCCGCCACGGCCACCCGCTAGAGCATTTTCGGGAAAAGTGGAATCCGGTTTTCCGTCCGCGAATGCGACAAAGAAAAATGCTATGAGCCAGCGCTTGCGCGCGGCACCCAGCGCCGGCTTTGGGGCGCAATCACAATCGTAGCGACATGACATTCACGGTCGCCATTGTCGGACGGCCGAATGTCGGCAAGTCGACCCTGTTCAATCGCCTGGTGGGCCGCCGCCTTGCTTTGGTCGACGACCGGCCCGGCGTCACCCGCGATCGCCGCGAAGGGCGCGCGCAGCTCGGCGATCTGACATTCGCGGTGATCGACACGGCCGGCCTCGAGCAGGCGGCGCCGGACAGCCTGTCCGGCCGCATGCAGGCGCAGACCGAGGCTGCGATCGCGGCCGCGGACGCGATTTTTTTTCTGATCGATGCGCGCACCGGCCCGACCCCGGTCGATCAGGACTTCGCGAACCTGCTGCGCAAGTCCGGCCGGCCCGCGATCCTCATCGCCAACAAGACCGAAGGCCGCGCCGCGCAAGCGGGCGTGCTCGAAGCCCATTCGCTCGGTCTCGGCCAGCCGATCCCGATCTCCGCCGAGCATGGGGAAGGGCTGGCCGATCTCTATGACGCGCTACGCGAGGCGCTGCCCCAACAGACCGGGCAGGCCAGCGCGCCGGAGGAAGATGAACCGCGCGGGGAGGAACACCTGCCGGCGATCCGAGTCGCGGTCATCGGCCGGCCCAATACCGGCAAGTCGACGCTGATCAACCGGCTTTGCGGCAAGGAGCGGCTGTTGACCGGACCCGAGGCGGGCATCACCCGCGACTCCATCGCGGTCGACGTCAACTGGCGCGATCGACGCTTTCAGATCCACGACACCGCCGGCCTGCGGCGGCGTTCCCGCATCGACGAGAAGCTGGAAAAGCTCTCGGTCAGCGATGCGCTCAACGCGGTGCGCTTTGCCGAGGTGGTGATCGTACTGATGGATGCCACGGCGCCGTTCGAGGAGCAGGATCTGCGCATCGCCGATCTGGTCGAGCGCGAGGGCCGCGCGCTGGTCATCGGTATGAGCAAATGGGACCTGGTCGAAAACGGCACGAGCGCGATCAACAAGTTGCGGGCGGAGACCGACCATTGGCTGCCGCAGGTGAAAGGCGTGCCCGTGGTCGCCCATTCGGGCCTCACCGGTGCCGGGCTCGATCGGCTGATGCAGGCCGTGATCGACGCGCATGCGGTGTGGAACACGCGCGTGCCGACCAGCGCGCTCAACCGCTGGCTCCCCGCAGCGGTCGCCGCCCATCCGCCGCCGGCGGTCTCGGGCCGGCGCATCCGGCTCGACTACATCACCCAGCCCAAGAGCCGGCCGCCGACGTTCGTGCTGTTCCTGAGCCGGGCCGAGGCGGTGCCTGATGCCTACCGGCGCTATCTCGTCAACAGCCTGCGCGAGGGCTTCGACCTGCCCGGCACGCCGATCCGCCTGACCTTGCGCGAGAAGAAGAATCCGTATTCGAAACGCAAGTAGCGCGGATGGCTTGACGGCC
>DASXXS010000042.1:0-12382 GCA_036502925.1 Xanthobacteraceae bacterium
GGTGCCGGCCTTCATCTTCTTCTTCGAGATGCTCTACCCGTTCGCCTGGATCAACCGGGCGCAGGCGGCCACCGCCGGCGCCGCCGGCGGATGCATGCTGGTGCGCGCCGATACCTTGGCGCAGGCCGGCGGCATCGACACAATACGCAATGCCTTGATCGACGATTGCGCCCTGGCAGGGATCCTCAAGGCGCGCGGCCCGATCTGGCTTGGGCTCACGCAGCGCGTTCACAGCATCCGTCCCTATCCGGGCTTCGAGGACATCAGGCGTATGGTGGCGCGCTCCGCCTATGCGCAATTGCGCTACTCGCCGCTCATTCTGGCTGGCGCTCTCGCCGGCATGGGCGTGACCTATCTGGCACCGCCGCTCATCGCGCTGCTTGGCGGCGGATGGGCCCGGATATTGGGCCTCGCGGCCTGGCTCTTGATGGCCATAGCGTTCCAGCCGACACTGCGATTTTACCGGGTCTCGCCGCTCTGGGGGATTGGATTGCCGGCCATTGCTTTCTGTTACACGCTGTTTACCCTCGACTCGGCCCTGCAATTCGCGCGCGGCAAAGGCGGCCTGTGGAAAGGGCGCGTCCAGGCCAGCGAATCCCGGCCGGCGCGAGAGTAGAAAACTGAGAAATTAAGAACTTGGAAGAATATAAAGGCATAATGACCAACCGTCCGGCCGCATTGCGATCAGGCAAGTCCCATCGCGACGAGAACTTTCCCGTCGCCTCGCATCTCATTCATCCCCGCCATCGCGGCGCCATTCTGGCCTTCTACGAGTTCGTCCGCATCGCCGACGATATCGCGGATCATCCCGCGCTCGGCGAGCGCGAGAAGCTCGATCATCTCGACGAGCTCGAGGCCGGCCTGCTGGGCCGGCACGACCGGCTGCCCGAGGCCGTCGCGCTGCGCTCCGCCCTGCGGGAACGCAATCTCGCTCCGCGTCACGCCCTCGACCTCTTGACGGCCTTTCGGATGGATGTGACCAAGCTGCGCTACCAGGACTGGGACGACCTGATGAACTACTGCAGCTACTCCGCCATGCCGGTGGGACGTTTCGTGTGCGATGTGCACGGCGAGGACCGCTCGCTCTGGCCCGCCAATGACGCGCTTTGCGCCGCGCTCCAGATCATCAATCACCTGCAGGATTGCGGCGCCGATTTTCGCAACCTCAACCGGGTCTATGTGCCGCTCGACGCGCTGGCGGCAAGCTCGGCGAGCGTCGAGGATCTCGGGGCGCCGGCGGCGACCGCGGCGCTGCGCAACTGCCTGCGCAATCTCGCGCTGCGCACCGGGACGCTGCTCGACCAGAGCGCCTCGTTCTCGCCGCGCATCGCCGATTTTCGTCTCGCCATGGAGGTCGCCGTCATCCAGGCGCTGGCGCGCCGTCTCACCGCCGTCCTGCTCGCGCACGATCCCTTGAGCGAGGACGTGCAATTGAAGGCGCCCAGCGTCGCTCTGGTTGGTCTCGCCGGCGTCGCGAACGGCGCCTTCCGGCGCATGGAGCGGGCGCTGGCGCCGCTCGCCAAATTCTACCGGGCGTGAGCGTGCCGGCGGCAGGCCCCAGCTCAACGAGCCCCTCCCACCGCGCCGCGGGCAGCTCGTTCTATACGGCGATGAAGATATTGCCGCCCCGACAACGCGAGGCGATGTTCGAAATCTATGGCTTTTGCCGGCGCGTCGACGACATCGCGGATTCCGACGCCGTGCGCGCGGAGCGCCTGATCGAGCTGGCGGCGTGGCGCGCCGACGTGAACGCGCTCTATGCCGGGCAGGTGCCGCAGCGGCTTGCCGGCTTGGCCCAGCCGGTGCGCGACTTCGACCTGGCGCGCGAGGATTTTCTGGCGCTGATCGACGGCATGGAGATGGACGCATTCGACGACATCCGCGCTCCCAGCGCTGCGCTGCTCGACCTTTATTGCGACCGGGTGGCCAGCGCGGTCGGCCGCTTGTCGGTGCGCGTGTTCGGGATCGAGCGCGAAGCCGGAATCAAGCTCGCGCATCATCTCGGCCGCGCGCTGCAGCTCACCAACATCTTGCGCGACCTTGACGAGGATGCAGCGGTCGGGCGCCTGTACTTGCCGCGCGAGGCGCTGGCGCACGCCGGCATCCACACCAACGACCCGAAGGCAGCGCTGCGCAGCCCTACGCTCGGCCAGGCTTGCGCGGAGCTGGTCGAGCGCGCGCGCGAGCATTTCGTGCAGGCCGATGCGATCATGGCCCGCCTGCCGCGGCGGAGCGTGCGGGCGCCGCGGATCATGGGCCTGGTCTACCGTTCCATGCTCGACCGCATGGCCGCGCGCGGCTGGTCGCCCCCGCGCCAGCCCATCCGGGTTGCGCGCGCGCGCCTGTTGTGGATCGTGCTCCGTCACGCGCTGGTGTGATGCCGCGGACCACCCACATCATCGGCGCCGGCCTCGCCGGCCTCGCCGCCGCGGTCGCCTTGTCGAAGCGCGGGGAGCGGGTTGCGGTGCACGAGGCGACCGCCTTCGCGGGCGGCCGCTGCCGCTCCTATCACGATATCGCGCTCGGCATGATGATCGACAACGGCAATCATCTGCTGTTGTCGGGCAATCATGCGGCGCTTGCCTTCCTGCGCGACATCGGGGCCGAGCACAGATTGATCGGCCCAGCGGCCGCGGCGTTTGATTTCATCGATCTGAAAAGCCGCGAGCGCTGGACGCTGCGAATGAGCGAGGGCCGCGTGCCGTGGTGGATTTTCGATTCCGGCAAGCGCGTTCCCGGCACGCGCGCGCGCGATTATCTCAAGCTTGCCAGGCTGCTCTGGCCGCCCGCCGGCAAGCCGATCGGCGAGGTCATCGCCTGCGCGGGACCGCTCTATGGGCGCCTGGTCGAGCCTTTGCTGCTGGCGGCCCTCAACATCGCACCGCCGGAGGGCTCGGCCAGGCTCGCCGCCGCGGTGATCCGCGAGACGCTGGCCGCCGGCGGCGCCGCCTGCCGGCCGCTGATCGCGCGCGATGGATTGAGCACGGCCCTGATCGAGCCGGCGCTTGCCTTCATGGCGCAGCACGGAACCGAGCTCCGCCTCGGCCATCAGCTCCATGCCATGCGGTTCGCCGACGGCGGCGTTGCGGCGCTCGATTTCGGCACCAGCAATATTGCGCTTGCGGCCGACGATGCCGTCATTCTCGCGGTCCCGCCCTATGCGGCGACCGCACTGGTGCCGGATCTCGAAGCGCCCACCGAGTTCCGTGCCATCGTCAATGCGCATTTCCGCATCGAGCCGCCGGCCGGGCAGCCACCGATCCTCGGCGTCCTCAACGGCACCACGGAATGGATCTTCGCGTTTCCGGGCCGGCTGTCGGTTACCATCAGCGCCGGCGATCGGCTCATCGACACGCCGCGCGAAAGCCTGGCGCGCACCATCTGGGACGAGGTCAAGGCCGCGACCGGACTTTCGGCGGCGCTGCCGCCGTGGCAAATTGTGCGCGAGCGGCGCGCCACCTTTGCGGCCACCCCCGCGCAGGACGCGCGGCGGCCGGGGCCGCCCACCCGCTGGCGCAATCTGGTCCTGGCCGGGGATTGGACAAATACCGGCCTGCCCGCGACGATCGAGGGCGCCATTCGATCCGGCAACCGCGCCGCCGCGCTGGTGGCGCAATGTTGAACCAAATGACGAAACCACCGCGCTCTCAACGATACCTCCCCCTGAAAGGGGGAGGTCGACCCGCGAAGCGGGTCGGGAGGGGGTCACGTAATCAAGACCGAATCTGCCGAGAGGCGGGACCCCCACCCGGCGCCTCAAAAAGCGCGTTCACGCGCGTCTTCGACGCGCTATGGGCGCCTCCCTCCCCCTTTCAGGGGGAGGGAGCAAGGCCGAGACCACGGCGCGAAACTTGAACAGCTGAGTCGTCCTGAGAGACGACAAAGAAACGACCGAGAGCACTTCATGTCTGATGTTTCGCCCGCCCTGGCGCCGACCATCGAAGCCCGCGATCCTTCGCTCGAGGCCGGCATCCAGGCCGCGACCCGTGCGCTGCTCGCGCGTCAGCAGGCGGACGGCCACTTCGTGTTCGAGCTCGAGGCCGATGCCACCATCCCGGCCGAATACGTGCTGCTGCGCCACTATCTGGCCGAGCCGGTCGATACGCCGCTCGAGGAGAAGATCGCGGCCTATCTGCGCCGGGTGCAGGGTGCCCATGGCGGCTGGCCGCTGTTCCGGGACGGCGAATTCGACATGAGCGCGAGCGTAAAGGCCTATTTCGCCCTCAAGATGGTCGGCGACGCGCCCGATGCGGCCCACATGCGGCGTGCCCGCGAGGCCATCCTGGCGCGCGGCGGCGCGGCGCGCTCGAACGTGTTCACGCGGCTGATGCTGGCGCTGTTCGGCTTCATCCCGTGGCGCGCGGTGCCGGTGATGCCGGTCGAGATCATGCTGCTGCCGCGCTGGTTCCCGTTTCACATCGACAAGATCTCCTATTGGAGCCGCACCGTCATCGTTCCGCTGCTGGTGCTGATGGCGCGCAAGCCCAAGGCGCGCAACGGCAAGGGCGTGCGGATCGACGAATTGTTCCTGGAGCCGCCCGATCGGCTTGGCCTTGCCCCCAAGGCGCCGCAGCAGAAATGGTCGTGGTTCCTGTTCTTTCGCGCCGTCGATGCGCTGTTGCGCGTGCTCGAGCCGCGCTTTCCCAAAGCCATGCGCCAACGCGCCATCGACCGCGCGCTCGCCTTCGTGACCGAGCGCCTCAATGGCGAGGATGGTCTCGGCGCCATCTTCCCCGCCATGGCCAACAGCGTGATGATGTTCGATGTGCTGGGCCTGCCGGCCTATGACCCGCTGCGCTCGATCGCGCGCAAATCGGTCGAGAAGCTCCTGGTGGTGCACGCCCACGAGGCCTATTGCCAACCTTGCGTGTCGCCGGTGTGGGATACCGGGCTCGTGTGCCAGACGCTGCTCGAGGTCGGCGGCGACGAGGCGGTGGCGCGGGCGCATCGGGGGCTGGAGTGGCTCAAGCCCAAGCAGGTGCTCGAACTCGCCGGCGACTGGTCGGTGCGCCGCCCGCATCTGCGTCCGGGCGGCTGGGCCTTCCAATACGACAATCCGCATTATCCCGATGTGGACGACACCGCGGTCGTGGTCATGGCCATGGACCGGGAGCAGCGGCTCAACCGCCACGGCGAGTTCCAAGGCGCCATTGCGCGGGCGCACGAATGGATCGCCGGCATGCAGAGCCGCAACGGCGGCTGGGGCGCCTTCGATTCCGACAACGAATACGAATATCTCAACAACATTCCGTTCGCGGACCATGGCGCGCTGCTCGATCCGCCGACCGAGGACGTCACCGCCCGCTGCCTGTCCATGCTGGCGCAGCTCGGCGAGCCCGCATCGAACCCCGCGCTCAGGCGCGCAATCGACTATCTGCGCAAGACGCAACTTCCCGACGGCAGCTGGTACGGCCGTTGGGGCATGAACTACATCTACGGCACCTGGTCGGTGCTGTGCGCGCTCAATGCCGCCGGCATCGATCACGACGCGCCCGAGATGCGCAAGGCGGTGGAATGGCTCACCGCGATCCAGAATCCCGACGGCGGCTGGGGCGAGGACGGCGCCAGCTACAAGCTCGACTATCGCGGCTACGAGACGGCGCCCAGCACCGCTTCGCAGACCGCCTGGGCGCTGCTCGGCCTGATGGCCGCCGGCGAGGCCGGCCGCCCGGCGGTGCAAAGCGGCATCGACTATCTGTTGCGCAACCAGCGCGCCGACGGCCTCTGGGACGAGGCGCGCTATACCGCGACCGGTTTCCCGCGCGTGTTCTATCTGCGCTATCACGGCTATCCGAAATTCTTCCCGCTCTGGGCGCTGGCACGCTACCGCAGCCTGCGGAACCAGAACCGCCCCGCGGTGGCGTTCGGGATGTGAGCGGAAGCGGTGACGCTGGAACGCAGGGCGGCGCCCGATGATTGAGCTGCCTGCCGCGTATTGCTTTGTGCCGGCGCCCCCCGTATTTCTCCCCCGACCTGAACTTGACCGGCACCGGGCCGGCGCCGAGGCCGGAGGCGACATGGCAGACGAACCGCAACGACCCAAGTTCCGCTATCAGGACATGCCCGCGCTCGGCGAGACCTTCGCGGATTCGATCGGCAGCTGGTCCTTCGACGGCAGCACGCTGCGCATGGAGTTTTTGGTTTCGCGGCTCGATGCGCTCAAGCCGGGCGATGCCGCGACCGGGCGCGCGGTCCCGGTCTGCCGGCTGGTGCTGACCACGGCGGCGGCGGTGGAACTGATCAGGGCGAGCGGCCAGATCACAAGCGCCTTGATGCAGGCCGGCGTGCTGCGGCAGAGCGACGGCAATGAAGCGCCTGCGGGGAAACCGAGCTGACTTGGGGCGCGGGCGAGACATGCGCTCTTGCATGCTCGTAGCCCGGATGGAGCCGACGGGTCGGCGCGAAGCGCCGCCCGATGATAAACTCCGCGAAATCCGGGATCGCCCTTCCCGCATTCCGCTCCGCTCCATGCGGGCTACAAACGAGCTGCAATCGGTCGGCGCGAACGGACCGCCGCGGCATCACGCCAGAAAATACTTCACGAAACCGCGCATCATCTTCTTCAGGAGGTGATTGTGAATGTGCCGGTTGTCGCCGCGATAGGGGTCACGGAAGTATTCTTTTATGATCTCGTAGGACGGATAATAGAACAGCTTCTCGTCTTCTGGATGTGCCCTGATGAACTCATCGACTGCGACCCTGAGGATCGCTTTCGACACCGTATTGGCGGTGATGCAGGACACCGGACGGAAGGTGGCCAGCAATGGAACCGGCGACACCGTAAAAATGATCGCGGCGTTCGGGCGGCGCGCGCGGATGATGCGATGGACAATTTCCAGATTGGCACGGTTTTCGTCGACCGTGGCGACTTTGAACCCGTGCCGTGCGGGATTGTATTTGCTGCGCGGAACGGCGCGCCAGAACACGTCGCCGTTCTGCTTGTTGTACCAAACCTCCGAAATCCCGAGCGTGAATATGAAGACGTCAGTCTGCTCGAAAATTGCACGCGTATGCTCGCGAATCCTTGAATCATAGCTGGCCTCGGTCGCGTCCTTGTCGAACCACAGGCTCTCGTCGAACTCCTTCTCTCTATAGGCCCACTGGAACTGCTGGGCGACCGCGAACGAGTTCGCCATCCCTTCCCCGCAGCGGATGACATAGCTGTCGGCCGGCGTGTCATCGCCGAAGACTCGGTAGCCCTGCTCCAACAAGAACTGGGTGACATAGGCAGCAAAGCAGCTGCCGAAGGCGGTGATGTAGTCATTCTTGGTGATGAACGGCTTTTCCGGCATCCAGCCCTTGAGCACGTAGTCTTCAATCGCGTTCTTCTCGAACAGGTTGGTTCGGCTCGGCATGAAGTTGACTTGCTCGCCGCGGAACCAGTTGCCGGCTTCGGTGCGCCGATCGTTGCCAGTGACCACCAGCATCGCGTCCGAATCCTGCATGATCCGCGCCTCGTGCCGGCCCTTGCGACGGCGGATGCTGAGGCTGTCCTGGATGTGGAGAGGGATCCGCGCCCGAATTCGATGCTTCAAGTCGGTCAACGCCGTGACAATTCCCATCAATCTCTCCAGCTTTCGCTCACGACTGCCGGCCCGCATGGTTTCGGGCCTCAGATCTCGCGCATGATCCGACCGACGGTGTGCACAAGCAGGGCTCGATGCGCTCGAGCACACGGCACGGCGACAGGCGCTGCATGCCGTCCGGCGCAGGGCCGCGGCCGTCGTCAGGCAGGACGGGGTGAATGAATTGGGAATAGCTCAGCACTCGCGTCGCGCCGAAGAGCCCGAAGGCCCGCGTACCGACCGCGACCGCGAGATTCATCGGCCCGGAATCAGGACCGACGAACAGATCGGCGTGTCCAAGCAACGCCGCTGCTTCGACGACCGTGAGACCGCAGGCATTTTTCGCAAGAGCACCCGCTGTCTGGCCGATCAGGTTGCTTGCCCGCTGGACCTGGCCCGGACCACCAATAAGAAAGACCGTGCCCTCGATGCGACGACGCAACATATCGACGAATTCCAGCCATTGTGACGACTGCCAGTCTTTGAGTGGGTGCGAACCGCCCAGCCCGAGCACAATCCAGGGCCGCGGGCACGTCCGAAATCGCTCACCGACGGCAGCAACCAGTTCTGGCTTCAGGTGCAGGCCCGGCTCGGTGGTCGGGCACGGGACGTTCATCGCCTGCATCAGCGCCTTGAGCCACTCGATCGGCATGTCGTGAAAGTACCGTTGGTCGATGCCCGGATTGGTGATGAACCAGCGCTGCCGGCCGAGCCCGATGCCAATCCGTTTGGGAATGCCGGCGGCGAGCGCCGCAAAGGCGACGCGGGTCGTGCGGTCAAGGATCCACGCGGTTTCGCATTGCAGCCGCAGCAGCAGTGCTGTGAGCCGGATGAGGTGGAGGCCCCGCGAAAACTCCGATCCGCGATGCTCAAAATAGAGTGTCTTGGCGACGCACGACTCCGCCTCCAGCAGCTCCCGCGCATGGGTTGACGGCAAGGTCAGAAAAGTCACGGAGCCCCCCGGCGAAATGGCCGCGATCGACCGAATGAACGGCAGATGCCAGATGACGTCCCCAATCCCCTGCTTGGTCTGTATGACTACGGTCGGTACCATGTCAATTAAAGACCGGCACCGCCGGCTGCTGCGGACGCGCCGGGAGCGGCCGCGACGCCGCGCCGCCGACACGCGTGGTGAAATCACGCCGTTTCAATCGATCGAATGGCATCCGAGCCCCATGAGCCAAGACTCCGATGCAGAATATCAGGCTGGCAGGTATCCGTCAGGGGCGTAAACGCCAATTTGCCAAGGCCCGCGAGGGAATGAAGCCCTGTGCCCACCTCATCATTGACGGCTCGTCCCCGCGGCAGCGTCCTGAAAATCTCGGGGCGGGAAACTACGCCGCGGTGCTGGCGGAAGCCTTGGCGGATTTGCGGGCCTTCTCCTGCGCCTCGGCGGCGCGGATCTCGGAGAGGCGCTGCTGGACCTGATCGGAGAAGATGTATTGGGCCGGCCGCTGGCGGTCGAGCGGGATTTCCGGCGCCATCGGCCCCTCGGTGCGCGGGCCGCGCAGCGCCACCCGGATCGCCTGGAGAGGCGCGGTGAACATCGCCTCGGCGGCGGTCGCCTCATAACCGCAATGGGCCATGCAGTTCGCGCACTTTTCGTAGGCGCCGGTGCCGTAGGAATCCCAGTCGGTGGTCTCCATCAGCTCCGTGAAGGTCTTGGTGTAGCCTTCACCCAAAAGGTAGCAAGGCTTCTGCCAGCCGAAAATGTTGCGGGTGGGCATTCCCCACGGCGTGCAATGGTAGGTCTGGTTGCCGGCCAGGAAATCCAGGAACAAAGTCGAATGGAGGAATTTCCAGCGCTTGCCCTTGCCGTAGGCGAAGACCTTGCGGAACAATTCCTTGGTCTTGCGGCGATTGAGGAAGTGATCCTGATCGGGCGCCCGCTCATAGGCATAGCCGGGCGAGATCGTCACTCCGATGCCGAGCTCCTGGGTCAAGTCGAGGAAGGCGGCGATGTCCTCGGCGGGGTGCCCGTCGAAGATGGTGGCATTGACGTTGACCGTGAAGCCCCGCGCCTTGGCCGCCTTGATCGCCGACACCGCCCGCTCGAAGCCGCCTTCCATGCACACCGACTTGTCGTGGTGCTCCTTGATGCCGTCGAGATGCACCGAGAAGAACAGGAACGGCGAGGGCTCGAACAGATGCAGCTTCTTCTCCAGCAAGAGCGCGTTGGTGCACAGCGAGACATATTTCTTGCGCGCGACCAGGCCCCTGACGATCTCGCCGATCTCCTTGTGGATCAGCGGCTCGCCGCCCGGGATCGCGACCATCGGGGCGCCGCATTCGTCGGCGGCATCCAGACATTCCTGCACCGAGAGACGGCGATTGAGAATGGCGTCGGGATAATCGATCTTGCCGCAGCCGGTGCAGGCGAGATTGCAGCGGAACAGCGGCTCGAGCATCAGCACCAGCGGATAGCGCTTTCGCCCCGCAAGCTTCTGCTTGAGGATGTAGGCGCCGATGCGCATCTCGCGGTGAAACGGAATGGCCATAACGTTTTCCAGGTATCAGTGATCAGTAGTCAGTAGTCAGAGATCGGCAATCAGGTTTCCTAGCTCATGGCTTCTGATCTCTGATCACTGATTACTGTTCCCTGCAATTCAGCGGGCAGGCGGAACTCGATATTTTCCTCGCGGCCGGGAAGCACCGAGACATCGACCGGGCCCAGTCGGCGCAGCGATTTGATCACGTCGTCGACCAGCACTTCCGGCGCCGAAGCGCCCGCCGTGATGCCGACCGTGGCGGCACCCGTGAGCCACTGCGGATCGAGCTCGCTGCCGTCGGCGATGAGATAGCTCGGCACGCCCTCTTCGCTGCCGATCTCGCGCAGCCGGTTGGAGTTGGAGCTGTTGGTGGCGCCGACCACCAGAATGACGTCGACGAGCTTGCTGAGCTCGCGCACGGCGGATTGGCGATTCTGCGTCGCATAGCAGATGTCGCGCGTCTCCGGACCCACGATGTTCGTGAAGCGGCGTTGCAGCGCGCTGATGATGCCCTGGGTGTCGTCGACCGAGAGCGTGGTCTGCGTCACATACGCGACCGGGGTATCGGCCGAAAGCTCGAGCCTGGCCACATCGGCCTCGTTCTGCACCAGGATCACCGGCGCCGAAATCTGTCCCATGGTGCCTTCGACCTCGGGGTGGCCGGCATGGCCGATCAGGATCAGCTTGCGGCCCTTGTCGACGTAGCGCTTGCCTTGATTGTGCACCTTGGTGACCAGCGGACAGGTCGCGTTGAGGACCGGCAGGCCGCGGTCGGCAGCTTCGTCCTCGACGCTTTTCGCCACCCCGTGGGCGCTGAAGATCGTCACCGAATTGGGCGGCACCTCGGACAGCTCCTCCACGAAACGGGCGCCCTTGGCCTTGAGGCTTTCGACCACGTGCTTGTTGTGCACGATCTCGTGGCGCACGTAGACGGGGGGCCCGTATTTCTGCAGCGCACGCTCGACGATCTCGATCGCGCGCACGACGCCGGCGCAAAATCCCCGCGGTTGAGCCAAGATGACTTTCATCGTTTCACATCCATCGGCGGATCACTTTCCTCGGCACCGAACTCTTCGGCAGCAATCTTGTCGGCAGCGGTTTCGTCGGCGGCAACTTCGTCGGCCTGGGGCCGACCTCCTGATGCGGTAAATGGGGACGGCGCGGCGCCAGCCCAAGGGTCAGCGGAGCTTGGCGAATTCCCGGCGGGCATCCTTTCCAAGCGCTTCGAAGACTTTGGCGACGATGCCCTTGGCATCAAGCCCGGCCGCCGCATACATGGCGGCAGGGCTGTCATGCTCGATGAACGCGTCCGGCAGCACCATGCAGCGCACCTTGAGCCCGTTGTCCAAGGCGCCGTGCTGGGTCAGCGCCTGCAGAACATGCGCGCTGAAGCCACCGATGGCGGCCTCCTCGACGGTGATGAGCACTTCATGCTCGCGCGCCAGCTGCAGCACCATGTCCACGTCCAAAGGCTTGGCGAAGCGCGCATCCGCGACCGTGGTGGTCAAGCCGTGCGAGGCGAGTGTCTCGGCCGCGGCCAGGCAGTGCGCCAAGCGCGTACCGTAGCTCAAGAGCGCCACCGAACTGCCCTCGCGCATGATGCGGCCCTTGCCGATCTCCAGCGGCACCCCGAATTCGGGCATGTCGACGCCGACGCCGTCGCCGCGCGGATAGCGCAAAGCGCTCGGGCGGTCGTCGATCGCGACCGCGGTGGCAACCATGTGGACCAGCTCCGCCTCGTCCGCCGCCGCCATGAGCACGAAGCCCGGCAGGCAGCCCAGGTAGCTGATATCGAACGCGCCCGCATGGGTGGGGCCGTCGGCACCCACCAGGCCGGCCCGATCGAGGGCGAAGCGCACCGGCAGGCGCTGGATGGCGACGTCATGCACGACCTGATCATAGGCGCGCTGCAGGAAGGTCGAATAGATGGTGGCGAACGGCTTGTAGCCTTCGGTGGCGAGCCCGGCCGCAAAGGTGACCGCATGCTGCTCGGCAATGCCTACATCGAAGGTGCGCTCGGGAAACGCCTTGCCGAAAATGTCGACGCCGGTGCCCGACGGCATGGCCGCCGTGATCGCCACGATGCGATCGTCCTTGCGCGCCTCCTTGACCAGGCTTTCGCCGAAAACCTTGGTGTAGGAGGGCGCGTTCGACTTCGGCTTGTCCTGCTTGCCGGTCGAGACATCAAACTTGACGACGCCGTGATATTTGTCGTCGGAGGCTTCGGCGGGCGCGTAACCCTTGCCCTTCTGGGTCACCACGTGCACCAGGACCGGCCCCTCGCGGGTGTCGCGGACATTCTTGAGGACCGGCAGGAGATGGTCGAGA
>DASXXS010000043.1:0-11830 GCA_036502925.1 Xanthobacteraceae bacterium
CAGCAAAATGAGCACACAGCCAAGCGACTTCAATCGTGGTTCGCTCACCCGGAGGCTCCTGCTTGGTCAGGTCGGTTCGGCCGGTCTGGCGATCGCTGCCGCGCCGGCTTGGGCGCAGACGATGGTCGATCTTGCCCTACCCGGCGGACCCGGCGAGCGGCCGATCGCGACGAACTTTCCGCAGAAGGGAGCGATGATCCTGCAGCGGACGCGCCCGCCGCTCCTGGAGACGCCGTTCGAAGTCTTCGATCAGGATGTCTTCACGCCGAACGACCGGTTCTTTGTGCGCTGGCACTGGGCGGTCATTCCCACCGCGGTCGACGTCGACAAGTTTCGTCTTGCGGTTCGCGGCCACGTCGACCGAATGCTGTCGCTGTCGCTGAAGGATGTCCTGGCGCTTCCGCAAGTGGAGCTGGCAGCCGTCAATCAGTGCTCGGGCAATTCGCGTGGCTTTTTTCAGCCGCGCGTCGCCGGCGGCGAATGGGCGAACGGGGCCATGGGCAACGCCCGTTGGACGGGTGTCCGGCTCAAGGACGTATTGGATCGGGCCGGCGTGAAGGCGGGTGCGGTGCAGGTCCGGTTCAACGGCATGGACGAGGCGGTCGTCCCGGACGCTCCGAAATTCATGAAATCGCTGGCCATCGACCATGCCGGCGACGGCGAGGTGATGATTGCCTATGCGATGAACGGCGAGCAGCTGCCGTTGTTGAATGGTTTCCCGCTGAGGCTGGTCGTCCCGGGCTGGTATTCGACCTATTGGGTCAAGATGCTCAATGACATCGAAGTTCTGGATCGACCCGATGACAATTATTGGACGAAGACCGCCTACACCATTCCCGATACGCCGCATGCCAACATCAAGCCGGGAGAGACCGGCGTGACCTTCGTTCCGATCAACCGCCTGGTGCCCCGCTCCTTCATCACCAACATCAGAGCGGGCGCAAAGGTGCCTGCCCGCACGCCGACGCTCGCACGCGGCATCGCGTTCGGTGGCGACGCGGGCGTCGCACGCGTGGATGTCTCCAGCGACGGCGGGCGGACCTGGCAGGCGACACGGCTCGGCAACGACGAGGGCAAGTACAGTTTTCGGCAGTGGGAAACCCGGTTCACATTGCCGTCGAGCGGCGACCATTCGCTGCTGGTCCGCTGCACCAACGCCAACGACGTCGCGCAACCCGATATGGCGAACTGGAACCCGGCGGGCTTCATGCGCAACGTCATCGAAGCAACCCCGGTCGTGGCGGGCTGAGGAGAATCGACCATGGCAAGGAAGCTGCTCGCGCTGGCGCTCGTGACCGCCGTTCTCATCCCATTGGCCGGTCGGGCCGCGGCTCCTCTCCAACTCAAGTCCGTCAATGTCGATTTCCCCCAAAGCGATCGCATGTTCGCCGGCCAGGGCGCGGACGCGCTCAACAACAACTGCCTTGCGTGTCACTCCGCCGGCATGGTGCTGAACCAGCCGGCGTTGACGAAAGCTGCCTGGCAAGCGGAGGTGAACAAGATGATCCAAATCTACAAGGCGCCAATCGCCGCTGCCGACGCCGCGGCGATCGTGGATTATCTCGCCCGCACGAAGGGTTCCGGCAGCTGATTTCCGTTGCACCCTCCTGAATAGTGGCTTGATGACGCCTCACCTGTCGCGCTCGCTGTTGCGTCCGAAGCCCGTGGGAGTTGCTCTCGCCCTGGTGGTTGCCGCCGACGCAAAAGCTCGGCCGGGCGGCCGGGCTTTTGAGGTATCCAAGGAGGTGTCGTTACCCTCTTGGGGAGCCCGGATCCTGGGTCCATGGGAGAGCAGGTGTTTCACCCAAATCCCGGCGCTGGCTTTGGTCCGGCCGCATCGCGTAGCTGTTATAGGCGTCGCTCCCGTAGGTGACGGACGACGTCCAGACCTGCCGATCCGGCTGCGCCAGGTGATGGCTGCGGGGTTGGGCGAGCGCCGGAGCCGCCGAAACGGCGCCGAGCAGGATGGCGATCGGAAGCACGGTGGGTAGATTGCGGAACATCTCGGTTTCTCCTTTCAATCGTGCAAGTCGCGGCGCGCATCAGTGTGCGTGTCTGTCACCGCAAATCTGGGTGCCCGCCAGCTCTAATCCCAATACATCTTTTCTATATTCACATAGACTGAGATTATGCCGCTGAACCTTCATCTGCTCCGCCTGTTTGCGGCCGTTGCCCGGCATCGCAGCTTCTCGCGGGCTGCCGAGACCTTGCACGTGAGCCAGCCCGCGGTCTCCAAGGGGGTACGCGATTTCGAGGCGCAGATCGGCGGCCGCCTGCTGGAGCGGGGCCGGCAAGGCGGTGTGACGCTGACCGAGGCCGGCAGCCTCTTGATGCGCCATGCAACGACTCTGTTTGCCGCCGAGCGGGCCGCGGAGGAGGAGCTGGCCGCGTTGCGCGGTCTTGATCGCGGCTGGCTGAGCGTGGGCGCGAGCATGACCGTTGCCACCTATCAGCTGCCGCCGCTGCTGGGTGCGTTCCACAAGCGCTATCCGGGGGTCGAGCTGCGCCTGATCAGCAGAAACACGCGCATGATCGCGGAGCTGCTGAGCGCACGGGAGCTCGACATCGCGCTGGTCGAAGGCCCGGTGGACGAGCCCGGTATCGAAGTCCGCCCGTGGTGCGAGGAGGAGATGGTGCTGATCGCGGCGCCGGATCATCGCCTGGCGCGCGCGCGGGCGCCGATCGCGATGGAAGCGATCGCTCAGGAGATCCTTCTCATCCGCGAGCCCGGATCAGGCACCCGCGACGTGGTCCTGGCGGCGCTGGACGCACGCCGCATCGTTCCGCGCACGATCCTGGAGATCGGCAGCACCGAGGCCATCAAGCGGATCGTCGCCGCCGGGTTCGGCATCGCGATTGTGTCCGCGGCCGCGGCGGCGGATCAGATTGCACTGGGCAGGCTCGTCATCCTGAAGCCGCGAAATTTCGCGGTGCGCCGGATGCTGACCCGGCTCAGCCTGTCGGCGCGCCAGCCGAGCGCGGCGGCTGCGGCGTTCGACGCGATGCTCGATTGCCGCCAGCCTGGCGATGGCGGTCCGCAGCCGCGTGCGTAGCGGTGGCAAGGAAAGAACTGTCCCGCGCTTGAGGGCTGCCCCGACGGTCACCCCGATGGCCGTGCGCCGTTTTCCATCGAGTCAACCAATTGGCGGCGTCCAATTGGCGGCGTCGCGTTACAGATCATTCGCGACACGATGCCAAGCGCCCGGCAGTCACATCGGTACGGCGGGCGGCTAGCGTGGCGGAAATGGCTCGGCGGCAGTCGCCGAGCCGATTGCTTTGCCATCGCGGTCCAGAGCTTGCACCGTCCATTCATAGGTATGTTGCTGGCCGGATGGCGGACATGGACCCTTGTAGGAGAACGCGCCAGCCGGAATTTCACCCTTGCCGCGGTAGGCAACCGTGCCGCCGCCGTGCGGGTAGGTCGGCACCTCCTTATCGACCATCTTGAATGCAAGCCGTGCGGTCTCGCCCGGTACGTCCGACACGCCGAATGCCGGAGATCGTGAGCTGCAGGCCCGATACCCGGCCCACGAAAATTTGAGCGACATCGCCGTCGCAGCGGACGGCAGCGCCGCAACGACAGCTACCGCGATCAGCAGCCTCGACAGCATCTTGTTCCCTTTCAAGATTCAGACATCAAGGCGAGGCTTGAAAGCGGCGGATGAATTGGCGGTCGGTTCGCGTCTGATCATCATCTCGCATTATACGATTATCTACGCGTTGTGCCATGGATGAAGTGCGCCGGGCGGCTTGCCTGCGGGAGGGGGAGGGGCAAAGCCGCCCGGCGCCGACGCGGCGCGGGGGGACGCCGCGCATCGGAAGAGGTCGGGCCGTTATGGTCGGTTTCCGTGCACGACCCTGCACGGCACGATCAGTCGCTTGGAGCTATGGAGCCGCACATCGTTCCGCAGCCGAGCTTTGGGCCATGTCCCGCAGCTGCGCCTCGAGCGCGATCGGATCCACTCCGTCGGCCGCCATCACCGCCAGCACGATGGAGTCGGAGAGCATTTCCGCAAGCGTGGGCTCGCGGAAACGCCAGCTGATTGGATTTCCGAAATGTCGAGCGATTGCCGAGGAAATCATCCTGCTCGTCTCCTTCTTCCTATGACGTGTTCCATCTATTCCGCGGCGATCCGGAACGGGGCTTGCTCCCAGGCGGGTTCACTCATGGGCTCGCGATGCGCCGCGTTCGTGGGCTCGTCGATCTTCACCCGGAACCACATGGCGTAGAGCGCCGGCACGACCAGCAATGTCAGCACGGTCGCCACGAACAGGCCGCCCATGATGGTGATCGCCATCGGGCCCCAGAACAGGCTGCCGGCGAGCGGGATCATGCCGAGGATCGCGGCCAAGGCGGTCAGGGCCACCGGCCGGGCGCGGCGCACCGTGGCGTCGACGACGGCGCGATAGCGGCCGTGGCCGGCCGCAATGTCGCGGTCGATCTGATCGACCAGAATGACGGTGTTGCGCATGATCATGCCGGCGAGCGCGATGAGGCCGAGCAGCGCGACGAAGCCGAACGGACGATTGGAGAGAAGAAGCGCGCCGGTCGCGCCGATCAGCCCGAGCGGCGCCGTCACGAACACCAGGGCAAGGCGGGAGAAGCTCTGCAGCTGGATCATCAGCAGCGCCAGCATCGCGACGCCCATGACCGGGAACACGGCGGCGAGCGCGTTGTTGGCCTTGACGCTCTCCTCGATCGCTCCGCCGGTCTCGATGCGATAGCCGTAGGGCAGCGCGGATTTGATCGATTGCAGCTGCGGCAGGATCTCGCCGGTGACGTCGGGTGCCTGCACGTTGTCGACGATGTCGGCGCGCGCGGTCAGCACGATGTCGCGGTTGCGCCGCCACAGGATCGGCTCCTCGTATTCGTAGTTGAGGCGCGCCACCTGCGACAGCGGCACCGCGACGCCGTTGGTCGTGGTGATGGTCAGCCCGGGCAGACGGTCGAGCGCGAGACGCTCGGAGGGGACCGCGCGGGCGACCACGTCGATGGTCTCGATACCCTCGCGGTATTGCGTCACGGTATAGCCGGTGAGCAGCGTCTGCAGCGTCTGCGACACGTCCTGCGGGGTGAGGCCGAGCGCGCGGGCGCGATCCTGATCGACCTCGAGGCGGATCGATTTCACCTGTTCGCCCCAGTTGAGGTGCGCATCGACGACCTTGGGGTTTTGCGCCATGACGGCGCGCACCTGTTCGGCGATGGTGCGCACCTGCATGGGATCGGGTCCGACGATGCGAAACTGCACCGGGAAGCCGACCGGCGGGCCGAAGTTGAAGCGGTCGATCCGGGTGCGCGCCTGCGGCAGCGCGCCGGCCGCGAGCGCGCCTTCGAGCCGCGCCTTCACGCGCTCGCGGGCGCTCAAGTCCTTGGTGACGACGACGATCTGGGCAAAGTTCGGGTTCGGCAGCACCGGGTTGAGCCCGAGCCAGAAGCGCGGCGAGCCCTGGCCGACATAGCTCGTATAGGTGACGATGTCGGCATCGCCGGCCAGCAGCTGCTCGGCCGCCTTGGCGGCGGCGTCGGTGACCCCGATGGCGGTGCCTTCGGGCAGCCGCAGCTCGAAGAACAGCTCGGTGCGGGTCGAGGTCGGGAAGAACTGCTGCTGCACTAGGCCGAAGCCGGCGACCGCCACGCCGAACATCAGGACCGTGACGCCGACGACGGTGCCGCGCCAGCGCAGCGCCAGCTCGATCACGCCGCGCAGCGCGCGGTAGGTGCGCGTATCGTAGATGGCGTCGGGATTTTGGTGCGCATTGGGCTTGGCGAGATCGGGCAACAGCTTGAGGCCGAGATAGGGGGTGAACAGCACCGCCACGATCCAGGAAGCGAGCAAGGCGAGACCCACGATCCAGAAGATGCCGCCCGCATATTCGCCCGCGGCCGACCTGGCGAAGCCCACCGGCAGGAAGCCCGCGGCGGTCACCAGCGTGCCGGTCAGCATCGGGAAGGCGGTCGAGGTCCAGGCGAAGGTCGCGGCGCGGCCGCGCTCGAAGCCCTGCTCCATCTTCACCACCATCATCTCGATGGTGATGATGGCGTCGTCAACCAAGAGCCCGAGCGCGATGATCAGCGCGCCGAGCGTGATGCGGTGCAGGTCTATGCCGGCCGCGTACATGATGGTCAGCACGATGGCGAGCACCAGCGGGACCGACAGCGCCACCACAATGCCGGCGCGCCAGCCGAGCGAGAGAAAGCTGACCAGGAGGACGATGCCGAGCGCCTCGACGAACGTCTCCACGAACTCGGAGACCGAGCGCTCGACGATGCTGGGCTGGTCGGCGATCTGGGTCACCTCGAGGCCGAGCGGAAGCTCGGCGGTGATGGCGGCCATGGCGGCCTTGAGATTATCGCCGAGCGTGATCAGGTTGGCGCCGTCCTGCATGGAGACGCCGAGCCCGAGCGCCGGCTTGCCGCCGACGCGCACGATGAAGCCCGGCGGGTCCTGGTAGCCGCGCTTGACGGTGGCGATGTCGCCCAGCCGGAAGATGCGGCCGTCCACCTGCACCGGCACGGCGGCGACGGCGTCCACGCCGGAGAATGCGCCGGTGACCCGCAGATTGATGCGGTCGGCCGCGGTGTCCACCGAGCCGCCCGAGGTGACGGCGTTCTGCTTGGCGACGCCGTCGAAGATCTGCTGCGGCGTGATACCGAGCATCGCCAGCTTTTCATGGCTGAGCTCGATGAAAATTTTCTGCGGCTGCTCGCCGATGATGTCGACCTTGTTGACGTCGGGAACGCGCAGCAGCCGCTGCCGGATGTCCTCGGCGCGCGCCTTGAGGTCGGCGAAATTCAGACCATCGGCGCTCAGCATGTAGATGGTCGAGTAGACGTCGCCGTACTCGTCGTTGAAGTACGGTCCGTTGACGCCCGACGGCAGGTCGCCCTTGATGTCGCCGACCTTCTTGCGGACCTGGTACCACAGCTCCTTCACCTTGGCGGGCGGGGTCTGGTCGATCAGGAAGACCTGGATGAAGGAGACGCCGGGCTGCGAATAGCTTTCGACGCGGTCGAGGTAGGGCAGCTCCTGCAGCTTCTTCTCGATCTTGTCGGCGACCTGGGTCTGCATCTCGGTCGCGGTGGCGCCGGGCCAGGCCACGTTCACCACCATGGTCTTGATGGTGAAGGAGGGATCCTCGGCGCGGCCGAGGCTGAAATAGGAATAGGCACCGGCTGCGCCGAGCACCAGGATCATGAACAGCACCAGCGCCTGGTGCGTGATCGCCCATTGCGACAGATTGAACCGCTTCATGCTGCGCCCTCCCGTGGTGGCCGATCAATGAGCTTCGACGGCGCGAACCTGCGTGCCGGCCACGAGCTTGTGCACGCCCAGCGTGACGACCCGGTCGCCATCGGCGATGCCGGCGGTGACCAGCGCGACATTCTCGGTGAAGGAGGCGACGCTCACCGGCCGCAGCTCGAGCGCGCCCGAGCCGTCGACCAGATAGACCGCGGGCCCGCTGCCGCGGTTGAGGATGGCCGAGAGCGGCAGCTTGGCCACCTGCGTGGTTGCGGGATGCGACAGCTTTACCGTCGCGGTCATGCCGAGCGCGATCCTGTCGTCGGGATTTTCGATGGTGAAGCGCGCCGCATAGGTGCGGGTGGTGGCATCGGCCTGCGGCGAGAGCTCGCGCAGGCGGGCCTGCAAGCTGCGGCCGGGATCCGACCACAACGTCACCGTGGCGTCGGACTTGCGGGCCACGCCGAGCGCGGTTTCCGGCAGCGCGACGAGCGCTTCCATCTCGCCGTGGTGGGCGAGCCGCGCCACCGGCTGGCCGAGCGCCACGACCTGGCCGGGCTCGGCGAGCGTCGCGGTGATCACGCCGTCGACGTCGACCTTGAGCTGCGCATAGGCGCGCTGATTGTTGGCAAGGTCGAGGGCGCGCCGCGCCCGCTCGAGCCGTCCTACGGCCTCGTCCTTGGCGGCCTTCTTGTGATCGTAGTCGGCGGCCGCGACGGCGGCGCGGAGCTTGAGGTTGGCGTAGCGGGCTTCCTCGGCCGCGGCGTCGGCGAGATTCGAGGTGGCGGCGGCAAGCTCCGCTTGCGCGCTCTCGACCTGCAGGTCGAGGTCCTGCGGATCGAGCTGCGCCACCACATCGCCGGCATGCACCGTATCGCCGACGTTGATGGTCCGCGCCATCATCTTGCCGGCGACGCGGAAGCCGAGGTCGGTCTCGTGACGCGCCCGCACCACGCCGACGAACTCGCGGATCGCATCCTCGGGCCGGAATGTGACGCGCTCGATCTGTACCGGGCGCGCGGCCGTGGGGGTGGCGGAGGTCGCCTGGTCGCTGCAGGCGGCGAGCAGCGAGAGCAGCGCCACTGCGGCGAACGGCCGGAGCTTGCGGATCGAAAGCGGTTGGATCGAAGACCACATAGGCGGCGCTCCTTCACTAAGAAGACGTTTGGATTGAGGACGTTTGGATCGAAGACGGAATGACACGGCGCCCTTCACTTAATTGTGAGAACTGATGAAAGTCGTATTTCGTCACATTCCGGGCAAAGTTCGGGATCGGGTTGGTTGCACATGTGGTTTCAGCGTTTCGGAGTTATGGCGCGCAAGAGAAAGCGGATCGATGCCCGGGCCTCGGCCTCGACGTCCTCGCCCTCCTCCACGCATTGACCGATCAGGAGCGGGTGTGTGAACGCGACGACGGATCGCATGATCAGCTCGGCGGTCTCGCGCGGCTCGACAGCCTCGAACTCGCCCGCCGCGATGCCGTCGCGCAAGATCAGCTCGGTCACATTCTGCATGCTTTGCTTGTGCGCCCGGATGGCGTCCCAGCTGGCCTCGATCGCGGCCACCACAAGCTCGTTGACGCGCTGCTCGGAGACGAAATTCTCCTTGTGATATGCGAGGATCTCGAGGATCAACTGCTCCATGCGCTCCGCCGCCGAGGCCTTCGAGCGGGCAACCTTCCAGGCCTTTTCCTCGACCTCGGACAGGCACCGCTTGCAGATGGCCTCGACGATCGCACCCTTGGAGGCGAAGAAGCGGTAGACATTGGCCGGCGACATGCCGAGCTCGGCCGCGATGTCGGCGACCGTGGTCTTGGCAAAGCCGAGCCTGCGGAACAGCGCCTCCGCGGTCTCCATGATCCGCGCGTGGGTATCGTCGGGTTTGGTTCTGACTTGCGGATTCATGGGACCTGTGGATTTTTGGGACCGCTTGCCTTCGGACCTGGACGAATGAAGACTGACGAAAAGAGTAATTCGTCACATGCCTCCTGTCAAGCACCTCCAACCGGCTGCTGGCACGATGGCGCCGAATCCCTCGCCCTGAAAGGGGGAGGGTGGCGCCGAAGGCGCCGGGTGGGGGTCCCACCTTCCATCAGATTCGGTGCTTGTGGCGTGACCCCCTCCCGGCTCGCTGCGCTCGCCACCCTCCCCCTTTCAGGGGGAGGGATGTCCTGGCCTCGCTACGCGCGCTCAACCGGTGATCATGCGCGCGAGGATGCGGTCCTTGCGCACGAAATGATGATGCAGCGCCGCCCCGATATGCGCGGCCAAAAGGACCGCGATGGTCAAGGCGACCAGGCCGTGAACGAACAGCACCCGGTCGGAGAAGGCGCGGTCCTCGGGCCAGATCGGCGGCAGCTCGAACAAGCCGAATACGATGATCGGCGCCCGGTAGGCGGAGGTGCCGATCCAGCCCAGGAACGGCTGCACGATCAGCAGCGCGTAAAGCGCCCAATGGGTGGCATGCGCGGCGAGCTTTTGCATCGGCGGGATGTCATCGGGCAGCGGCGCGGGCCGGTGGCCAATGCGATAGACCGCCCGCGCCAGGATGATGGGAATGATGAGCGTGCCGATCGAGCGGTGCAGGTTATAGAGCTGATCCTGCAGCGGCCCGCCCCAATTATTCGCAATGACAAGGCCGAGCGGGAGCGTGAACAGCACCAGGCTCGCGGTGGTCCAATGCAGCACGCGGGCCGTGAGCGTGTAGGCCGGGGTTGCGTCGGTCATCGGGTCTCCCATGGAAGCAGCCCGTCGAATATCGTGCCCCGTGCGAATCCGAGCCGCGCCAGCCGAAAGCTGATGCTGGTCCGCAACACGCCCAATCCATATATCACGCTGCGGCGGAAATTGATCGAGGAGGCTTCCGGGAAATACTTCGTCGGGCAGGAGATTTCGCCGATCCGGTAGCCCTTGTAGATCGCTTGCGACAACATCTGATTGTCGAAGATGAAGTCGTCGGAGTTGCGCGCCAGAGGAAGCGATTCAAGCACCGCGCGGGTAAATCCGCGGTAGCCGGTATGATATTCCGAGAGCTTGTGGCGGAGAAGAATGTTCTGGACCAGCGTGAGCGCCCGGTTCGCGACGTATTTGTAGAGCGGCATGCCGCCGGCGAGGGCTCCGATCCCGAGAATGCGCGAGCCCAGGACGATGTCAAAGAATCCGGAGCACAGCATGGACGCCATCGGCAGCAGCAATTTCGGGCTGTATTGGTAGTCCGCATGCAGCATGATGATGATGTCCGCTCCCCGTTCCAAGGCAAGGCGGTAGCAGGTCTTCTGGTTGGCGCCGTAGCCCTTGTTGCGGTCGTGGACCACGGTGAAAATGCCGAGCCTGCCGGCCACCGCCAGCGTGTCGTCCGTGCTGGCGTCATCGACCAGGATCACGTCGTCGACCACCTGAAGCGGAATCTCCTTGAACGTCGCTTCGAGCGTCCGCGCCGCATTATAGGCGGGCAGCACGACGCAAATCCTTTGGTTGGCAATCATGCGAAACTTTTCCCCCGATCTGTCCGGCTGTCCAGCTTCGACTGAAGCGCGAGACCGGCGGCATGGAAGGAAACGCCAGAGACTGGGGGCCGCGTCGCTTGCGGGCACCGCGAAAATGTCACATCTTGCCGCTCCAGATTCAACTCGCTTGGCGGACGGCCGCGCTTTCGCCCACAGATTTTCGCTTGTACGCTTTCGCCCAAATGGGTGAACCGATCGAAACGCCGTCCAGCATGATCGATCAACCGGCTGCCATCTATAGGCACAGGGACCAACCTTCGGCCGCGCTCGCGCGGCTGTACACCGCCTGGCGTTTTCGCCTTCTCCTCGCCCTCGTCTGCGTGGGCGCGGGGTTCCTGTCGGTCATGCTGGGCCCCGACAATTATTGGGATCTGCGCTACTATCACCTCTACGCTCCCTGGGCCTATCTGCACGGCCGCTACCTGTACGACATCGGTCCCGCCCAGGAGCAGGGCTTTCTCAATCCAACGGCCGACTTTTTGCTGTATGGGCTGATCTCCTCGCCTTTGAACGATTTCCCGCGCGTCGTCGCGTTCATCATGGGCGCCGTGCACGGCATCAATGCGGCGCTGCTGCTCGCGATCACCTGCCGGGTCATTCGCCCGCCCGATGCGGTGGAACGGCCGACGCTGCGGGCCGCGGCCTGGTTGATGGGCGTCTCCGGAGCCGGATTCGTCGGCCTGCTCGGGACGTCGACCAACGATCTCACGAGCGCATTGTTCGTGCTGGGCTCGCTGTTGAGCCTGCTCAAGGTCGCCGAAGGCGCCGGCGGGCGCGCAACCTGGCCGGGCTTTGCGGCGGCGGGATTATGGGCGGGCCTCGGACTCGGGCTGAAATATACCGTGGCTTTTGTGGTTCCCGGACTGGGCGTCGTCGCACTCTTTGCGGCGCTGCGCAAGCGCACGCCGACCGGCCTTATCGTCTTTGGCCTCGCGGGCGTATCGGGATTTCTCGTCTTTGCGGGGCATCACCTGCTCACGCTTTGGAACGCGTTCGGAAATCCGTTCTTTCCCTATCTCAATCAGATCTTTCGATCGCCGTATTTCGAGCCCACGGCGATTTGGGATCCGCGGTTCATCCCGGA
>DASXXS010000044.1:0-2674 GCA_036502925.1 Xanthobacteraceae bacterium
GCCGGAATCTGGAGGCTTCTGTGAGGTCGCGCGGCACGGAACAGTCGGCGCGACGCGGCACGACCTCATTGAAGCCGGATTGAACTGAACCGCGGGCCGCAGACGCTATGGGGATTGTGTGGTCCGAACGGCCGGGCGAGAGGGACGCCCAGGCGTCCGGATCAGGCCGGTCCGACGCGAGGAGCGGGCGAGCAGTGCAGTCGGCGCCTCAGCTCGCGGCTTGGCGACCTGCCCGACGTCGCTATCGGGCGCGACCACGAGCGGAAGGCTGGTCGGCGGCAATAGCTCCGCCACGCCGATGCTGACATCGGTCCTGTCGGTTTCGCGGAGATGTCGATGAACGCGCTCGCCCGGGGTCATGAGCTGTCGCACCAGAACGGCCCGCGGGGTGGCGCGGAGCGCGGCAAAGATCCGCGCTCGCGCATCGGTCCACCGCAGTCCGGGCAGACGTCGAGGGCGTGACCAGTCAGCCGATAGTGACGCTGGCGATAAGTCTCGCGCGGAGACGGCGCGGGCTTGGGCGCGGCGAGCAGGGCGCGGCAGAGTGCCAGCTTCGCAGCGCGGTGGCGGTTGGCGAGGAACCCGACATGCCTGATGCGGTGGAACCCGTCTGGCACGGTGTGCAGCAGGAACCGCCGCATGAATTCGTCGACTGCCAGCGTCATCGTCCTGGCCACGCCTTCGCGCCGGTAATCCTTCCAGGTGAAACTGACCTGGCTGCCGACGAGCCGTGTCAGTCGGCTGTTGGCAATGGCGACGCGGTGCGTGTAGCGGCCAAGGTAAGCCAGCACCTGTTCAGGACCGGCGAACGGACGCTTGGCGTAGACAACCCATTCCATACGGCGCAACGCGTTGAGGCGTTGGGCGAAGGCGGCGGGTTCTGTCAAAGCCGCGAGCGCGCCGCAGAAGCGCAATTCGCCGTCCGCGAACGCCGCTTGGAGCCGTGCGAGGAACAGCGTGCGGAACCGCCGGGAGAGCACCCGCACGGGCAAAAAGAACCCGGCTCGACAGGAGACCCAGCGCGTCTGGTCCGGCGACAGGCCACCGCCGGGGACGATGCAGTGCAGATGCGGGTGGTGATGCAGCGCCTGGCCCCAGGTGTGCAGCACTGCCACCGCGCCGATCTCGGCGCCGAGGTGGCGCGGGTCGGCGGCGATGTCGTGCAGCGCGTCGGCAGCGGCGCGGAACAGGATGCCGTAGACAGCACGCTTGTTCTGGAACGCAATCTCCGCGGCCGACGCCGGCACCGTGAAGACCACGTGATAGTAGGGCACGGGCAGCAGCTCGACCTGACGCGCATCGAGCCATGCGGCGCGCGCCAGACCCTGGCACTTCGGGCAGTGCCGATTGCGACAGGAGTTGTAGGCATGGCGGAGCAGTCCGCAGTCGCTGCACTGCTCGACGTGGCCGCCGAGCGCGGACGTCCGGCACGCCTGGATAGCCGAGATGACGCGACGTTCAACGCGGCCCAGGTGGGCACCGCGACCGCGAAGGAACGCCTCGCCGTGGCGGCGGAACACGTCCGCCACCTCCAGCGCGGGGCGCATCGAGCCGCCTCACGGCGGTGGCGCGACCTCCAGCCGCAGGCGATCGAGCGGACTTGGCGTGCCGCGGATGGTGCTGGTGGCGACCTGCGTGGAGCGCGCCGTGGTGTTCAGGCTGCCGTGCCCGAGCAGCGCCTGGATGATGCGGATGTCGGTGCCGCTCTCCAGCAGGTGGGTGGCGAAGCTGTGGCGCAGCGTGTGGACGGTGACCCGCTTGCTCAAGCCGGCGGCAGCGCAGGCCGAGCGGCAGGCGGCGTGCCGCACGGTTGGGCTGATCGGGTGCTCACCGTCGCGTCCCGGGAACAACCAGCGCGCAGGCCGTGCCAGACGCCAGTCGGAGCGCAGGATGCCGAGCAGCTGCGGCGAGAGCATGACGTAACGATCGCGGCCACCTTTGCCCTGTTCGACGCGGATGACCATGCGGCTGCTGTCGATGTCGGCGACCTTGATGCCGGCCGCCTCGGAGGCGCGCAGCCCCGCCGCATATGCCGTCGTCAGTGCAGCGCGGGCCTTCAGGCTCGGCACTGCCTCCAGGAAGCGAACGACCTCGTCGGCACCAAGCACCACCGGCAGCTTGCGCGGTGTGCGGGCGTAGGGGATCCGCTCTGGCAGGTCTGCCTGCTTGAGCGTGACGCCATACAGAAAACGAAGGGCGCAGACCGTCTGGTTGAGTGCCGGCCACGAGGGGCCGCCGGCAACCAGGTGAACCTGGAAGGTGCGCACATCTTCCAAGCCCAACATCGCCGGCGAGCGGCCAAAGAAACGACCGAACTTGGCAACCGCATGCACATAAGAACGCTGTGTCGCCGGTGACAGATTGCGGACCGTCATGTCCTCGATCATACGGCGGCGCAGGGGGCTCATCTCGGTCATCGGGGGTCTCCCGTTCCAGGGTTGGGGTGCAGCACCCAAACCCTGACAGACCAGCCCCACCCTCAACCAAAACCGCCCCCCACTACAGCGTCAGCGGTTTAGTTCAATCCCAAGAGTCCACAGAACCTAGGGCGGCCTGTCCTATGGCTTCTTCCGCCGACGCGAGGGTCGGCCTCTGGTAGGGCCGCGGCCCTGAGGTCGGTGGCAGGCGCTATCCGAACGGAGACGTCTCGTATCGCTTCGAGCGCTCGTAGTTG
>DASXXS010000045.1:0-3217 GCA_036502925.1 Xanthobacteraceae bacterium
GACCATCACCGTGCGCACCACCGACAGCCAAACCCTGAAGGCTCATCTGATCGGCCGTGACGCCGCCACGGACCTGGCGGTGATCAAGGTCGATGGCGCCGGCTTTCCGTTCGTCAATTTCGAGGATCGCGCCAAGCCGCGCGTGGGCGACTGGGTCGTGGCCGTCGGCAATCCGTTCAACCTGTCGGGAACCGCCACGGCCGGCATCGTCTCGGCGCTCGGCCGCCGCAACGTCAGCGGCTCGTCCTATGTCGACTACATGCAGATCGACGCGCCGATCAATCGCGGCAATTCCGGCGGCCCGACCTTCGATACCGAAGGCAATGTGATGGGAGTCAATACCGCCATCTTCTCGCCCTCGGGCGGCTCGGTCGGCATCGGCTTCGACATCCCGGCCGCGACCGCGAAGAACGTCATCGCGCAGCTCAAGAACAGTGGCCACGTCACCCGCGGGTGGCTGGGCGTGCAAATCCAGCCGGTGACCTCGGAGGTGGCCGATGCGCTCGGCCTCAAGCAGGCCGGCGGCGCGCTGGTATCGGAGCCGCAGGCCGACAGCCCGGCCGCCAAGGCCGGGGTGAAGGCGGGCGACGTCATCGTCTCGGTCGACGGCACCTCCATCAAGGACTCGCGCGAGCTCGCCCAGAAGATCGGAACCATGAGCCCCGGCTCGTCGGTCCGGCTCGGCGTCATCCGCGACGGCAGCCAGCAGACCATCAATGTCGTGCTGGCCCAGATGCCAAATCAGCAGCAGGCGCAAGCCGGCTCCGAGCAACAGGATCAGTCGCAATCGACGCCTCACCTGGGTCTCTCGCTCGCTCCCGCCAGGTCGGCCGGCGCCGGCAGCCAAGGCGTGGTGGTGACCGCAGTCGATCCCAACGGCCCCGCCGCCGATCGCGGGATCAAGGAAGGCGACGTGATCACGAATGTCGGCGGCGCGTCGGTGTCGACGCCCGGCGATGTCCAAAAGCAACTCGCCGAGCTGCAGAAGGCCGGCAAGCACTCGGTGCTGATGCGGGTGAAGTCGGGCGATGCCACGCACTATGTGGCGCTTCCGCTCGCGGCCGCTTGAGAGAGGTTTGCCGGATCGTCTGCGCTTCCTCCCGGTGCTTCGATCCGGAAACTCGGGGGCGGGCTCAAGGCCCGCCCCTTTTTGTTGCATGCCGGGCACGCCCTTGTGACCGGAGGAACCGTCAGGTTCGTGTAGCATCGGCTTGGCGAACGGCCTTGCCGGCAGGAGGATCATGCCGATGCGATCAATCGCTGCGATGGCCCTGGTCGGTCTTTGCTCCGGGCTTGCAAATTCTGTATTCGTCAGTCCCGGTCAGGCCCAGGACGTTGCGGGACCGGTGCTCGGCGGTACGGCTGCGTTCGGCTCGTGGCGCGACGATGCGCCCGGCAAGCGGCGGCATATCACCGCCGAGGCGCTCCCAGCTCCTTATGCATCGCCCTCGGTCGGCAACTTCGTCAGGGTGGTCCGCCCGCCGGCGGGCGCGCAGCTCCGGGTACCGGCCGGCTTCGAGGTCAAGCTATTCGCCAGCGGCCTTGCCCAGCCGCGCCTGCTGCGGGCCGCGCCCAACGGCGACATATTCGTCGCCGAGACCGGGGCTGGCCGCATCCGCGTGCTGCGGCCGGACGCCAACGGCAGCGCGGCGAGCCAGAACGAAATTTTCGCCAGCGGCCTGCACGGTCCATTCGGCATCGCCTTCTACCCGGCCGACAATCCCGTTTGGGTCTATGTGGGCAATACGGATTCGGTGGTCCGCTTCGCCTATCGGGCGGGCGACATGAAGGCGCGCGCCGCGCCCGAGACCGTCGTGGCGAAACTTCCGGCCGGCCGCGGTCATTCGACCCGCGACGTCGTGTTCTCGAAGGACGGCTCGAAAATGTTCGTTTCCGTGGGTTCGGCGTCCAATGACGCGGAGGGCATGGGCCGGCTCGATCCCGCGAAGTTGCGGAAATGGGAGCAGGACAAGCCCGCCGGCGCTGCCTGGGGCAGCGACACCGAGCGCGCCGACGTGCTGGTGTTTGATCCGCAGGGCCATGGCCGGCGGATCTTCGCCACCGGCATCCGCAATTGCGTCGGGCTTGCGATCAATCCCACCACCGGCGACCTGTGGTGCTCGACCAACGAACGCGACGGGCTCGGGGACGATCTGCCGCCCGACTATATCACACGCGTGCGCGCGGGCGGTTTCTATGGCTGGCCGTGGTACTATATGGGTGCGCATGAGGATCCCGAGCACCCGGGCGAGCGTCGCGACCTCAAGGACAAGGTCATCGTACCGGACGTGCTGATCCAGCCCCATTCGGCGTCGCTGCAAATGATGTTCTATACCGGCGAGCAGTTCCCGGCCGAGCTCGAAGGCAGCGCGTTTGCCGCCGAGCACGGCTCCTGGAACCGGGCGACGCGCACCGGCTACAAGATCATCCGCGCCATCGTCAAGGACGGCGTGCCCACCGGCGAATATGAGGACTTCGTCACCGGCTTCGTGATCGACGACGCGTCGGTCTGGGGCCGGCCGGTCGGGGTGGCGCAGGCCAAAGACGGCTCGCTCATCTTCTCCGAGGACGGCAACGGCACGATCTGGCGCGTGAGCTATAGGAACGGCGAATAGGGAGTAGCGAATAGGGAGCCGGAGCCCTCAGACCCTTCGCTACTCGCTACTCCCTATTCGCTACTCGCTACTCACTATCCACTACTCGCTATCTTTGATAGGAGATCACATGCCGCGCCAAGGACCCATCAAGCCCGAGCAACCCCGCAGCGAACCGGAAATCATTCCGCCGGCGCGCGGCCGCACGCAAGCCTATCAGCGCAGCCCGGAATGGTTTTCCGCCGAGGACCGCGGCACCAGCCGGATATTCGTCGCCCGGCTCGGACCCTGGAGCTTCGTCGGAATCGTGCTGCTGTTCAGCCTGGTCGCGGGCGCCGTGGCGGCGATTCTGCTTGGCGCGTTGCTGATCGCCATCCCGGTGATCGGCCTGCTCATCGCCGGCGCGCTGATCGGCAACGCGCTGCGGGCGCGATTGCGGCGTTAGCGCGTGTGAAGGACTCGCCGTCTCCGTCGTCCCGGCCCATAGCGCGTCGAAGACGCGCGTGAACGCGCTTAGGGAGCCGGGACCCATACACCGCAGCCGATCGATAAGCCACGGAGTATGGGTCCCTGCTTTCGCAGGGACGACTCGTAGAGGGGCTGTCCTTTGACAATTTCCTCAC
>DASXXS010000046.1:0-35556 GCA_036502925.1 Xanthobacteraceae bacterium
GAGGGGCCGAAGGGCGGCCCCGGCATGCGTGAAATGTTGACCACGACGGCCGCGCTCTACGGGCAGGGCATGGGCGGCAAGGTCGCGCTCATCACGGACGGCCGCTTCTCAGGGGCGACCCGTGGGTTTTGCGTCGGCCACGTCGGGCCCGAGGCGGCGGTGGGCGGCCCGATCGCGCTCGTTCACGACGGCGACATTATCGTGCTCGACGCCGACAAGGGTACGCTCGATGTGAAGCTTTCCCAGGCCGAGCTCGACAAGCGGCGCGCGGCCTGGAAGCCGAGGAAGACGCAATTCACATCCGGATATCTATGGAAATACGCCGAGCAGGTGGGATCGGCGCGTTTTGGCGCGATTACACATCCGGGCGGAGCTGCCGAAAAGGCGTGTTATGCGGATATCTAATGTCATCGCGAGCATCGGCTTGCTCGGGCTGGCGCTGGGATTGTCGCCAGCCGCGAGCTTCGACGGCACGCGTACCCCCGAGGCCGCGGTTGTCGCGGTCCCGTTGACCGGCGCGGATTCCGATCCGGCCCAGAGCCCGGATATCGGCCGGGCCACTCCCTTGGCGGCTGTCCCGGTCGCTCCGCTCAATCCGCGCACGGCAACTCCGGTCGAGGCGTTCCGCTCCGGAACCCGGGCGTTGCGGGCGGGAAACACCCAGCAGGCGGTGAACGAGCTTGAATATGCGGCCGACCAGGGCATACCGGCCGCCCAATGGAAACTCGGCCGAATGTATGCGGATGGCGACGGCGTGCCGAAGGACGCGCTGCGCGCGTTCGAATATTTCAGCCGCTTGACCAAGGCGCACGGCGATGACGTTCCCGGCACCGCGCAGGCGCACCTGGTTGCCAACGCTTTCGTGTCGCTCGGTCAGTATTATCTCGAGGGCATCCCGAATTCCGCGGTCAAGCCCGATCCTGATCGCGCACGCGAAATGTATTGGTATGCCGCGTCTTATTTCGCGGATCCGGATGCCCAGTACAATCTCGGCCGGCTTTATCTCGACCGCAACGCCGGTGTGCGCGACCCGCGCCAAGCGGCGAAATGGCTGGGGCTGGCGGCCAAAAAAGGACAGTATCAGGCCCAGGGCCTGCTCGGCGCCATGCTGTTCAAAGGCGATGGCCTGTCGCGGCAGGCTGCCCTTGGCTTGTTTTGGCTGACGCTCGCCAAGGACGGCGCCGGGCCGGACGAGACCTGGATTGCCGAGACCTATTCGAACGCCTTCGCGAAAGCCACCGAGAGCGAGCGCACCCTGGCCTACGGGTATCTCGAGAACTGGCTCAAGGGACGGCGCGAGTAGCGCGCGGCCGCCGCGTTACCTTGGCTCGAGCGCCAGCTCGGCAACCACCGGCACGTGATCGGAAGGTTTCTCCCACGCGCGCACATGGCGGTCGATGTCGACTTTGACCAGCCGATCGGCCGCCTGCGGCGACAGCAGAATATGGTCGATGCGGATGCCGTTGTTCTTGGGCCAGGCGCCGGCCTGATAGTCCCAGAACGTGTATAGGCCGCCCGCGTCGCTGCCGGCCCGTACCGCATCGGTCAGGCCGAGAGCGCGCAGCATGCGAAACTTTTCTCGCGTGCGCGGCAGAAAGAGCGCGTCGGCGACCCAGGCCGCCGGGTTGCGGGCATCAAGTTCGCCTGGGATCACGTTGTAATCGCCCGCTAGCACCAATGGCTCTTCCTGCGCCAACCGTTCACGGGCGTAATGGATGAGCCGATCCATCCAGTCGATCTTATAGGCATACTTTTCCCCGTCCGGAGGGTTGCCATTGGGCAGGTAGATCGATGCCACTCGCAGCACGCCGCGATCGACCGAAACCGCCGCTTCAAGGAACCTGGCGTGGTCGTCGCCGCTATCGCCGGGCAATCTCGGCGTCACGTCCTCGAACGGGAATTTCGACAGGATGGCTACCCCGTTGAAGGCCTTTTGACCGTGCACTGCAACATTGTAGCCAAGGGATTCGAGAGGCTCGCGCGGAAAGGCCTCGTCGAGGCATTTGGTTTCCTGCAGGCAAACGATGTCGGGTTGGCGCTCGGCAAGCCAAGCGAGGAGATTGTCCAGCCTCTGCTTGATCGAATTGACGTTCCAGGTCGCAACTCGCATTGATTTATCTATCTCAAGTCGGGTTTATCTGCATGCAGCAGCGGGGTGGATCGGGGTCGAGACGGCGCCCCAAGGCCGGTCCGACAATACGTCGGGATGACGCCCCAAGATCAGGATTTTACGAGGTATTTACGGCCCCTGGGCGCACGGCCGACGTGCATTACGAAGAACGATATGGTAAGAAGGCCATAATAACAAAAAAGACTTTCCGACGTTAGGCGGGGATTGCTTGAGAGGGAGCCCGGGCGGCCATAGCGCCCGGTTGTCATCCGGGATGAAGAAACGGAATTTGGTGTTGGGGGTTGCGGCGGTCCTGGCCCTGGCGGCTGTGGTCGGGGCGAAGTCTGATCTGTTTCCGGCAAGTTGGAATCCGTGGTCGCCGCAGGGCGCGGTGGCGCAAGCCCCCCGCGGGCAAGCCGAGCGCGCCGTTCCGGTCGATGTGGCGGTCGCGGCCAAGAAGCGAGTACCAGTCCGCGTCGATCTGCTGGGCTCGGTGACGCCCATCGCCAGCGTCGCGGTCAAGACGCGCGTCGATACCGAGATCCTCGCAGTGCATTTCCAAGACGGCGCCACCGTGCAGCAGGGCGACATCCTGTTCACGCTCGATGCGCGCGCCACCGAAGCGCAGCTCCATCAAGCCGAGGGAATGCTGGCGAAGGATCAGGCCCAGCTCGAGGGCGCCGAGCGCGATGTTCGCCGCTATACCGACCTTGTCTCCAAGGGCGCCACCCCGGTCACCAATCTCGACAATGCCAAGACGCAAGTCGCGACTTTCGAGGGCGCCATCAAGGCCGACCAGGCCTTGATCGAAAATCTGAAAGTGCAGATCGGCTATTGCACCATTCGGGCACAGATCAGCGGGCACGTCAGCATGGCGACCGTGAAGGTCGGCAACTTCGTTCGGCAAGCCGATCTGACGCCGATCGCCACGATCATTCAGACCGCGCCGGTTTACGTCACGTTCTCGCTGCCGCAACGAAGCTTGCCCGAATTGCGCGCCGCGCTCGCCAACGAGTCCGCGAATATCGAGGCGATCGTTCCAGGCGATCCGCGCAAAGCCAGCGGGCAGGTCACCATGATCGAGAATGCGGTCGATCCGACCACCGGAACCGTGCCGGTGCGGGCGACAATGCCCAACACCGACGAAATTCTCTGGCCCGGCACCCTGGTCACGGTACGGCTGAACTTCCGCGAGGAGGAGGCGGTCACGGTTCCCTCGATCGCGATCCAGGCCGGCCAGTCCGGTTCCTACGTGTTCGTGGTCAAGGACGGGGTGGCGAGCGTGCAGCCTGTGAAAGTCGCGCGCTCGCTTGAGACGGAAACGATCCTTGCGAGCGGGCTCGAGGGCGGCGAAACGGTCGTGACCGAGGGCCAGCTGTTGCTACGGAACGGCACGAAGGTATCCGCGCGCCAAATCAAGACGGGGTCGTGAACATGAATTTGTCCGAGCTCTGCATCCGCCGGCCGGTGTTCACGACACTGCTCACCGCCACCTTCATCGTGTTCGGAGTTTTCGCTTACCGGTTGCTCCCGGTCGCGGCGCTGCCGGGGGTCGAATATCCCACCATCTCGATCATTGGCAGCCTGCCCGGCGCCAGCGCCGAGACCATGGCGTCGTCCGTGGCGGCGCCGATCGAACGCCAGCTGTCGAACATCTCGGGCATCACCTCGCTCACGTCGACATCGACGCTGGGTCGCTCCAAGATGATCGTCCAGTTCGTGCTCGACCGCAACATCGACGGCGCCGCGCTCGACGTGCAGACTGCGCTGACCCAGGCGCAGCGCAAGCTGCCGATCGAGATGACAACGCCCCCGAGCTTCAACAAGACCAATCCGGCCGATGCGCCGGTCGTGTTGCTCGCCGTAAGCTCGGCGACGGCGCCGATCCAGGTGGTCGACGAGTACGCCGAGAACGTGTTGGGTCAACAGATCTCTCAGCTTCCCGGCGTGTCGGAAGTCGAGGTCTACGGATCGAAGAAATACGCCACGCGCGTGCAGGTCGATCCAGCCGCCGCGGCGGCCCGCAACATCTCGCTTGACGACATTCGCAGGGTTCTCGCGGCGACCGACTCGAACTCGCCGGTGGGCACGCTCAACGGTCCCAACCAGAACGTCACCTTGGTGGCGACCAATGCCATGCGCAAGGCCGAGGAATACCGCAACGTCATGGTCGCCTGGCGCAATGGCGCTCCGGTCAAGCTCGAGGAAATCGCGGACGTCGTCGACAGCGTGCAGAACGACCAGGTCGGGAGCTGGTACAACAACAAGCTCGCGGTGGTGCTCGCGATCCATCGGCAGCCCGGCGCCAATACGATCGCGGTCGTCAATCAGATACGCGACCTGCTGCCGACGTACCGGGCGCAGGTGCCGGCGGCGATCGACCTGGAGATGCTCGCCGACCGGTCGGTCTCGATCCGGAATTCCGTTCGGGACGTCGAGATCACGCTCACGATCGCGATCGGGTTGGTGATCATGGTGATCTTCCTGTTCCTGCGCTCGGTCTCGGCGACCGTCATTCCGGCGCTCGCGGTACCGGTGTCGTTGATCGGCACTTGCGCGGTCATGTATGCGCTCAATTTTTCCATCAACAATATGACGCTGCTGGCGCTCACGCTGTCGGTCGGCTTCGTGGTCGACGACGCCATTGTCATGCTGGAGAACATCGTCCGCCACGTCGAGGGCGGCATGCGCCCGTTCGAGGCGGCGCTCAGGGGATCCAAGGAAATCGGTTTCACCATCATCGCCATCACCTTTTCACTGATCGCGGTGTTCATTCCGGTCCTGTTGATGGGCGGAATCGTGGGGCGCGTCTTCCGCGAGTTCGCGGTGACCATCGCGATGACCATCCTGATTTCCGGCCTGGTCTCGCTGACCTTGACCCCGATGCTGTGCGCGCGCGTATTGCACACTCGTCGTGAGGGTGAGAAACAGAATATCGTGCTGCGGGCCTTCGAAGTCATGTTCAATGGCCTGCTGAGGCTTTACGAATTGTCTCTCGATGTCGTCCTCAAATTCAAGGTCGTCACGCTCGCCATCACAATTGCGACGCTGGTGGCCACCGTCTACCTCTACATCGACATACCCAAGGGCTTCTTCCCGGTCGAGGACACCGGGTTCATTTCCGCCACCACGGAGGGGGCAACCGATATCTCCTACCCCGCGATGGTCGCTCTGCAGCAGAAGGTCAACGACATCGTTCTCAGCGATCCGGCGGTGGCCTACATCAATCCCTCGGTTGGCCCCGGCGGCGTCAACCCGACGCCCAATACCGGCCGCATCTACATCGCACTCAAACCGCGATCGGAACGCGCCGACAGCTCGACGGGCGTGATCCAGCGCCTGCGGCGAACGGCCAACACCGTTCCGGGCTTGTCGGTCACGTTCCAGAACGTGGGGAACATCAACATTACCGGCCGCGTGGCGAAAAGCGAGTATCAGTATTCGCTGCAATCAAGCGATACCGAGGCCCTGTACCGAATCGCTCCTGAAATGCGCGACCGAATTGCGAAGGTTGACGGTATTCGCGACGTGAACACCGATCTCAACCTCAACAACCCGCAGATGACGGTGGAGATCGATCGGGAAAAGGCCGGGGCTTACGGGATTACCATCGATCAGATCCGCCAGGAAATGTTCAACGCTTTCGGAAGCCGTCAGGTGGCCTCCATCTACACGCCCACCAACGACTATCAGGTTATCCTGGAGAGCAAGCCGGAATTCCAAACCGATGTCTCGGCTCTGTCGCGCATCTATCTCAAGACCCAGAGCGGAATATCGGTACCGCTCGAATCGGTGACGAAGCTCGTGCCCGGGGTCGGGCCGCTCCTGGTCAACCACCAAGGCAACCAGCCCGCGGTCACCATCTCCTTCAATCTCGCCCCCGGTTATTCGATCGGGCAGGCGGTCGACGCGATCCAGGCGATCGAACGCGACATGCGGATACCGGTCTCCATCAGCACCGGCTTCCAGGGTGCGGCCGCGGTGTTCCAGGACTCGCTAAAAGGCCAGGGCGTGCTGGTGCTGGCGGCCATCTTCGCTGCTTATGTGCTGCTGGGTGTTCTCTACGAAAGCTTCATCCACCCGATCACGATCCTCTCCGGGCTGCCCTCGGCCGGCGTGGGCGCCCTGATCACGCTGAAGTTCTTAAATTATGACCTTTCGGTCATCGCCATGATCGGCATCGTGATGCTGGTCGGCATCGTCAAGAAGAACGCCATCATGATGATCGACTTTGCGATCGAGCGCCGGCGTGTGGGCATGAGTGCCGAGGCGGCGATGCGCGAAGCCTGCCTGTTGCGCTTCCGGCCGATCATGATGACCACCTTTGCGGCGATCTTCGGGGCGCTGCCGGTCGCGCTCGGCGCCGGTGCGGGCGCCGAGCTGCGGCAACCGCTGGGCATAGCGGTTGTCGGCGGCTTGTGCCTGTCGCAGCTGCTGACGCTCTATATCAGCCCGGTCATCTACATCTACCTCGATCGCGTCGACCGCGTGCTCAGGCGCCGTCTCGAGCCGCAATTGGAAGAGGTGCAAGAGCAGTACCCGCGGCCCGAGGTGGTGGCCGCAGAATAAGGCGGCGTCCCGGCCCCGGCGCGCAGAGGGCCGGGGCCGAGCCGTTCCAAGCCAAGGCCTGAAGTTAAAGCGTGAAGCTCGTGCCGCAGCCGCAGGATGCCTTTGCCTGCGGATTGTTGACGCGGAACGAGGCGCCGATCAGATCATCGACAAAGTCGATCTCGGAGCCGGCCAGATAGCCGAGCGATACGCGATCGATTAGCAGCAAGGCGTCGGCGCGGCGGACCACGACGTCGTCGGTCTCCCGGGCGCTGTCGGTGTCGAATTTGTACTGAAAGCCGGAGCAGCCGCCGCCTTCCACGCTCAGACGAAGCATGGTCCCGAGCGGCTCACGGCGCAATATTTCGCCGATCCGCCGCGCCGCACGTTCCGTGACCGTTATGTCGTCCATTTCAGTCAGTCCTGCCATCGGTCCCGGCGACCCGGCCGCAATCGCGCGATTGCAAGATCGCCCAAGGGATAGTTAAGTGCGCGTCCGACCAACGTCAATCCGGAAGGGCGGCCGGCGGGTCATGGCGGTCGAAGCCTTCATCGCGCGGGCTCCCTATGCGTCCGACCCGGCCAACAGCCGCGGCCGGCTCTATCCGGAAGCGTCAAGTCCCACGCGCAACGCGTTTCGGCGCGATTGCGACCGGATCATCCATTCCACGGCATTTCGCCGGCTGGCCCACAAGACCCAGGTCTTCGTGTTTCATGAGGGCGATCATTTCCGGACGCGGCTGACCCACACGCTCGAAGTCACGCAGATCGCGCGCTCGTTGGCCCGGGCGCTGGGTCTCGACGAGGACCTGGCGGAGGCGCTTGCGCTCGCTCACGACCTTGGCCACCCGCCCTTCGGTCATGCCGGCGAACGGGCGCTCGATCGCTGCCTTGCGGATTTCGAGGGCTTCGACCACAACGCCCAGACCCTTCGCATCGTCACCGCGCTCGAACGCCGCTACGCCGAATTTGACGGTCTCAACCTGACCTGGGAGACGCTCGAGGGAGTGGTCAAGCATAACGGCCCGCTTACCGACCGCCAGGGCGAGCCGATCGGCCGCTATCGCCGGCGCGGCCTGCCGCATGCGATCCGCGTCCATGCAAGAAGCCAGGATCTGGAATTGTGGAGCTGGCCGAGCGCGGAGGCGCAGATTGCGGCGCTCGCCGACGACATCGCCTATGACGCCCATGACATCGACGACGGATTGCGCGCGGGGCTGTTCACCCTTGACGACCTCGCCGGCGTGGACCTCATCAGGGACATTCTGCGGGAACTTCGCGGCGCCTATGCGCGGCTGGATGCCGCACGCGAGTCGCACGAGCTGGTGCGGCGCCTGATCACGCGGTTGATCGAGGATGTCATCGCGGAGACCGGCCACCGATTGCACGCCACGGCGCCGCGCTGCGCAGCCGACTTGCGCCTGGCGGGCGAACCGACCGTCGGATTCTCGGCCGCCACGGCCGCGACCGATCGCGCCATCAAGGCCTTTCTCAGCGTGCGCATGTACCGGCATGCGCGCGTCGGGCGCATCATGGGTGAGGCGGAGAACGTCATATGCGATCTATTCGCCCGCTACGTCGCAGCGCCCGAGGACATTCCGGTCGAATGGGGCCAGAACGTCGATGCGGGCGAGCAGTCGGGGCGGTTGCGCCGCATCGCCGATTTCATCGCCGGAATGACCGATCGCTACGCCCTAATCGAGCATGCCCGGATCTTCGAGACGACGCCGCAGCTGCGCTGAGAGCGCCCCGTTGGCGGGTTCAAGGCGCTGAAAGCCGGTCTAGGCGAGCCGCCGAACCTCGGCGAATGCCGCATCCCGGTCGACCCGTGACCGGAGCAGCTGCGTGACCTCGTCGATCGGCCGCGGCGCGCTGAACAGAAACCCCTGTATCTCGCTGCAACCCAGCGCCTTGACCTGCTGCAATTGCTGCCTGGTCTCGACGCCTTCGGCGGTCGTGGCAATACCGAGATGCTTTGCGAGCCCCGCGATCGCCAACACGATGGCGACGGAATCGTCGCCGGTCGCGAGACCACTGATGAAGCAACGATCGATCTTGATCTTGTCGAACGGAAAGCTGCGCAGATAACTCAGCGAGGAGTAGCCGGTTCCGAAATCGTCCATCGAGATCTTTACGCCGAGCTCGCGCAGTCGGTGCAGGGTCGCCAAGGTGGCTTCCGAATTCTGCATCAGGACCGATTCGGTAATCTCCACCTCGAGCCTGTGCGCCGGCAATCCGGCAGCCGCGAGCGCCCCCACGACGACGGCCACGAGATTCTGGTTCATCACCTGAATCGGCGAAAGGTTGACGGCGACCTTGACGTCGGCAGGCCACGCCATGGCATCGGCGCAAGCTTGCCGCAGCACCCATTCGCCCAAGGGCACGATAAGACCGATCTCCTCGGCGAGGGGTATGAACTCGGCCGGCTGGATCAGGCCGCGCTCCGGATGCCGCCATCGGATCAGCGCCTCGCAACAGGTAATCCGCCGGTCGTCAAGGCTGACGAGCGGCTGATAGTGCAGCGTGAACTCCCCGTTGGCGAGCGCCACGCGCAGGGCGAGCTCGAGGGTACGCCGCGCCTTCATCCGCGCGTCCATGGCCGGCTCGAAGAAGCGGTAGGTGCCGCGTCCGTCGGCCTTGGCCCGATAGAGGGCCATGTCGGCGTTCTTCAGAAGCTCGGTAGGATCGGTGCCGTCGCCCGGCGCCAGCGCGATGCCGATGCTGGTGTCCACGATGACCGCATGACCATGAAGCTCGCAAGGTTCTTTCACGGCCTCGCAGATCCGCCTCGCCAGGATGGCGGCGTCGTTCGGCTGCTCGATTCCCGTGTGGATGACGGCGAACTCATCGCCGCCGACCCGCGCGACGGTGTCGGTCTCGCGGACGCAGTTGCGCAGGCACGCCGCCATCGCCTTGAGCAGCTCGTCGCCGATCTGGTGCCCGAGCGTATCGTTGACGCCCTTGAAATGATCGAGATCGAGGTAGAGCACCGCCAATCGCTTGTCGCGCGGGAGCTCGGCGAGCGCGTGGGCCAATCGCTCGCGCAAAAGGACTCGGTTGGGCAGGTCGGTCAGCGCGTCATGACGCGCCATATGCGCGATCTGCTTTTCCGCCTGCCGACGCTCGGTGATGTCCTCGTGCGTGGCGACCCATCCGCCGCCCGCCATGGGATGATTCACGACCGAGATGGTGCGACCGTCGGGGAGCTCTATCAGCTGACCCCAGGTCTTGCCCTGCGCGATGGCCGTCCTCAAGGTCTCGATGTAGTTGTCCGGATCATCCGAGAATGTTCCGGCATCCCTTCGGTGCTCGAGCAGCTTCCGAAGCGGACTTCCCGGCTTGACGCTCTCCGGCGACAGCGCATACATCTCCTGATATCGGTGATTGCTGATCACCAGCCGCGCCGTGGAATCGAACATCAGCAGCGCCTGCGACATGTTGTTGAGCGCGGCGTCGAAGCGAACATTCTGGGCGCGCAGCTCTTCTTCGCGCTGGCGCAACGCCACCGTTCGCTCTTCGACCAGTCGCTCGAGGCCGCGATTGAGCCGATCCAATTCCTCGATCATCAGCGCGATCGAGCGATCGCTCCGCCGCCGGTCCTGATGGGCCTGATCATAGGCGCCGGAAACCAGCTGGCCGAGCCGGTCAAGGTCGATGCTGCCGCAGGGCTTGGTGGCCTTCGCGAGCTGTCTGGAAAAGAGGCTGTTCACAAGATGTCCCTGCGGCGTACTCAGCGAAAAGACGTCCAAGCTTTAACCCACCGGCCGGTCGTCGCACCCGCCCGCGACAGCTCGCATGGCTTGACGGTCGGGAGGCGGCGGTCCCGAAGCTACGCTCTTCCAGATCGGGAGAATGCGCATGTTGGCGACAGCTGCCTAAGTTTTCACTTATGCGGCGGGCTATCGCGGCGTATCGTAAACAAAGTTTCAACGCGAGCCGCTCTGCGGCTTTCCCAACCTGCCGCCGTGAATTACCCGACAACCTCCGAGATCGTGGTGACGGTCATCGTCTGATTGTGCAGCTCGCATACGCCGGACGCCTCGTGCGGCGAAATCTCGCCGTATGAATAGAAGCCCAGCCGCGAAACGTCGGCCCCGAGCTCCGCGCCTGCAGCCTCGATCTCGTCGATGATGTGCTGGCCCATCAGCAGGCGACGCCCGATGCAACTGACAAGCACGGCGACCTTATCGCCGCTGCGCGGTTCGGAGTTGCTGGTGGCCGCTTGTCGGGCCGCCTTGGCGGCGCCGGCGGCCAGGCGATCGAAATTCCCGCGCATCAACTGCGCGACCCAGCCCTCGGGCACATCGCCGGCAAAAGTCATCGATCGGGCCTTGTGGTCGACCGCCAGAATGGTACGCACAATCTCATGATCGGGCCGCTCCGGATTGCGGATGCGAAGCGGGAAAACAAGGGCGCTGCCGGGCAGTCCCTTCGCATCGTCCTCGCCGAGATACCGTTCGTAGAGGTCGAGCGCGGGCTCGTTGTCGAGCTCGAACAGAATGTTGCCGCGTGAGCGAGTAATCCGCCGCCGCGGCCCGAATTCATCCCAGCCGCCGGCGCTGCCGTGGCCGATGCGGATGGAGGGCCCGTAAAAGCCGACGGCGGCCACCGTCTGCTTGCGCGGTTCGCAGTCGGCGCCGACGAGGGTTTCCTGAAATTTTGCGCCATCGCCGGCCAATCCGCCGGTGACCGACACGCGCCGGCCGATCATGCTGGTCATGCCGGCCACGAGCTCGCTCCCGTTGACGTTGAGCCCGTCGGAGAGGACGAAGATGCCGGCGAGATCGTCGGCCGCCAAAGTCCGGCCGATCGCCTCGCCGCAGGCACGCGAGCACTCCGGAGCAGGCGCCGGCTCGCGGGCGAGACGCAGGCCGGTTGCGTCGAACTGCAGCGCCGCAACCGCAATCTCATCATCCGTGACATCATCCTTGACGATCTGGCCGCCGGTGCTGCAGCCCAGAATGTGGGCTTGCGGGAACATGCTGCGCAATTCGCGATAGCGCGATCCGCAGGCCAGAGCTTGCCGCATGCCGAAAAAGAGAACGAGGTTCGCGCTGTTGCCGTCGCCATTGCGGCCGCGCCAGCCGTCAGCCTCGGTCCAAGACAGTTGGTGGGCATGCATGGATGACCCCTTGGGTTGGTACGAACGCCGGATATGATCTCTATCCGGGCAAGCTGAACATTCGGTTATCGGCCGGGCGTCTGAAGGTCAGCCGCCCACCAAGCAAGGTGATTGAGGGGTATCGGGCGTCCAGGCTCTACGCTGAGGCCGGCGCCTCCACGATCGTTCCAATTCTCCGACAATCCGAACTGTCGGCAGACCGTTGCCCAGCCAGTCGATCTCGCGCATCCGCGCCAGGTATTTTGACTTACCGCCCGAATTGGGTTACCCGGCGGCGCCCGGCCCAAGCGGTCGCCGGCTTGCAGCCGGAGCGGCTGCCCCAATCTCGGCCGGCCCGGGATCGGACAACAAGCCCACAGCGATGCAAGATCCTCCAAAGAACATATTCGCGGTCGTGCTGGACAAGATTCACGCCGCCAGCCAGGCGCTCGTTGCAGAAGGCCTGTTGCCGGCCGGCATCGATCAAAGCCGCGTGCAGGTCGAGCCGCCGCGCGAGGCCGCGCATGGCGACATGGCAACGAACGCCGCCATGGTGCTGGCAAAGGATGCCGGCAAGCGGCCGCGGGATCTGGCCGAGGCGCTGGCCGGCAAGCTGCGCCAAGACGACATCGTTTCGCAGGTCGAGGTGGCGGGGCCAGGCTTCATCAATCTGACGCTCAGGCCTTCCGCCTGGTCCGAAGCGCTGCGCGCAGTGCTGCGCGCGGGCGCAGATTATGGCCGCAGCTCCGTGGGCGCCCGGGTCCCGGTCAATGTCGAATACGTATCCGCCAATCCGACCGGGCCAATGCATGTCGGCCACGCCCGCGGCGCGGTGTTCGGCGACGCGCTTGCCAATCTCCTGGATACCGCAGGCTTTGATGTGACGCGCGAGTATTACGTCAACGACGCCGGCGCGCAGGTCGACGTGCTGGCACGGTCCGCATATTTGCGCTATCGCGAGGCGCTTGGCGAGGACATCGGCGAGATTCCCGAGGGCCTCTATCCGGGCGACTACCTCAAGCCGGTCGGCGCGGCACTCGCGGCCGAGCACGGGCCGTCCCTGCTGGGCGTGCCCGAAGCGCAGTGGCTGCCGCTAGTGCGCTCCAAATCGATCGAAATGATGATGGCGCTGATCCGGGACGATCTCGCCTCTCTTGGAATCCTGCACGAGGTTTTCTTTTCCGAGCGTTCGCTGCACGAGTCCCATGACGGTGGCCCGAGCAGGATCGCCGATACAATCGCCTTCCTCGAGAGGAAAGGACTGCTTTATCGGGGCACGCTCCCGCCGCCGAAGGGCAAGATGATGGAGGATTGGGAACCGCGCGAGCTGTTGCTGTTCCGAGCCACGCAATTCGGTGACGATGTTGATCGGCCGATTCTCAAGTCTGACGGCAGCCCCGCCTACATCACCCCTGATATTGCCTATCACCGCGACAAGTTCGAACGCGGATTTGCCAACATGATCGACGTCCTTGGCGCCGATCACGCGGGCTATGTCAAGCGGCTGCATGCGGCCGTTCAGGCCGTCAGCGACGGCGCGGCGACCCTGGACGTGAAAGTGTGCCAGCTCGTGCGGTTCCTGCGTGATGGCCAGCCGGTGAAGATGTCGAAGCGTGCCGGCGAAATTGTCACCGTACGACAGGTTGTGGACGAAGTCGGCCGGGACGCCGTCCGCTTCATGATGCTCTACCGCAAGAATGATGCGGTGCTCGATTTCGATCTTGCCAAGGTGATCGAGCAATCACGCGACAACCCGGTCTTTTATGTCCAATACGGCCATGCCCGGGCCCAATCCATATTGCGCAACGCGCGCGTGCTGATGCCCGAGCTGCCGGCGGATCCGCCGGCGCTCGCGGCTATCCTCGCCGCGACCCCCCTCGAGCGTCTCGATGACGCGGGCGAACTCGCCCTGATGCGGCGGCTCGCCCTCTATCCGCGGCTGCTCGAAGCCGCCGCTGTGGCCCACGAGCCCCACCGTATTTCATTCTATCTATATGATCTTGCTAGTGAATTTCATGCACAATGGAATAAGGGGAATGATGCGCCACATTTACGCTTCATTATCCAGAATGATCCACAAATGACCAAGACTCGTCTTGCGCTGGTGCAGGGCGTTATCACAGTTCTGGCCTCGGGGCTAAGTTTGCTCGGTGTGGGGGCGCCCGATGAGATGCGTTGATCCCGCTCGGCGGCTGCTCCGGCGGCCTGGGTTTGGGATCCGTCCGACCGAGCACGGCGCCAGTACCCGAATGGGATAGAGTATGGCGGACGACAACATTTCGCGATCCTATCGATCGAGCGAGCCGGCGCGCCGTGCGAGCGCGCCGGCCGCGCCAAGGGATATGGGCGGCGGCGATCCGCTGGCCGAATTGGCCCGCCTGATCGGCCAGAGCGATCCGTTCGCGGACTTGGAGCGAAACAGCGGCCGCGCCACCGAAGTACGGCAGCGCGCGGATTCGGCGCCCTCCGATTGGCGCAAGACGGCTGCGGCCATGGCCCGGGAATCGCTGCGTGATCCGCCAGCCGCCGATCCACGTTTCGAGCAGGTCGACTCGGCGGTCGCGGCGGCCAAGTCCTTGCGGGCCTCCTCGGCCGATCATTTTGCGCCCCCCGCGACCCATTCGTCCCGTGCGGCCTTCGATCAATCAGCGGTCCATCAGGGCGGCTATGCGGACGACCCCTACGATCACGAGCCGTATAACGACGGCCATATCGACGACCGGCTCGCTACCTCCGATCACGCTGGCGCGCAGCAGAGCGGCTACGAAAGCGAGAACTACTTCTTCGACGGCGCGAGGGCGCCAACCGACGATGGCTTTTATGACGACCCGCCGCGCGCGCGAGCAACCAACGGTCTGGTTACCGCGGTCGTTCTTGTCGGCTGCGGCATACTGGGAACTGCCGGCGCCTACGGGTATCGGACCTATTATTCGGGTGCTCGCCCGAGCGATGCGCCGATCATCTCGGCCGAAAAGTCACCCAACAAAATGGTGCCGGCGTCCGCCGGCGGCGACGCGCAGTCCGGCAAATCCATAGACCGGCTGGGCGCTTCGAGCGAGCGGGTGGTGACGCGCCAGGAAGAGCCGGTCACGCTTTCCGATCCAAATGGTCCGCGCGCGGTGCTGCCGGCTCCCTTTACGACATCGCCGGGTCCGGGGCCTTCCGTTGAACCGAACCCTGCGGTTGCGTCGAATTCTGCGACGCCGGTCGGCGCGCCCACGGAACCCAAGAAGGTCCGCACTGTGCCGATTCGGCCCGAAGGCGGCGACCCGATGGCGCGGCCAGTGGGCGGCGTCGCGACGCAAACCACGCCTTCACCGGCAACAGCCACGACGCGCCAGCCACCGGCCGCAAAGCCGGTTCCGGCACCGTCTCGCAACGGCGGGGCCCCGCTGGTGCTTGAGCCGCAAGCGGCGACGGGCGAAACGGCGTCTTCGTACCAGGCGACACCACGGCTTGCCTCGGTCTCGCCGGCTGCCTCTGCCGGCGGCTATGTGGTCCAAATCTCCTCGCAGCGGAGCGAAGCCGACGCGCAGGCATCCTTCCGCAGCCTGCAGTCCAAGTTCCCCAAGGAGCTAGGCGACCGCGAGGCCATTGTCCGACGCGCCGATCTTGGCCCCAAGGGTGTCTATTACCGCGCCATGGTGGGGCCGTTCGGATCGGCGGGGGATGCCGATCAGTTCTGCAGCGGCCTCAAGGCCGCCGGCGGCCAATGCATCGTGCAGAAGAATTGAGGCCGACTTTCCGCGCCGGCGCCAGCTGACGCGTGATCGGGCGAGGCTGGAGCCACTCGGATTTCCTATCCGATCGCAAGGGCTGGAGCGCGGACACAGGCCGGCTACGCAATCTGTGCCGGCCGGGCCACGGTTGCAGAACCGGGTTTCACTTTTTCCCGAAAATGCTCTAATCCGCGTCGATGACGGCACGCGCTTTCATCACCGGCATCCTGGGCACTGTATTGACGGCCGCCGAGCGGTCGTTCCTGCGTGAGGCGGAGCCCTGGGGCCTCATCGTGTTCAAGCGCAACGTCGAGACGCCCCAGCAGCTTGGTGCCCTGGTCGCCGATTTTCGTGCGGCGGTAGGCCGCGCCGACGCGCCGGTTCTGGTCGACCAGGAGGGCGGTCGTGTGCAGCGTCTCGGTCCGCCGCATTGGCCGAGCTACCCGGCAGGCGCGCAATATGGCCGGATCTGGGAGCGCGATCCCGCCTCGGCTCTGGAGGCGGCGCGAATGGGAGCTCGTTTGATCGCCAGCGACCTCCTGGCGGTCGGGATCGATGTGGATTGCCTGCCGCTGGCCGATGTCCCGACCCCTGACGCCGATCCCGTCATCGGGGATCGCGCCTATGGCGAGAGCGCCGAGAAGGTTGCGGCGATCGCCGGCGCCCTTGCGGACGGGCTCATGGAAGGGGGCGTGCTGCCTGTTCTCAAGCATTTGCCCGGCCACGGTCGCGCCACAGCCGACAGCCATCACCGCCTGGCCACCGTCACGGCCGACCGGTCAAGCCTCGAGGCGGTGGATTTCTCGGCGTTTCGGCCGCTTGCCGGGCTCGCGCTGGGTATGACGGCCCACGTCGTTTTTTCCGCTTTCGACCCCGTCGCGCCGGCCACGACTTCGGTCACAATGGTACAAGATGTGATTCGCGATTCGATCGGATTCGAAGGCCTGCTGATGACGGACGACATATCGATGGGGGCATTATCGGGGTCGCTCGCGGAGCGCTCGGTCGCGGCGCTCACCGCCGGCTGCGACGTCATCCTCCACTGCAATGGGAGGATCGAGGAGATGCGTGCGGTTGCCGGCGCGGTGCCCCGCTTGACCGGTATGGCGGAGCGACGCGCAGCGGCCGCGCTGGCGGCGCGGCGCAGCCCGGCGCGCGACATCGACCTTGCGGAGGTGCGCCAGGCCTTCGCGGCCCTGTTGGCCGGTGGGCGAGCCGCCGGAGCCAGAATGGTGCTCTCATGATCCGTGACGAAGTGCCGTTCGAGATGGAGCCGGCGGCCCGCGATGCGACAGGCGAACCCGCACTGGTGGTCGATGTGGAAGGGTTCGAGGGCCCGCTCGACATTCTTTTGATGCTCGCGCGCCAGCAAAAGGTCGATCTTGCCAAAATCTCGATCCTGGCGCTGGCCGACCAATACCTGACCTTCATCGAGGAAGCGCGTCGGCTGCGGCTCGAGCTGGCGGCCGACTATCTCGTGATGGCGGCTTGGCTCGCCTATCTCAAGTCGCGCCTGCTATTGCCGGACAGTCACGCGCCCGAAGGCCAAAGCGCCGAGGACATGGCCAACGCGCTCGCGCTGCGGCTCAAGCGGCTCGAGGCGATCCGCGAAGTGGCCGAACGCCTGTTCGGCCGGCCGCAGCTCGATCGCGATGTCTTCGATCGCGGTCAGCCCGAACCCATCGCTCACATCAAGCGCCCGCAATGGACGGCGACGCTCTATGATCTGCTTTCCGCCTATGCATCCCAGCGGCAGCGGCATGCGCTTGCCCGCCTGCATTTTGCCAGGCGCGCGGTCTGGTCGCTGGCCGAGGCGCGAGAAGCGCTCGAGCGCCTGATCGGCCGATCGCCGGATTGGTCGCGGCTGGACGAATATCTCATCGCCTATGTGGTCGAACCGGCGCTGGCGGCGACGGTGTTCGCTTCGAGCTTTGCCTCGGCACTGGAACTGGTGCGGGAAGGGCGCGCGGAGATTCACCAGCACGAAGCTTTTGCGCCGATTTACATGCGCAAGCGTGTCGCCGCGGGGGATGGCGACATTTCGGGCGCTGCGGCGGTTGGCGAGGACCGCAGGGAATAAGGGAATATCGGGAGAGGGAGGCCTTAATCGATGTCGAGCCTGGCCAAGCGAGTGATCATGCCGAGGGATGAGCCACACAGCGCCGAAGAACCGCGACCGGAGGAGCTTCGGCTGCTGGAGGCGATGCTGTTTGCCTCCGCCGAGCCGCTTGACGAGGCCACCCTGGCGGCGCGGCTGCCGGCGGGGGTCGATGTGCCAGCGGCGCTGACCCGCCTGCAGGAGGACTACGCGGCTCGCGGCGTCAACCTGGTTCGCGTCGCGGGCAAATGGACTTTCCGCACGGCGGGCGATCTCGCCTGGCTGTTGAGCAAGGAGACGATCGAGACCCGCAAGCTATCACGGGCGGCGATCGAGACGCTGGCCATCATCGCCTATCATCAGCCGGTGACGCGCAGCGAGATCGAGGACATTCGCGGGGTTTCGACCTCCAAAGGCTCGGTGGACGTGCTGCTGGAAACGGGATGGATCCGGCCGCGCGGCCGGCGCCGGGCGCCTGGACGCCCGGTGACCTATGGCACCACCGACATGTTCCTGTCGCATTTCGGCCTCGAAGCGCTCGATGACCTGCCCGGACTCGAGGAGCTCAAGGGTTCCGGATTGCTCGACGGCCGTCTTCCGCCCGGGTTCTCGGTGCCGTTGCCGTCCGACGATTCGGCCTTGCGCGAGGACGAGGATCCGCTGGAACCTGGCGATCTCGATCTGGGTCTGGCGCCACGCCCGGGACCTGCCGAGAAAGACTGACCGCGGGTTGAGCCTCCGCTGCCGCGCGCAGCCCGGATCCGGCCGCGAACGCGCGATCGTCGCACGCTTGCGGTTAATGCGACCAAAGGCCGCTGGAATTCAAGCTTTCCAAGGCGTTGAGACAGCCGTTGCGACCAGCCGCGCCCGCTCAAGTGCGGGTGAAGTCCTTGTCTTTGCCGCTCCCCAGGCCTAGTTTCACGGTTAAAGCGAAGGCGGGTCCTGCATCCGGTCGCGGCATTGTCCCGAGCGGTTCATCAGGGAAGCAAATCGGCGGTTCCGATTTGCCTTGCAGTTCCGTCGATGCGGAGGAAAATCCGATGGGTTCATTCAGTATTTGGCATTGGATCGTGGTCGTGGTCCTGTTTCTGCTGCTGTTCGGCGGCCGCGGAAAGATTTCGGAATTGATGGGCGACTTCGCGCAAGGCATCAAGTCCTTCAAGAAGGGCATGCAGGACGAGGACACCGCCAAGACCGAACCGGTCAACCCGGACCCGAAGACCCTCGACCATCAGCCCACGACCACGGCAGCTGCTGCGGCCGACCTCAAGCGGCGTGCCGAGACCAGCTCTTAAAGGGCATGGCGGCGGCGCCGTTCGTATGCGGCGGAGGCGATGGATCGGCGGCTCGCGGGTGCTTTCGATCCGGGGATTTGGCCGTGATCCCAATGACGAGGGCGCCAATTCGGATGGATCCCGGATTTCCGTCCAAAACCTTTTAGAATCAAAAAGCTCGAGCGGTTTCCGTTTGCGGCTAACATGAAACCGCTTTAGCGCGGAGTTGGCATCTCCATGTTCGACTTGAGTTGGAGCGAACTCCTTCTGATCGGCGTCGTCGCGCTCATTTTCATCGGCCCGAAGGAGCTTCCCGGCGTCCTGCGCACGCTCGGGCAGTGGATGAGCAAGATCCGCCGCATGGCCGGCGACTTCCAGAATCAGTTCCACGATGCGATGCGCGAGGCGGAGCTGGCCGACCTCAAGAAGGAAGTCGATGAGATGGCCGCGCAGGCGGCGAACTACTCGAATCTGGATCCGCTGGCCGATGTGCGCAAGGAGATGGAGAACGCGCGGCGGGACATCGAGAGCACGGTTGCCGACAAGCCGACGGCTGGGAGTCCTGAGGTCAGTGAACCGAGCGGGGCTGCGCTGCCGACCGCCAGCCCGGACTCGGGTGCGACCGCGTCGCATACGGAAGCAGCCGTTGCCGAGCCGGCCGGGTCGGCGCCCGAGAGCCCGCCGGTCGCGACCGCCGCTGAATCCGTCCAGGAGCCCGTCAAGCAAGGTGCGGCCGGGAGCGAGCCCGCATGACCCACGAGGACATTGAATCCACCAAGGCGCCGCTGATCGAGCATCTGGTCGAGCTGCGTTCGCGCCTGATCAAGGCGCTGGTGGCCTTCCTGGTGATGTTCGTCGCCTGCTTCTTCTTTGCCAGGCAGATCTACAACATCCTGACCTTTCCGTATGTCTGGGTGGCGGGCGCCGAAAACTCGAGGTTCATCTATACGGGTCTTCTGGAGTATTTCATCGTCCAGCTCAAGCTGGCCATGTTCGGTGCGGCCTTCCTGTCGTTCCCGGTGGTGGCGACGCAGCTCTACATGTTCGTGGCGCCAGGCCTTTACCGCAACGAGAAGCAGGCGTTCCTGCCTTATCTCATCGCGACGCCGTTCTTCTTCTTCCTCGGAACGCTGATGGTCTATTTTCTGCTTTGGCCGCTGCTGGCGCGGTTCTCGCTCAGCATGCAGCAGGCAGGCGGCGATGGCCGCGCCGCGATCGAGCTGTTGCCCAAGGTCGACGACTATCTCAACCTGATGATGCGGCTCATCTTTGCCTTCGGCATCGCCTTCCAGTTGCCGGTGATCCTCACGCTGTTGGGGCGCGTCGGCATCGTCACGTCGCAGCAGCTGATATCGAAGTGGCGCTACTTCGCGGTCGGCGCCTTCGTGATCGCGGCGGTCCTGACGCCGCCCGACGTCATCAGCCAATGCTCGCTTGCGGTGCCGCTCCTGCTTCTCTATGGAGGATCGATCTGGGCGGTGAAGATCGTGGAGAAAAGGGCCGCCGCCGACAAGGCCCGGGCCGCGGCCGCCGCCGCCGCCAAGCCGGCGGAGTAGGCGTCGGGTATCATTCGATTGGTTGATTCGTCATTGTTTGATTCGTCATGGCCCCGAATCGCGCCGGCCATGATGCCGGATTCGGATCATGCACGACATCAAGTGGATTCGCGACCATCCCGCCGCCTTCGATCGCGCGCTGGCGCGGCGGGGCCTGCCGCCGGAGGCAGCAAAGCTCATCGAGATCGACGAGCGCCGGCGCGCCGCCATCGGCAAGGCCGAGGCGGCGCAAGCGCGCCGCAACGCGGCCTCAAAGGAGATCGGCGCGGCGAAGAAGAGCAATGAGGAGGAGGCGGCGCAGAAACTGCTCGCCGAGGTCGCCGCGCTCAAATCCGCCATACCCGCTCTGGAGGCGGAGGAAAAGAAGCTCTCCCAGGCATTGGAAGATGCGCTCGCGCAGATTCCAAATCTGCCCGCAGACGACGTGCCGGACGGCACAGATGCGAGCCACAACGTGGAGCATCACCATTTCGGGGCCAAGCGCAACTATGGCTTCGGGCCGAAGCAGCATTTCGAGCTCGGCGAGGCGCTTGGCCAGATGGATTTCGAGACCGCCGCCAAGCTGTCGGGCGCCCGTTTCGTGGTCTTGAAGAGCGGGCTCGCGCGGCTCGAGCGCGCACTCGGGCAATTCATGCTCGATCTGCACACCGGCGAGCACGGATATAGCGAAGTTAATCCGCCATTGCTGGTGCGCGATCATACGATGTTTGGGACCGCACAGTTGCCCAAGTTCAAAGATGATCAGTTTGCGGTCACCCGTCTTTTGGACGAGCAGCAACAGCTGGACCAGCTAGAGAGTGAGTACAAGGCAGCTGGGGTCAGACCTGGCTCATTTGAGCTGGAGAAAAAACTTACCCCTCTAGATTTTCCTGTTCGGAAGGATCTTCTGTGGCTCATTCCCACCGCCGAAGTGCCGCTGACCAACTTGGTGCGCGAATCGATCCTCGAGGAGGCGGCGCTGCCCGTGCGGCTGACCGCGCTCACCCCGTGCTTCCGGGCCGAGGCGGGCGCCGCCGGCAAGGATACCCGCGGCATGATCCGCCAGCACCAGTTCTCCAAGGTGGAGCTGGTCTCGATCACCACGCCGGAGCAGAGCAAGGACGAGCACGAGCGCATGCTGGCCTGCGCCGAGGAAGTTCTGCGCCGGCTCGAGCTGCATTACCGCGTGGTGACGCTGTGCACCGGAGACACGGGCTTCGCGTCGCAAAAGACATATGACATCGAGGTGTGGCTGCCGGGGCAGGGGGCTTATCGGGAGATTTCCTCCTGCTCGGTCTGCGGCGAGTTCCAGGCGCGCCGGATGGGCGCGCGCTACCGCGCTAGGGAAGGCCGCCAGGTGCGTTATCTCCACGCGCTCAACGGTTCCGGGGTCGCGGTCGGCCGCGCGCTGATCGCCGTGCTGGAGACCTATCAGCAGCAGGACGGCTCGATCGCGGTTCCCGATGTGCTGGCGCCCTATATGGGGGGCCGCAAAACGATCGAGCGGGCCGGATGACGACAGACCAGAATGCGCATCCTGATCACCAATGATGACGGCATTCACGCCGACGGGCTCGGCGTCTGCGAGCAGATCGGCCGGGCGCTGTCCGACGACATATGGGTGATCGCGCCTGAATACGATCAATCGGGCGTGTCGCATTCGCTCTCCCTCAATGATCCGCTGCGGCTGCGCGCGATCGGCGAGCGTCACTTCGCGGTCAAGGGCACGCCCACCGATTGCGTCATCATGGGGGCCCGCCACATCCTCAAGGACCGCCCGCCCGACCTGGTGCTGGCAGGGGTCAATCGCGGGCGCAATACCGGCGAGGACGTGATCTATTCGGGAACGGTCGCCGGGGCGGTCGAGGGCACGATCCTCGGCATTCCCTCGCTCGCGCTCTCGCAGGCCTATCTTTCACACAGCAAGCAGCCGCCGCACTGGGATACGGCGATCCGGTTCGGGCCCGACATCATCCGGCGCGTGCTCGCCCAGGGAATTCCTCACGACGTGCTGATCAACGTCAACTTTCCAAACTGCGCTCCCGCCGAGGTGAAGGGGATCGCGGTCGCCGCCCAGGGCCGGCGCCGTCAGGAGCGGCTGCACATCGACGCGCGCGAGGACGGCCGCGGCAACGCCTATTACTGGATCGCCTATGTCCGCTCGCGCGCCATGCCGCCGAGCGACGGCACCGACGTTTCCGCGCTCGCCGCCAACCGCATCGCGGTGACGCCGCTGCGCCTCGACATGACGGATGAGCCGTATATGACCAAGCTCGCGGGGCTGTTCAGTTAGGGACTCGGCAGAGCCCATATCGCATGGGATGCCCCACCGGGTCGGGTGGAGAGAAAAGGCGGCGTCGTGTCAAAGCAACCGGCGGGTGACGACAGCATCGGCCGCATGCAGTTCATCCTCACGCTGCGGCGGCGCGGGATCGGCGGCGCGGCGGTGCTGCGCGCCATGGACGAGGTGCCGCGCGAGTACTTCGTCGACGGCCAGTTTCTCGATGCGGCCTATGCGGACCGGGCCTTGCCGATCGCGTGCGGGCAGACCATCAGCCAGCCCTATGTGGTCGCCTACATGACCGAGCAGCTGGGCGTGCAACCCCACCATCGCGTCCTCGAAATCGGCACCGGCTCCGGCTATCAGGCGGCAATCTTGTCGCGCCTGGCGCGCGAGGTGGTGACCATCGAGCGATTTCGCACATTAGCGGAGGCTGCCCGAACGCGGCTGGAGACGCTCGGCTATCGAAACGTCGAGGTGCGCCTCGGCGACGGCCTTGTCGGCGCCCCCGACCGGGCTCCCTTCGATCGCATCATGGTCACGGCGGCCACCGCAACGGTGCCGGAATCGTTGGTCGAGCAACTCGCCCAGGACGGCGTCATGGTGCTGCCGCTTGGACCGCATGCGCGCCCGCAAAATCTCGTCAGGTTAACCAAGAGCGAAGAGGGGATGCGGCAGGAGGAGTTGATCGGGGTGCGCTTTGTGCCGCTTTTGCCGGGCCAAGCTCGTGAATTGTAAGGAGTTTTCGCGAAATTCGTTAGGCTTGAGAAGGCGTAATTCCTTAAAGTCTTATTTACCTCCGGTCTGTTAACTCGCCGAATTGCTTGTTGCGTTCGAGTGAGCAGGACATGAAATCCTTGGCCGAGTGGTTTCGCCCGTTGTCGTGGCCGCGAGCGAGCGCATTGGCGCTGATCGCAGTCGGTGCCGCGGGTTGCAGCGCCGAGTCGACACGTTTCGGCGAAGCTCCGTATGCCGCGCGAAGCGGGCAGGGCGAGGTCTCGGGTTCGAGCGCATCGGGGCAGGGCGCCCCGGTCGGCCATGTCGAGACGCGGCCGCTGCCGCAAACCACTCCCGCTTCGTACACCGCAGCGGGCCCCGAAGTCACCGGATCGGTCGCGGCGTCGGCCGCAAGCGGGCGCCAGCCGCCCTCGTCCGGGCAATGGAGCTGGGACGGCGGCACCGCCGTCACGGTGGCACCCGGCGAGACCCTCGACAGCATCGCGCGCCGCCACGGCGTTCCGGTCGCGGTGATCCTGCAGGCCAACAACCTCGCTTCGCCCAGTGTGATCCGGGCCGGCCAGCGCCTGGTGATCCCGCGCCATGGGTCACCGGCTGCCGCTTCCGCCGCCGCGGCAGCACCGGCCACCCACGCGACAGCGTCCGCGGCGGGCAAGCCCTCTGCGGCCTTGTCGGCGAGCATCAGCCCGCACGCGGCAGGGCCGGTCAATTCCGCAGTGCACGTGGTCGCGCCCGGGGAAACGCTCATCAAGATTGCCCATCAGTACGGCAAGTCGGTCGCAGAAATCGCCAGGGCCAACAATATCGTCCCGCCCTACGGTAAGGTCGGCATCGGCGACCGTATCCTCATTCCCGGCGCACACATCAGCAGCGCCAAGCCCGAAGTCGAGCAGGCGGCCGCGCCCATCAAGCCGACCGGCAACAAAGTCGTCGCCAGCGCCGCCCCGGCGCAAACCGCCAGCCTGGTCACCCCGACGGCCGAAACGTCGAGCGCCGATACCTCGCCCAACGCCGCGGCAGACGCCGCGCCAGGCTTCCGCTGGCCGGTGCGCGGACGGATCATTGCGGGATTTGGACCCAAGCCGAACGGCCAGCAGAACGATGGCATCGATGTCGCCGTGCCGGAAAATACGCCCATCAAGGCGGCCGAGGACGGAGTCGTCGCCTATGCGGGCAACGAGCTGAAGGGCTACGGCAATCTGGTCCTGGTGAAGCATCCCAACGGCTATGTCACCGCCTACGCGCATGCCAAAGAGCTGCTGGTCAAGCGCGGAGACCAAATCAAGCGCGGTGAAGTCATCGCCAAGTCGGGCCAGAGCGGCAATGTCGACGCGCCCCAGCTCCATTTCGAGGTCCGCAAAGGGTCGGCGCCGGTTGACCCGATGCAGTTCCTGCACGGAGCCTGAGTCCCGGACGACGGACGACAGAGGACGGAAAATTTCACTCGATCTTCTTATCTGTCCTCTGTCGTCCGTCCTCTGTCCTCTGTCGTCTGCACTCCGAGCCGCCCCGCCAGATCCTGCACGTATTGCCAGGCGACGCGGCCCGAGCGGGCGCCGCGCGTGGTTGCCCATTCCAACGCCTCGCGGGTGAGCGCTTCGCCCCCGAACGAAATGCCGTAATGGGCCACATAACCATCCACCATCGCCAAATATTCGTCCTGGCTGCAGCGATGAAAACCAAGCCAGAGCCCGAAGCGGTCGGACAGCGAAATTTTCTCCTCGACGGCCTCGCCCGGATTGATCGCGGTTGCGCGCTCGTTCTCCATCATGTCGCGCGGCATCAGGTGGCGCCGGTTCGAGGTTGCATAGAAGACCACATTGTCCGGACGGCCCTCGATGCCGCCCTCGAGCACGGCCTTGAGTGACTTGTAGCTCGTGTCCTCGGCGTCGAAGGACAGGTCGTCGCAGAACACGATGCAGCGACAGGGCGTGCCTCGCGTCAGCGCCATGAGGTCGGGCAGGCTCTCGATGTCCTCACGATGGATCTCGATGAGCTTGAGCCGCGATGGCGCCGGCGCGGTCCGCGCGGGCGCGGCATTGACGGCAGCGTGCACCGCCTTGACCAGCGACGACTTGCCCATGCCGCGAGCCCCCCACAGCAGCGCATTGTTGGCCGGCAGGCCGCGCGCAAAGCGCTCGGTGTTTTCGAGCAAGAGGTCGCGCACCCGGTCGATCCCCTTCAGGAGCGACATCTCGACCCGGTTGACCCGTGTAATGGGGGTCAGTCGTCGCCCCGGCGGATGCCAGACGAAGGCATCGGCCGCCTCGAAGTCGGGGGTTGCGGGGCGTGCGGGCGCCAGGCGTTCGAGCGCCGCGGCGATGCGCAGGCCGGGAGCCTGCGAGCGACCGGATCCGCGCATCGGAAGCGGCTTGGATTTGCCCTTCCGCTGGGGCTTTTTGACGCGTTTGGCCATGGATCGTTGCTGGTTGCGCAGCACCCTTAGCGGGACCCCGGCGAGCCCGCAAGGTCGGCCGCCGGCCGCTGGCGGCAGCGTTGCAATTGGGCCTGCGACCGCTATAGTCCGCGCCGATTTCGGGCCCGACAGCAGCGCCGCGTGGCCGGCGCGGGCCCGCCAAGCTTATCCGCGGGGTATATTCGATGTTCATTTCGCCGGCCTTTGCGCAGGGCATTCCGACCGGCCTCCTCGACCCGAGCTCGCCCCTCTGGATGATGGGGATCATTGTCGTGATCATGTATTTCCTGGTCCTGCGGCCGCAGCAGAAGCGGGCAAAAGAGCACCAGGAGCTGGTCAAGAACTTGCGGCGCGGCGATACGGTCGTTACCTCCGGGGGGCTCGTCGGCAAGGTCACCAAGGTGGTCGACGACGAGCAGGTCGAGGTCGAGATCGCCGATGGCGTGCGCGTGCGCCAGGTGCGCTCGATGGTGACGGGCGTGCGCGCCAAGGGCGAGCCCGTACGGGACGATAGCAGCGCGGGCTGAACCGCGGCAGGCCGGTGTCAGAACGCCATCAGGACGGTCAGGACGTATGCTTTATATTTCGCGGGGAAAAGCGGCGGCGATCCTGCTCACGGCGGCGTTGGTGTGCCTGTGCGCCGTTCCCAACTTTTTCCCCGAAAGCGTGGTGCAGAAATGGCCCGGCTGGGCGCAACGCCACATCGTGCTCGGCCTCGATCTGCAAGGCGGATCGCACATCCTGCTGGAAGTGGACGCCAATGACGTGCGCCGGCAGAAGGTCGAGGGCTTGCGCGAGGATGTGCGGCGCGTTTTGCGCGACGCGCGCGTGGGCATCACGGGCCAGCCGGTGGTCAGGGGCAACACCGTCGAGGTGCATATTCGCGAAAGCGATCTGCCGCAGGCTCTGACCAAGCTCAGGGAGCTGGCGGCCCCGATCGGCGGTCTGCTCGGGGCCACCACCCAGCGCTCGGTCGACGTCGTCGATGCCGGCGGCGGCCTGGTCCAGCTCACCGTGACGGAGCCGGCCATCGTCCAGCGCATGCGCCAAGTGGTCGAGCAATCCATCGAGATCATCAATCGGCGCGTCAACCAGATCGGAACCGTCGAGCCGCTCATTCAACGGCAGGGCACCGACCGCATCCTGGTGCAGGTGCCGGGACTGCAGGACCCGCAGCGCCTCAAGGAGATTCTGGGCAAGACCGCCAAGCTCGAATTCAGAATGGTCGATCTCTCGATGCCGGTCGAGCAGGCGTTGCAGGGACGCCCGCCACCGGATTCGGAAATTCTGTACGGCCCTGAAAAAGAAGGCCGGATGCCCTACCTGATCGAAAAGCGGATCCTGGTCTCGGGCGGCGACCTGACCGACGCGCAGCCGGGCTTCGATCAGCGCACCTCCGAGCCGATCGTGCAGTTCCGCTTCAATTCCTCCGGCGCCCGCAAGTTCGCGCAGGCCACCCAGGAGAATGTCGGGCGCCCGTTCGCCATCGTGCTCGACAACGAGGTGATTTCCGCGCCGGTGATCCGCGAGCCTATTCTGCAGGGATCCGGCCAGATTTCCGGCAGCTTCACGGTCCAGGGGGCGAACGATCTCGCGGTTCTGCTGCGGGCGGGCGCGCTGCCGGCCAAGCTCACCATCATCGAGGAGCGCACCGTGGGGCCCGGCCTCGGGCAGGATTCGATCGAAAAGGGCAAGCTGGCCGCCCTGGTCGGCTCGCTGATGGTGGTCCTCTTTATGTTTGCGACCTACGGCTTGTTCGGCCTGTTCGCCAACATCGCGGTGGCGATCAACGTCGCGATGATCTTCGGGCTGCTCTCGCTGCTCGGCGCCACGCTGACGCTGCCGGGCATCGCCGGCATCGTTCTGACCGTCGGCATCGCGGTCGACTCCAACGTGCTGATTTACGAGCGTATCCGCGAAGAGGTGCGCAACGGCCGTACGCCGATCACCGCCATCGATGCGGGGTTCACCCGCGCGCTCGCCACCATCATGGATTCCAACATCACCACCTTCATCGCGGCCGCCGTGCTGTTCTTCATCGGCACCGGCGCGGTGCAAGGCTTCGCCGTGACGCTCGGCATCGGCATCATCACGACCGTGTTCACCGCCTTCACCCTGACGCGGCTGATCGTTGCCTATTGGGTGCGCTGGCAGCGTCCACAGACCGTGCCGATCTGAATCGGCCGGCATCAGAAAGAAGATCCGTGCGCCTGCTTCGTATCGTCCCGGACGACACCAAATTCGATTTCATGCGCTTTCGGCGCGTGAGCTTTCCGATCTCGGCCGTGCTGTCGATTGTCGCCATCGCGCTCTACTTTTTTCACGGTTTGAATTTCGGTATCGATTTTGTCGGCGGCACGTTGATCGAGGTGCAGTCGAAGGTCGGGCCCGCCGACCTCGCCAAGATGCGCAGCAAGATAGAGGGCCTTGGTCTCGGCGAAGCCCAGCTCCAGCAGTTCGGCGCCCCGACCGACGTTCTCATCCGCATCCCGCAGCAGGCGGGTGGCGACGAAGCGCAACAGGCCGCCGTCGCCAAGGTGCGCAACGCGCTCGGCGATGAGGTCGATTACCGGCGCGTCGAGGTGGTGGGAGGGCGCATTTCCACCGAGCAAATGGCCAAGGGCACGATCGGCCTGATGGTGGCCATCATGTGCATCCTGGTCTACCTGTGGTTTCGGTTCGAGTGGCAGTTCGCGCTCGGCGCCATGATCGCCAACGTGCACGATCTGGTGCTGACCATCGGCTTCATGTCGCTCACCCAGATCGACTTCGACCTCACCAGCATCGCAGCGCTGCTGACGATCTTGGGTTATTCGCTGAACGATACCGTCGTCATCTACGACCGTATCCGCGAGATGCTGCGCCGCTACAAGAAGATGCCGATGCCGGATTTGCTCAACATCTCGGTGAACTCGACCTTGTCGCGTTCGATCATCACTCACGTGACGGTGACTCTGGCGCTGCTCGCGCTCTTTCTGTTCGGGCCGCAGGCGATTCACAGCTTCACCGCGACCATGATGTTCGGCGTGGTGCTGGTCGGCACCTATACGTCGGTCTTCATCGCGGCTCCCATACTGATCTATCTGGGGGTTGGCACCTCGCGGCTGGCGACCGAGGAAGAGCCGAAAACAAGTCCGTCGCCGGCACGCACGCGGGCGTGAATTGACGGCGTCTGCCGAGAAGCCGCATCTGCCCTATGCGGCGCCGATCGATGCCTATGGGGACGGCGGCTTCCGCTTCGCCGGACTGTCGCATCGCGGTTCGCTCATGTGCTTGCCGGATGGGATCTGGGCTTGGCCGGTCACGGCCCCGCAGGCCGTCACGCCGGAGACGCTGGCGCAGGTCTTCGATGCCGCGCGTCTCGACCTGTTCATCCTCGGGACCGGCCGCGATCCGTGGATTGTCTCGCCCGCGTTGCGCGAGCGCTTTCGCGAACATTCGCTCAAATGGGAGGCGATGCCCACCGGCGCCGCCATCCGCACCTACAATGTCCTCCTCGCCGAGGGACGCCGGGTGGCGGCGGGTCTCATCGCCGCGGCCTAGCGGATGTCCGGACGAATTGGGTGGCGGCGCCCGGCAAGGCTAAGGTTGCCCCATGCAGGACCCTTTCGCCCATTGCGAGGCGCTGGTGCGCGCGGCCGACCGGGATCGCTTTCTCGCCTCCTTGTTCGCGCCGGCCGAGCAGCGCGGCGCGCTTCACGCGGTCTATGCCTTCAACATCGAGATCGCGCGCGTGCGCGAAATCATTCGCGAACCGCTGGCTGGCGAGATCAGGCTGCAATGGTGGGACGATGCGATCGCCGGCAAAGCCGCGGGCGACGTCCAGGCCAATCCGGTGGCGGCGGCTCTGCTCGCGGCGGTCGCGCGCTATCGATTGCCGAGCGAGTTGCTGACCGGCTTGATCGCGGCGCGCCGCTTCGATCTCTACAACGATCCGATGCGCAAGCTCGCCGATTTCGACGATTATGCGCGCGCGACATCGTCGGCGGTCATTGAGCTGGCGGCCCGCATTCTGCATGGCGAGCAAATCCCCGGCCTCGGCCCGCTCACGCTTCATGGCGGCCTCGCCTATGCGGTTGCCGGCCTGCTCCAGGCGTTTCCCATTCATGCGGCGCGCGGCCAGCTCTTTCTGCCGCTGGAGGTTCTGGAACGGCACGGCGTGGGGCAGCCGGACTTCGCGGCGAAGCAGGCGACACCCGAAATGCGCGCCGCCTTCGCGGAGCTGCGGCTTGAGGCCCGCCGGCACCTTGCGCAGGCAGGCCGATTGGCCGCCGGCATCCCGGATGCGGCGCTGCCGGCGCTGCTTCCGCTCGCGCTCGTGCGCTCGGTGCTCGACCGCATGGAGCGCGAAGACTACGATCCTTTCGTGCCAATCGCGATTTCCCAATGGCGGCGGCAATGGCGCCTCTGGCGGGCGGCCCGGCGCCCCGCACGGCTGTTCTCGTGAGACTGAAAACCGAATCGAGTCGGCCTAAAACGCGAATCGATCGCGCAAATTTCGGCGATCCGCGAGGATGCGTTGGATGAGCATCCGTTCCCGCTCGTTGCCGATCAGGGCCTCGATCAGGTCGACTTGGTTCATGGCGACGAGCTGAAGGATTTCGCTGCGGATCTCGCCGCTCGCCCTGCGCGGCAGCTCTTCGGTCACCTGCAGATGCTCGGGCGGCTTGGGCCCCCCGCTGGCGGCCATGAAGTCGCGCAGCGTGCCCTCCGACAGGGCCGGACCGCCCTCGACGAATGCATAGAGGCCGGTGCCGGCGCGGCGATCCGGATAGGCCACGATGGCGACTTCCCGCACCTGCGGATGCGACTTGAGGTGCGCGGCAATGCGCGGCGCGTCGTGGACCAGGCGCGGGCCGCCGCCCTCGCGGTCGGTGAAGCGCAAGATGTCTCGCGTCACCCATTCGTAGACACGCTTGCCGGTCGCCATCCACAGCCGGGTGAACAAGCTCTTGCGCGCGAGCACGCGCCGCTCTGCGGCGCTGATCGCCTCGGGCGCATAGCGGAGCTTGTGCTTCAGCAGATGCCGCAGGTCCTCGTAGGCGGCGATCCGAAACATGAGGCTCCGGCGTTTGAAGCGGATGGCAAGCTGAAAATCCGTGACATAGGCGCGGCCATTACTCGCCCGCAACCAGTTCTGCTCCTTGGCGAGATCATTGTGACAAACGCCTGCTCGGTGCAATTTGCGCAGAACCGCCTTGGCGGACCGAAAATAGGCGCGGTCGCCGTATGGCTTGGCCAGATGCAGCGCGACGCCCTCAATCCAACCGCGCACCAGGACGTGTCGTCCGGCAAAGCAGAGCGGCGGGGCGACGCCCAGCGCCCCCGCGGCGGTCAGCGCGCGGCGCTCGCGGCCGAACAGATGGCGCGCGAGGGGGAGGCTCCACCACGGAACCTCATCGATGCGCCGCAGCACGGCCGCGACCTCGCCGCCGTCGGTGCGGAAGCGGCCGCGCTCCACCGTCGAGAGCACGTCTCGCTTGAGCACCACGTCGGTCTGCCAACGTCCGTTGATTTCGCGCGGCAATGGCATTTGGCGATCTTCTAGCACGGCCGGCCAAAGGGGGGCTTCATTCCGCCGCCAGGGCGTGATCGCCGCCGGCCACCCAGAGCGCGAGATCGCCAAGAGCGCGGCGGCTGATGGCGCGCTTCTTGGCCAGTGTCTTGGCGGTTCCGCGCAGTCTGGTGCCGTCCGCAGCCCTGGTCGGAGACTGGGCCAGAGGCGGGAAAAGCCCAAAATTGATGTTCATCGGCTGGTAGGAGCGCGGACCGGCATCGATGGTCTCGATATGGCCCCCGGTGATGTGACCAAGAAGCGCGCCATGGGCCGTCGTCGGGGGTGGTGGTCGCAACGGCTTCGCAAGACGCTCAGCGGCGGCGAAGCGGCCGGCCATGAGTCCGATCGCGGCCGACTCGACATAACCCTCGCAGCCGGTGATCTGGCCGGCGAAGCGCAGGCGGGGCGCTGCCTTGAGACGGAGCGTCTCGTCGATGAGCTTCGGCGCGTTGAGGAATGTGTTGCGGTGCAGACCGCCAAGCCGGGCGAACTCGGCGTTCTCGAGGCCCGGTATGGTGCGGAAGATGCGCACCTGCTCGCCATGGGTGAGCTTGGTCTGGAAGCCCACCATATTGAACAGTGTGCCCAGCCGGTTGTCCTGGCGCAGCTGGACGACCGCATAGGGCTTGACGTCGGGGGCGTGGGGATTGGTCAACCCGAAGGGCTTCATCGGACCATGACGCAGGGTTTCGCGGCCGCGCTCGGCCATCACCTCGATCGGCAGGCAGCCATCGAAATACGGCGTTGCGGTCTCCCAGTCATGGAAGCTCGCCTTGTCGCCCGCCAGAAGGGCATCGATGAAGGCCTCGTAGCGGGCGCGCGCGAGCGGACAATTGATGTAGTCGGCGCCCGATCCGCCCGGGCCCGCCTTGTCGTAGCGCGATTGCAGCCAGGCGACCGACATGTCGATGGAACTGCGATGAACGATCGGAGCGATGGCGTCGAAAAAGGCCAGCGCCTGCTCGCCCACGAGCTTCGCGATCGCGTCCGCAAGGGCCGCTGAGGTGAGGGGACCGGTCGCCACGATCACGCTGTCCCAGTCGGCCGGGGGAAGCTCCGCGATCTCCCCGCGGCAAAGCGTGACCAGGGGATGCGCTTCCAGCGCGGCCGTAACGGCCGCTGAAAATCCGTCGCGATCAACCGCCAGCGCGCCGCCGGCGGGGACCTGATTGGCATCGGCCGCGCGCATCACCAGCGAATCGAGCTTGCGCATCTCCTCGTGCAGCAAGCCGACCGCATTGTGCTCCGGATCGTCCGAGCGGAACGAATTGGAGCACACCAGCTCCGCCAGCGCGGCGGTCTTGTGCGCGGCCGTCTCGCGCAGCGGGCGCATCTCGTGCAGGACCACCGGCACGCCGCCGCTGACGATCTGCCAAGCCGCCTCGCAGCCCGCGAGGCCGCCGCCGATGATGTGAATGGGTGCCGCCGACTGCAGGCTCATGGAGCGAAACTAGGCCCATGCCCGGGCGGCGGCAATGGTCCCGCTCGATCGGGCCCCGTTCAATTGGATAGGCTCGCCCCGCCGAAGCGCTCTTTCCAGCGCGGGATGACCTCCTTGTTGTAAACATTGTCCGGTATTTTGCCGGCAAGGGCGGTGAGAACCGAGCGGGTCGCCCAGGCGACGCCCTGCCGGAGCTCGCCGCCTTCGGTGTAGGCCGCCGAATGGGGTGACAGCAGCACCTTGTCGCCGAGCGTGCGCAGGGCCGAATCGGCGGGCAGCGGCTCTTCCTCGAAGGCGTCGATGGCAGCGCCGCGGATGCGTCCGGCCGCAATCGCCTTGGCCAGCGCCTTCTCGTCCACGACCTTGCCGCGTGCCGTATTGATGACGACCGCGGAGGGCTTCATCAGGGCGAGCTCGCGCTCGCCGAACATGTAGCGGGTCTCCTTGGTCAGCACGACGTGAAACGACACGACGTCGGATTCCCGCAGCAGCGTGTCATAGTCGACCGCCTTGACCCCGTGGGTCAGGAAATGCGCGGGCGGCACATAAGGGTCATAGGCGATGATGCGGGCGCGCCAGGGGGCCAGCAATTGGGCGACGCGGGTGCCGATGCGTCCGAAGCCGACGAGGCCGATCGTCTGGCCCGGGAAATTGTCGGTCTGCCGGCTTCCGACATAGTAGGCGAAGTTGTTCAGCTCGCGCCACTTGCCGTTGCGCACGTCGGCATCGCGCTCGCGGATCTTCTTGAACAAGGCCAGCATGAAGGTCACCGTGGTCTCGGCGACGCCGAAGCAATTGGATTCCGTCGGCGCGTGGCAGACCATGACGCCGAGATCGGTGGCCGCGTCGGTGTCGATGTCGTCGACGCCGACGGTGTATTTGGCGACGATCCGCAGCCGTTGCGACGCCTGCATGATCCGCCGGCTGATCGGCGTGTGGCGCATCGATGTGCCCATGAGGGCGACCGCGTCGCGGGCCGCTTCGACCACGGCTTCTTCGTCGGAGCGGCGCGGCAGCTGCCAATCGCGATTGCCGAAGACGAGCTCACAACCGATGCCTTCGAGCGCGGCGATGGTCTCCGGCGGTTCTTCGCGCGGCGCGAAGACCAGGATTTTCGACTTGGACATGGATGCTCCGAGACTGATGTGGGTCATGGGTCTTGGTGGCGGGATTGGGGCGCGCGGACCGCGGCGGTCATTCAAGCTGGATGCCGCTTTCCCTGAAGGCCCGCTCCCAACGCACGGCCTCCTTGCGAAAGAAGGCGTCGAATTCCTCCGGCGTGCTGCTCACCGCATTGATGCCGGACTTCTGCAGCCTCTCGTAGAGCGCCGGATCGGCATACATTTTTGCCACTTCCTGCTGAATCTTGTCGACAATGGCGCGTGGCGTGCGCGCCGGCGCCACGATGGCGATCCAGCTTGAAATGTCGTCGAGCGCGGGCATCCCCGCAACAAGCGAGAGCGGCTGCACGTCGGGAAGGGCAGGAAGCGGTCGGCTGTTGAGCTTGGCCAAGGCGCGGAACCTTCCGGATTGGATCAGCGGCAGGCTGGAAGCCACACCGTCGATGATATAGTCGACCGCACCGGTCAAGAGGCCCTGCACGACCTCGGCGCTGCCCTTGTAGGGGACGAGCTGGACGTCGATGCCGGCTTCCCGGTTGAATAAATAACCCGCCAGCCTGGTCGTAATGATGCCGGCGCCGTAGTTCAGCTTGCCGGAATTGAACTTGGCTTTGGCGATCAGCTCCCCGATCGTCTTCGGCCCGCCGTCCGCCCGCACCGTCAGGAGCGATGTGTTCTTGGCGGCCAGCGTAACGGGCGCAAAGTCCCGGAAAGGATCATAGGGGAGGTTCTTGAGGGCGGCCGGGTTCATCACCAGGGTGGTGTCCATCGCCGCCAAGAGCGTATAGCCGTCCGGCGCGGCCCGCGCGACCTGCTGGGCTCCGATCACCGTATTGGCGCCGGGACGGTTCTCGATCAGGACCGGCTGCCCCCAGTCCTGGCTCATGCGCTCTGCGATCACACGCGACAGGATGTCGGTGGGTCCGCCAGCGGGAAATGGCACGACGATTCGGATCGCCCGGCTGGGAAACGCCTTGGCGGCCTCCGCGCTCTCGGCGGCGGCCGACGGCAGCACCGGAAGCGCGACGAGCAGCGCCAGGACGATGAAGGGGGACGGGCGTCTTGGGCGCATGGTGGCGTTCTCCCGCCCGGGCAGGTTACGGACCGCCGGGCGCCATTTCAATCAGTCTCGGCCTTGAGGTAAGATATCCCTGCCACCGGCGATCAACCGCAGGAAATGGGAGGAATCGTGCTCGCTCGCAACGCACTCACGCGCGACCGCTATTCGATGTACAACACCAACAAGCTCAAGATCGGCTTGTTCGGGTCGAATTGCTCGTCGGGACGGGCGGTCACCAAGGTCCCCGAGCGGTGGAGCGGGAGCTGGCCAGACAATCTGCGGCTGGCGCGCATGGCCGACGAGGCCGGGATCGATTTCCTGCTCCCGATCGGCCGCTGGAAAGGCTACGGCGGCGACACCGACTACCAGGGGGCGACGCTCGAGACGATCACCTGGGCGGCGGGTCTGCTGGCATCGACCAAGCGCATCACCGTTTTCGGCACCGTGCATGCGCCGCTGTTCAATCCGGTCATTGCGGCCAAGGAGATGGTGACCGCCGACCATATCGGCGAGGGGCGCTTCGGCTTGAATATCGTGGTCGGCTGGAACGAAGGCGA